>JAFSCH010000063.1 GCA_017436865.1 Lachnospiraceae bacterium
CTAATTACAAATCGCTACATATTACTGCATATTGTATCAGAATTTTGCAGTAAATTTGCAGTAAAAACTGAAATGATAATGCTCAAACCCGCATAAATACTGGCTTTATTTGTCTAATGATTTCATCGTCGGGAACAACAATACATCTCTAATTGCCTGTGAATCAGTAAGTAACATAACCAATCTGTCGATACCGTATCCAATACCGCCTGTTGGAGGCATACCGATGCTGAGTGCATTTAAGAAGTCTTCGTCTGTGTGGTTTGCTTCTTCATCACCAGCTGCAAATGCTGCATCCTGTGCTGCGAAACGTTCTCTCTGATCGATTGGATCGTTTAACTCAGAGTATGCGTTACACATTTCCCATGTATTGATGAATAACTCGAAACGCTCAACCTTATTTGGATCACTTGGCTTCTTCTTTGTAAGTGGAGAAATAGCCAATGGATGATCCATAACAAAGGTAGGCTGGATTAAGTTCTTCTCGCAGAACTCTTCGAAGAAGAGATTTACAATATCACCCTTAGTATGACGCTCTTCGAACTCTACATGATGTTGCTTTGCTAATGCTTTAGCTTCTTCATCGGTTGCAACCGTATCAAAATCAATACCTGCATACTTCTTGATACAATCATTCATAGTAATACGTTCAAATGGCTTACCAAAGTCGATTTCCATACCATTATAAACAATCTTGGAAGTACCACATACCTTTTCAGCAAGATACTTGAACATAGACTCTGTTAATTCCATCATACCTTCGTAATCGGTATATGCCTGATATAATTCCATCAAAGTAAACTCTGGGTTATGTCTGGTATCTACACCTTCATTACGGAATACACGACCAATTTCGTATACTCTTTCCATTCCACCAACGATTAATCTCTTTAAGTAAAGCTCAAGAGAAATACGAAGCTTAACGTCTTCGTCTAAAGCATTATAGTGTGTATCGAATGGTCTTGCAGCGGCTCCACCTGCATTTGATACAAGCATTGGAGTCTCTACTTCTATAAAATCACGCTCAGCAAGGAAATTACGAATCTCCTTGATAATCTGAGAACGTTTGATAAATACATTCTTGCTTTCTTCATTCATGATAAGGTCAACATATCTCTGACGATAACGTGTATCCGTATCGGTCAATCCGTGGAACTTCTCAGGAAGAATCTGTAAGCTCTTAGTAAGCATTGTCATTTCTACTGCATGAATAGAAATCTCACCTGTCTTGGTTCTGAATACATATCCCTTGATACCATAGATATCACCAATATCTGATTTCTTGAAATCAGCATATGCTTCTTCTCCAATTGCATCTCTTGCTACATATACCTGAATCTTACCCTTCAAATCCTGAATATTACAGAAAGAAGCTTTTCCCATAACACGCTTGAACATCATACGTCCTGCGATGGAAACCTCAATAGGGCTTGCATCCATAATTGCTCTTCTTTCATTATAATCAGCATTAAGCACTTCCTTAGCCTGCTGCTCATCCAAACCATCTACCGATGGCTTTGTTCTTCCTGCCAAAAGCTTTGCTTCATGCGCTTCATAAAGCTCTTTTGCATCCACCGTATGATGTGTCTGATCGTATTTTGTAATCTGGAATGGATCCTTACCTGCTTCCTGCAATGCTGCAAGCTTTTCTCTTCTTACCTTTAAAAGCTGATTAACATCCTGTTCCTGATTCTTCTGGTTATTGTTCTGTTCCTGTGACACTTCCAATACTCCTTTCAAAACTTATTCTGGCTTGTAAATGTCCAAAATGGTATATTCGATCATTCCTGCTGGTGCTTCTACGGTTACAACGTCACCCTTCTTAGCTCCTATTAATGCCTTACCAAGAGGAGACTCATTAGAAATCTTACCCTTTAAACTATTTGCTTCGGTAGCACCTACAATCTTGAATTCCATCTCATCATCAAATTCGTTGTCTTTTACCTTAACAACAAGACCAAAGCTTACCTTATCATTGCTTGCAGCTTCTTCCATATCGAAAACTTCTACGTTCTTTAAGATTTTCTCAAGTTCTTCAATTCTTGCTTCGATATCACGCTGTTCATCCTTTGCTGCATCGTACTCAGCGTTTTCTGATAAGTCACCCTGTTCTCTTGCTTCCTTAATCTTTTCTGCAACTTCTTTTCTCTTGATAACTTTCAATTCATGTAATTCATCTTCGTATTTCTTCAGACCTTCACGAGTTAATAGATTCTTCTTTGCTTCCATGGGTGTTCCCTCTCCTTTTTCATTAAAATAATATATATGACACTTATTTCTTCCGCTAATCTACATTGCCGTATTTTGGGCAGACTATGCCCTACAAGCTATGATATTATAGCCTTTTTTCAAAATGATGTCAACATTTAAAGCCCCATATCCTTAAGTCCTTTTACTAGCATAACATAATATTCTCTCACATCAAATCCCTTCACATTTTCCCGAAACAGATCAATCATATCTCCATGTGAGATTCCTCTTCTTCCTTTACACGTTAAATTACCAAGAAAATCACCCCACTGAGCCGATGTTTCGGAAACCAAGCCATCATTCTTTCCCTCTACCGGTTTAACTAGCAAAAAGCCTAGATTTAATGGGAAAGATGCACTCATACAGCCTTTCATTAATGACATGACGCTTTGTTTTTTATAACCTTCCGCCGGTATAATTTCTTCATTTCTCTTCCGACAATTCTTGGCAGTCAAATCATAAACTGCAGAAACAAAATCCGGATTCACATCACCTAACTTACAAAAAAGCTTGTTATATTTTTTTCCAACAAAGGCAATCCAGCTATCGGGTAACTTCTTCAACAATTCATCTACCCACAAGCATCCCTGATGTGGCGTATTAATTGTAGTAAGAGACGCTACCAAAGGTGCTGCTCCAAGGCAGTCAATAGCATATCTTGTATCTAATCCTCCTTTGGAATGGGCAATGATATTGACCTTCTCACACCCTGTTTCCTCTATAATTCTGTGAATCTGTTCCAACAGCTCTGCAGCACTGTCTTTTACAGCTGCTGCCGACTGATGCCTTCCATAATAAATCTTGCAACCATTCCTTTGAAGCTCTGCCGGAATTCTTCCCCAGTAATTAAAGTATTGCCAGTCTCTGAAAAAAACACCATGTACAAGCAATACAGGATATTTGGTAGAACATATCTCATTTTCCTTACGTACTTCATTCAGCTCCTGCTTTGCTATTTCTAAGGAACATTCTTGTGAAACGCTATGGCAAACATATATCGTAATAAAAAGATTTATTACCGGAATCCACCAACATAATGCCCAAACAATACGCCAAACAAGTTTTATCTGTTTTGCAGTAATCATAATTCGTATAAAACCATTCAAAGCCATAATAAAGGCTACGACATAAGTAATTACCACACTTCCTATAAATACAGCAACCGATTGTTCTTTATCTTGTCCTGAACATATATAGCGCACCAATAGCACATTCTGGATGAGCATTCCAAAACAACTACTGAGCAGCACTGTATATCCTCCCACCAGAGTATTCAGTCTGCCACCTATTCCAGATTTATAATATGGAACAATCTGGTAAATCATAAACAACATCATAACCACACATGTTACCAGTACCTTTCCTGCAATGGATATGTGCGATATAGAATAGAAAAACAATAAATTTGCTACTAATAAATATAAAAGAATTCCGTATATAATCCATAAAAACTTTCTCATTTGTTTTCTCCACGACCCTTATTAATATATGCTCTTATAAACTCCAATACCATCTATTTCCAGTGCTCTCATAACAATACGCAAAATGCACTTAAAATACCTTCTTTACATTTCAAGTGCATTTCTACTCTTATATTATTGAAATATATTACAAATACTTTCTTCCAGCTCTGTAAAAGTCTCCATTTCATTTACCATGCGTCTTAGCTTTGCTGAGTGTGGATAACCTGCCGTATACCATGCTACATGCTTACGCATTTCGCGAATTCCGGTATACTCACCCTTAAATTCAAGCTGCAATGCCGCGTGTCGGAGAATCGTATTGCGCACCTCTTCATTTGTTGGACGTTCTGGTAGAATTCCCGTATCAAGATACTGCGTAATTTCCTTGAAAATCCATGGATTTCCTCGGCTCGCACGTCCGATCATAATACCGTCACAACCTGTTTCATCCATCATTTTCTTTGCCGAAACAGCATCCGTAACATCACCATTTCCTATTACAGGAATAGAAACTGCCTCCTTCACCTGACGAATAATATCCCAGTCTGCCTTACCGGAATAATACTGTTCTCTCGTTCTTCCGTGTACTGCAATTGCTGCCGCCCCACTTGCTTCAATAATCTTTGCAATTTCGACTGCATTCACATGTTCATCATCAAAGCCTTTTCGTATTTTCACCGTTACAGGCTTCTTCACCGCCTTTACCAAAGCGGTTACAATTTCTTCCACAAGCTTTGGCTCTTTCATAAGGGCACTTCCCTCATGATTATTAACCACCTTAGGAACTGGGCATCCCATATTTACATCTAAAATAGCAAATGGGCGTTCTTCGATTCTTGCGGCTGTTTCAGCCATAATATCAGGCTCTGACCCGAAAAGCTGCAAAGAAACCGGATGTTCATCCGGATGGATTTCCATCAAAGCCTCTGTATTTTTATTGTTATAATGTACTGCCTTGGCGCTTACCATTTCCATGCATAAAAGTCCAGCTCCCTGTTCTTTGCACAAAAGACGAAACGGCAGGTCTGTTACACCTGCCATCGGAGCCAAGATTACATTATTTTCAAGGGTTACATCCCCTATCTGTAACTTCATAAATCCTCTTACCTTTCTGTGAATTTGTGTCATACATAATCTACAACACTCGTCACATCATTACTTATTATTCTTCTCATAAATAATTCTTAGTCCCTCTAAGGTCAGAGAACTATTATATTCCTGAATCATATCGGTTTCTTCCGCAATAATTCTTCCAAGTCCACCCGTTGCTACAACCTTGAGGTTATCATAGCCTGTCTCTTTTTTCACGCGCTGAATAATGTACTCTGTCTGTCCAATCTGACCATACACAAGTCCTGCCTGCATACTGGAAATGGTCTCCTGTGCCAAGATAGAAGCTGGCTTCTTAATCTCAATCTCTGGAAGCTTTGCAGTACCATCCCATAAAGCCTTTGCCGAAATGCGAATACCTGGCGCTGTAATTCCTGCCGCAAAGCAACCATCTGCTGTAACCAAATCATAGGTAGTAGCTGTTCCATAATCAATTACAAGAACTGGGCCACCATACAATTCATATGCAGCCACTGCATCTACCACTCTGTCACACCCGATTTCCTTTGGATTCTCTGTTACAATCTTGATTCCGGTCTTAACACCTGCGCCCACTGTCAAAATCTTTTCATTCACGTAACGTCTGATACCACCCGTCAATGAATGCATAATATTTGGAACTACGCTTGCTACAATAACACCTGTAATACTTTTGATTGCAATCTGATTCTTGTTCAGCATTTCCGTAATCAATACACCATATTCATCCGATGTTCTCGGTGTCTTTGACATCAGACGAAAGGTAGTTACAAGCTCTTTCCCATCATATACACCAAATGTAGCATTGGTATTTCCAACATCAACTACTAAAACCATTCTCTTTACCATACCTTTCTAATATCTACCAGTTTTGAGCCTATACCTCTTCAAAAGGCTCCTGTAAAATAAATACTCTATAATACATACTAAGTGCTTCTAATAGTTCCTTACGCTTAATCTTCATATCATGAATCAAAAGACCACTACTTACGTCATCATATAAAATATCCTCTTCGTAAGATTCTGTATCGAAGCTGACACTACCATCTTCTTCAAAGACAATCGTGAACACACCACCTACTTCCTCCGTAAAAAGCACACACATAACGTGAAGCTCCTCCTGAATAGAAGCTGGTATTCCTTTAAACTGTTCATTAAAATAATATTTTTTGTCATATGCGTTTGCACCGCAAAGCACTATACGATTGTTATTCGTTTCCACCTAAACAACCTCCATTATATCTCTTCTATACATGCATTATTCGACAGATTTTACACATATCCATAAATCCCTCTGACCGATACTTCTCCTGCATATACATGTACTATCTCATCATTCTGACATTTCACCATAAGTTCACCCTGTGAATTAACTCCAAGTGCAAATCCCTCATATTCACCTTTCGGGTCTAATACACGTACCTGTCTGTCTCGATTCAGCAAATGCTGATTATATCGTTCCACAATACTTGTTAAATCATAAGTTTTCTCAAATTCTGCATACTCTTTTTCAAAATAATGCAAAATACGTCCTATCAACTCTGCTCGACTTATTTTTTTCCCAAGCTCTAAAGCGATAGATGTAGCCGTTGTAGCAATTTCCTCATCAAAAAAGCTTTGATTGACATTAATCCCAACACCTATCACAACATAATCAATCGTGGTTTGCTCCAATCCCATCTCTGTCAGAATGCCACAAATTTTTTTACCATTCATCACAATATCATTTGGCCATTTTATACCACTCTTGCCATATGCCAACTCTTCCATTGCTTCTGCTACTGCAAGTGCCATAACAAGCGTCAGAGCCGACGCCTGATTGGGCATACACTTTGGTCGCAACAGCAATGACATATAAACGGATTCTCCCTTGGGAGATATCCATGTTCTTCCACGTCTTCCTCTTCCCGCTGTCTGCCTATCTGCAACAACGAGAGTACCATTTGAGGCACCCTCGTTTGCCATTTGCTTTATATCATCATTGGTAGAACCTGTTTTCTCATAGAAAAATAAATTCCTTGCAAGCCATGTTGTACTTTTTTCTATCTGACCTGCCAGTTTCTCCCTATCCATCAATGATTATGCTCCTAATGTTGCAGCCATAACAGCCTTAATCGTATGCATGCGGTTTTCTGCCTCATCAAATACTTTAGACTGTGCAGATTCAAATACCTCATCTGTTACTTCGAGTTCTGTAAATCCGTATTTCTCACCTTGCTCTTTACCAACCGTTGTCTTCAAATCATGGAATGCCGGCAAGCAGTGTAAAAAGATAGCCTGTTCTCCTGCGTTCTGCATAATCTCCTTAGTAACCTTATACGGTGAAAGCACCTTAATGCGCTCCTCCCATACTTCTTCCGGTTCACCCATGGATACCCATACGTCAGTATAAACAACATCGACGTCTTTTGTTCCTGCCATAGCATCTTCTGTCAAAGTAATGGTAGCTCCGGACTCCTTTGCATATTCCTGACACTCTGCTACAAGTTCAGCGTTTGGGAAATATGCTTTGTTTGTACATGCTGTAAAGTGCATACCTAACTTAGAGCACATAATCATAAGGGAATTTGCCATATTGTAACGTGCATCTCCCATATAGGTAAGTTTAATACCCTTATATCTTCCAAAATGCTCCCTGATGGTTAATAAGTCAGCTAACATCTGTGTTGGATGGTATTCATTGGTCAAACCATTCCACACCGGAACACCTGCATATTTAGCAAGCTCCTCAACAATAGTCTGTTCAAACCCTCTATATTCAATACCTTCGTACATTCTTCCAAGTACTCTTGCGGTATCAGCAATACTTTCTTTTTTACCAATCTGAGAACTTGCCGGCTCAAGATAAGTGGTTCCCATTCCCAAGTCATGAGCAGCTACTTCAAAAGAACATCTAGTACGTGTACTTGTCTTCTCGAAAATCAATGCAACATTCTTTCCTCGTAATGTATCATGAGCAATTCCGTTCTTTTTCTTCTCTTTATAAGAAGCTGCAAGATCTACCAGATAGACAATCTCTTCTGCTGTAAAATCCTTCAATGTTAAAAAATGACGTCCTTTTAAATTCATAATTCTCCTCCTTTTCAATGCTTCTACAAGCCACGTTTTTGTTTCCTTCATTGGAAGCAAAATTACCTTTCCATTTTACTACGTTTTTGTACCGTGGGCAAGATAATAGACAAAAGAATGTCCTATAAAACACAAAAGATGCAAGCCTTTCACCGCCTGCATCTTTCTATATTCTACCAAAACACATGGTTTCCAATCACAATTCCCTGTTTTGTTCCTACACGTCTAAAATGAAGTGCATCTCCTACATTCGTAACACCATTCAATACATCCTGCGCCGCCTGCAAACAAGATGGCTTGATACTGCCACTTAAAACTACTCTATCGAGCTTGCCAGTAGCTGCCGGTGTAAACTGCCCGGATGCATACACTACCTCAGCAACTGTATTAGGATACGCTGCACTTCTAACACGATTCATAACAACAGAACCTACTGCCAGCTGACCTTCATACGCTTCTCCTCCTGCTTCACACTGGATAAGTGCTGCTAAAATCTGAAGCTCTGATGCCGTTGCAAGAACTGCTTCCTTCTGCTGATGTCTCTTTGCCTCTTCTTCTGCCTTTTCTCTTGCACGAATCACTTCCATGGACTCAGCATCATCAATGTCAAATTCAACCTTAACATAATCTGCTGATACATATCCGGTTGCACCTTCATAGCTTACCTCTACCCAGTCACCATGCTCTTTGATAGCTTCTAACGCTTCTCCCTTTGAAAGAAGTCCTAATACTCCACCATCCATGCTTGCTTCCTTGCGCACTCGTAAAGTATCAGTCTGTGCATAAGCAACCAACATTCCAACTTCTTCTGCGAGCTGTTCCGCTTCATCGCCAAAATGTAGATATTTATCTCTGACCCAGCCAGTAACATCTCCTGACTGAATCTTTGTCCATTCACCCTGACGTTCTATGATATGGCCACCGCAATCTTTATATAAAACGCCAAGCTTTTCTGAATCCTGATTAGCTTCTTTTCGAATATTTACATACTCATTAACATTTGCCATAACAAGAGTTGATTCCTGTTTGGTTATGGTTTTGGCAGTTACATTTCCTCTTGTATTGTTCTTAACGATTTCAACAATCTCTTCATCAGCAATTGCTACATCCATATCTAATAAGACTGCTGCTCCAGCACTTAGTGGCATCTCTATTTCTTCTGTATCAGTTACTTTTGTTTCCTCTCCTAATGCAGTCATCGATGTGGTACACAATACTACTGAAAAAGCTACTGCGGAAAAAAAACTTCTCCACCCATGATAATTCGTTTTCATACTAATCTCCATGATTTCCACAAAAACTTCGGAAATTATTCTTTGTTATTACTTTCATTTACATATTTTATACATTGCCAATAACAAATATTACATAATAATTAACATCCGTTACGATTTTATATAATAACAAAGAGTCCGCCACTTGTCAAGTTTCGGACTCTTATTTCAAATATTATAAATTTTTAGACTTTTCCACACAAGCTCCAATTGCATCCATTACTGCTGCACGAAAGCCTTTTTCCTCGAGCACTTTTACTGCCTCAATCGTCGTACCTCCTGGCGAACATACCATATCCTTCAAATCAGCTGGATGTTTTCCTGTTTCTAACACCATTTTTGCACTTCCAAGAACAGACTGCGCGGCAAATTCATACGCCTGTGCCCTTGGCATTCCCGCAAGCACCGCCGCATCTGCCATAGCTTCAATAAACATAAAAACATACGCCGGTGAACTTCCACTAACACCTACTACTGCATCCATAAGATGCTCTGATACTACACTTGCTTTTCCAAAACTATTCATAATGTCAAGGGCAAGCTTCTCATCATCCTTAGTTGCACTGCAATTCAAGCAAATGGCTGTACATCCCTCTCCGACAAAAGCCGGAGTATTTGGCATACAACGTACTAACCGAATTTGTTTCGCAAATCCTTCTTCAATCCAAGCAATACTCTTACCTGCCACGATAGAAATCACCAGTTTATCCATCGTCATTTCATCCTTAATCTCTGCAATAACCTCCGGTAAAAAAATCGGCTTTACTGCAAAAACAATAATATCTGAATTCTTTACTACATCTTTGTTATCCACATAAGTTACAATTCCAAACTTCTCTTTTGCACAATCTGCGGTTGCCTGCAGCTTATCGGAACCAATAATATCTTCCTTCGTATACAGTCCCTTGCCCAAAACACCACCAATCATGGCAGTTGCCATATTTCCTAAACCGATAAAACCAATCTTCATATGTACTCTCCTTTTCCATTTATTGCAGAGAATGCCCTGTTATGGCATTCTCTTTCATGCAAAGAAGCTCTTACAGCTTGCTTCCTAGAGCTTCTTTACATTATTTCTTTGTTTTGCTGCCTCATACATGAGAATGGATGTTGCGATTGCTGCATTCAAGGACTCCACTTGTCCCTGCATTGGTATTTTAATGTACTGTGTTGCACTGTCAGCCGTTTCCTTTTTCAATCCATTTCCTTCATTCCCAATCAAGAAAGCCGTTCCTTTTTTATAATCTGGCACATCATAGCATACACTGTCATCAAGATGAGCTGCATATACTGCAATATCTCGCTTTTTTAATTCTTCAATACACTCCAAAATATCATCCACATACAAATATGGCACACGATATATTGACCCCATTGTAGCGCGAATAACCTTGGGATTAAAAAGGTCTGCTGTTTCCTTTGTCATAATCACACCATCAATCCCTGCACCCTCTCCGGTACGAAGAATGGTTCCTAGATTCCCTGGATCCTGCAAATTTTCCAAAATAACCAAAAACGGATTTGGTTTTCCTAGTAATTGTTCCATTTCATAATGAGGACATTGTAGTACACTTAAGATTCCTTGCGGAGTCTTTGTATCTGACATCTTTTGAAATACCTCGTCCGAAACCACTTCATAAGAATAACTTTGCAATTCTTCCCGAAAACTACACTTTGCAAGAAAAGATTCGGAAATATACACTTCTTTAATCCAGCTTTTCGGTGCTTCTAAAAACATTTTAGAGCCTTCTACCAAAAAGCAATCCTCTTCTCTTCTAAGCTTTGCCTTCTGCCCTAATGCTACGATACGCTTTACTCTGCTATTTGTTGCACTTGTAATCATATTAACTACCATGCCTTTCCATTGCCTACAATTATTATTTTTTCTTTTTTGTCAGCAATTTCTCTACTACATCATTCTCCGCCATAATCATTAAATGCTCCTTCTCGTTAATCACATAATCTGCGGACGGAAGCATTTTCATTTCTTCATCACCCTGTTTTCTGACACCTAGAATAATAACTTTATGTTTCGCAGAGATATTAGACTCTCTAATACTTTTTCCTACCCACTCTGGCAATGGATTTACTTCATACACACCGATATCTCCAGTCAGATTAAAATAATCAAAAATATTATCCAAACTATAACGCTCTGCCCATTTTTTTGCAATATCCTTTTCCGGATAGATTACCTCATCTGCTCCATTCCTTAACAAAAACTTAGCTTGAATATCTCTTGTTGCTTTGCTCACAACACGCTTTGCACCAAGCTCCTTTACCAGACTGGTAATCTCTAAGCTACTTTGAAAATTTGTGCCAATGCATACAAATACAACATCAAAATTCTTAATTCCAAGGCTCTTCAATACTTCTTCCTTCGTACAGTCACCAATCTTGGTGCTTGTAGCATAAGGTACCATATCTTCTACCTTTTCCTCATTTTCATCAATAATCATAACGTCATGTCCGTTCTCCAAAAAATCCTGTGCTAAATGATGTCCAAAACGTCCCATACCAATAATCAAAATCGATTTCATATTTCTCCCTCTCTATCCTACAATAATCTTTTCCTGTGGCTGTCTTACACTATTCGTTGTGTTTTTTTGTGCAAACACAAGCGCAAAGGACAAACTGCCTAATCGTCCACAATACATCAATATCATAATAAGTATTCTTGCTATCACATTCAACTCTCTTGTAATTCCTGTTGTCATACCTACCGTATTAATTGCTGACAGCACCTCAAACATAACATCTGTTCCCGAAAGAAGTGGTTGCATTGCCATAATTATCATTGCAACAATAAGTGACAAAACCAAATTAATCATAACAACCGCATTTGCTTTTTTTACGACATCTGCTGTCAATCGTCTACCAAACAGATTAATGTCCTCATGGCTACGAACCATAGCAATGGCATAACAAACAAGTACAACGATTGTTGTTGTCTTAGCACCACCCGCCGTAGAGCCCGGGCTACCACCAATAAACATCAAAACCATAGACAGAAGCTTACCTGCTTCCGACAATGCTGCGGTATCTACTGTATTAAATCCCGCCGTTCGCGGGGTTACAGAGCTAAATGCTGCACCTAACATCTTTTCCAGCAAAGTCATATCACGAAGAGTGTTATTATATTCAAAAATAAAAAACAAAATTGTGGTAACAATCGTTATTATAACAGTCGTTACTATAACAATTTTTGAATGAAGAAGATACTTCTTAAAATGCCATTTGTTCCGCTGTATATCATCCCATACTATAAAACCTATACCGCCGATAAGAATCAATAACATGACTACCACATTCACAACAACATCACCCTCAAAGGCAACCAGAGAAGAATATTCTCCTTCAATCCCCATAAGATCAAACCCAGCATTGCAAAAAGCTGAAATAGAATGAAAAAAGGAATAATAAATACCTCTTCTTACTCCAAATCTTGGAATAAATCTTGTAGCGAGCAATATTGCACCGATTCCTTCTATTATAAAAGTTCCTTGTACGATTTTCTTAACAAGTCTAACAACACCTGCTGTTTCCATTGTATTTACGCTTTCATGAATAGATTCTCTCTCTTGCAGACCTATTTTTTTCTTTAATAGAACCGAAATATACACTCCGACCGTCATAAATCCTAGTCCGCCAAGTTGTATCATCGTAATGATAACTATTTGTCCGAAAATGGACCAATTCTGATAAGTATCTGCTACCACCAGTCCTGTTACACAAGTGGCCGAAGTCGCTGTAAATAGGGATTCAATAAAGTCTACTTCTCCTGTCCTTGTAGCAATCGGAAGTGTCAACAAAAGAGCCCCCACAAAAATAATTAATGCAAACCCTAATGCAATGCTTCGCGTGGTAGACTGTTTCTTTTTCACTTTTTCTTTTTTCATATACTCTCTCCTAAATCACTTATGCTCTCTAAAGTAATAAAGTCTCATTTCAGCATAGTATATCATATCTAAATATAAAAAGGAATGCAATTCCTACTGCATCCCTTTTGTTCCTATTATTCTGTTACCGTTTGCTCCGTTCCTGTAACATTATTCTTATTTCTGTTTTAATTCTTCCGCGTCCTGATTTAATTCATCAACTAATGACCTTACCTTATATACTGCTTTGTTATTCATCTCACAAGTTTCTAATGTACTACTAACTTCTGCCGTAATTTCCTGCGTTACAGCTGTAATATTAGAAATATTATCAACAACAAGTTTATTTGCTTCTTCTACTGTCTGAACAACACCTTGTAATTGTTGTATCTGATTAATAATATCCGTTGTATTATCGTTAATAGCCTCAAAGCTCTTAGCATTTTCTTCTACTAATCCACTTTGTGTATAACTGCTTTCTATCAACTTCTCTACAGAACGATTCACTCGCTCTAAGGATTCTCTTATTCCTGCTATAAGTTGTGTAATTTTGCTTGTTGCATCTTCCGTCTGGCCTGCAAGATTTGTAATCTCTGATGCCACAACGGCAAACCCTTTACCAGCTTCACCAGCTCTTGCTGCCTCAATACTTGCATTTAATGCTAATAACTCTGTTTGGGAGGCCACCTCATTAATCAAATCTATAATACTTCCCATTTGTTCTGATTTCTGATGTAATTCCTTCATTTCATCTGCTACCAGACTATTTAGCTTCTGTGAATCATCCACATGTTTTAAAAGTGTTGTCATAATTGCCTGACCATTTTTCAAGTTATCCTGCGAATTAACTGCACTATCAAACACCGCTTTTGTTCCTTTTCCAACCTCCTGCACATGTTCGTCAATCTCATCCGTATGCTTTTGCTGTGTTGTAACAGCTTCCACTGCTGTGCTTGCACCACCTGATAAGTTCTCCATAGCATTTCTAGTTGCCTCTATCGAATCATGTAAATAATCTGTTTCATTCGTAACCTGTTCTATTTTTTCTGTCATAGAACCTGTTACCAGCATAATCTTTTCCAATAAACTCGCCGTTTGTTCCTTTTCCTCTCTTGCCCTTACAACATTTGCTTCATTAATTTGATTAATCTTATTTAACGCCAAAATCGCAAATACAACAGAAAGTGCAAGACATGCTAACACAATCTCAAACTCCGTTACATCCTCTGTAGTTATTAATCCCCTGTTCATATTCCAAACAAAACGAATCACATTTACCACAATGCCAAATATACCTAACGAACTCAAGATTTTTCTATCCATAAATACCATTAATATAACAAAAATAACAATAACATAACAGAACGTAATCGTTGTCACTGAAGTAAGCATAATATAACTATACAACACTGCAAATCCGATACTAATAATATATCTGATTGCCAACGCATCCTTTTTCTTTAGATATACCAAACATGTCAAAATCATGGGCAATATACATAAAACAAAAACTATGAGATAAGAACCTATTGTTCTGCTCCCTTTAAAAACCTCTATTATGTATGCCAACGCAAGAATTATATCCATAATAGAAGATCCTATAACCGCTACTTTATTTCTACTTTGATCTGCGACACTCTTATTGGTAAAATCCATACAAATAACCATACCTTTCTTTTTCTAACTCTTATAATTTATTGTATCATTTGTCTGTTTTTTTCACAAGATGCGTATTTATTTTCAACATTCATTTCAAATGTGTTGTTTTTTAGAACAAATAGTACGTACCAGCGCACGCACTTTGGCAAGAATTTCTTACGAAATTCTTGTCTAACTGCCACTACGCTACAGCACTTTCCTATAAAGTAAAAAAAGAAGGCAGATTTCTTCTACCTTCTTATACATATTAGTTATTATCTTGACAACTTCTTGCAAATATCAAACTGATATTCATCAATACCCTTAGTCATATTTAAAGCTTCTTCAATATCATAATCAACAAACTTACTATGCTTATAAGCTACTACTCTGTTAGACTTTCCTGCACAAAGAATATCTGCTGCATAAGCACCCATGATAGAAGCATAGAAACGGTCCTTACAAGTTGGACGACCACCTCTTTGCAAATAACCTAAAATAGTCGCTCTAGTCTCAATTCCAGTAGCTGCTTCAATTCTCTTAGCCATAGAAACAGAATGTCCTATACCTTCCGCATTAACAATAATATGATGTGTCTTACCACGTTTTCTGCTAGCAATAATATTGTTAATCAGTTCCTGTTCATTGTAATCATACTTCTCTGGAAGAAGAATATCCTCTGCACCAGTTGCAACACCTGTCCAAAGAGCAATGTATCCTGCATCACGTCCCATAACCTCAATAATAGAACATCTTTCATGAGAAGAAGAAGTATCTCTTACTTTATCAATTGCTTCCATTGCTGTATTAATTGCTGTATCAAATCCAATTGTATACTCTGTACAAGCAATATCAAGATCAATCGTTCCCGGAATACCAACCGTATTAATACCATTTCTTGCAAGAACCTGTGCTCCACGGTATGAACCATCACCACCAATTACAACAAGTCCGTCAATACCATGTTTACGGCAAATATCAGCTGCATGTGCTTGCACCTCAGGATCCTTCATCTCAAGACAACGTGCTGTACCTAAAATAGTACCGCCTGTCTGAATAATATCTGCAACACTAGGTGCATCCATATCTTCTATTTCTTCATTGAGAAGTCCTGCATAACCTCTCTTAATTCCCTTTACACGAACTCCGTTGGAGAGAGCCTTTCTTACCACTGCACGAATCGCAGCATTCATACCAGGTGCGTCTCCACCACTTGTTAAAACAGCAATTGTTTTTATCTCTTTGGCCATGATAATACCTCCTATATGTAAACATACATATTATAACTATTCCATAACTATTACGTTCCTTCATAGTTATATGCACTTTCCTAGCGAACAATTACCCAAATCCATATATAATTGTTCCTAAGCGCGAAAACTCAATTTACACTATTTTAATCCATTTTAAGCAAGATTACAACTCCCTTTTGATAATTTTTTATCAGAGTAAGCCATGCAAAAAAAGAGAGGTGCAATTCGTGCAAGTTCACTTGCTAAGAATTGGACATTTCTTTTTTTATAGGGCGCACGCCCTAAGTGAGAAATTACGCAGTAATTTCGAACTTATGCATGGCTTACTATACCACATAGCAATAAGACACCGTTCGTGCAAGTTCACTTGCTAAGAATTGGACATTTCTTTTTTTATAGAGCGCACTTAACACACCACTCTTACATTCTCTTGTCCCAACATCACCCTAAGCACATCAAGCACCTCACTATCCGCATGAATATTGCGATTCGGTGGAAGCTGCTTCATTTGCTTTGTATCTTCCAAATAAATGATAATGCTATCTTTTCCCTCAGATTCTGCAATTGCCATAAAAAGCTCCTGTTCACGCTTCGTATATTCATCTACATTCGGAAACTTCAGCCAGACTTTGCGTGGAATCTCATCAAAAGACGTAATCTTCTCACATATCAGTTTACCATCTCTCTCATCCTCTGCTGCCACACGCCCTTGAATAAATACCTTGCCTTCTTCTGTCAGCTTATAAGAATACTTCTCATAGTTATTCGGAAATACAATAACCTCTACACTTCCAACAAGATCCTCTACCGTAAGAAATGCCATAATCTTGTCATGCTTCGTATACTTAATCTTTTTATCCATAATCATGCCACCAATCGTAACCGTGCTGCCATCATTTAACGCAATTACCCCTGTCTCATCATTCAGATAAAAATCAGAGGTCTTCGCCGTAATATATTTATTCCACAAAGACTGATACTCCTCCATCGGATGTCCACTGACATAGAAGCCAAGAACCTCTTTTTCAAAGCTAAGAAGAAGCTCCTTAGTATACTCACCGACATTTGGCATCTTAATCTCAAGCTCTTCCTTCTCCTCTTCTGCCACGATATCAAATAAGGACATCTGTCCCTGCATGGTACTCTTTTTTCCATGCTGAATGCTGTCAAGAATCTGAGAATAAACACTCATAAGCTGCTTCCTCGTCGCACCAAAGCTGTCAAAGGCTCCAGCCTTAATGAAATGCTCCAACGCTCGCTTATTGACATCATATTCCGATGTTCTCTCCATAAATTCCTTCAGACTCACATAAATACCATGCTCTTCACGTTCCTTCACAATCGCATCAATAACCGGTCTTCCGATATTTTTAATGGCGGTAAGTGCATAACGAATCGCATTGCCTGATACGGAAAAGCCTGCTTCACCTTCATTGATATCCGGCGGAAGGATCTCAATCCCCATACTCTTACAGGTCATGATGTATTCCGATACCTTGGTTGAATTATCAATAACCGAGGTTAATAACGCAGCCATAAATTCAACCGGATAGTAGTATTTCAAATATGCCGTCTGATAAGAAACCACTGCATAGCATGCCGCATGCGACTTATTAAATGCATACTTTGCAAAGTCCATCATCGTGCCATAAATTTGCTCAGCAATCTCTGGTGCGATGCCATTTGAAGCACAGCCCGGAACACCCTCTTCTTCGTTTCCATGTACGAAGTTCTTGCGCTCCTGCTCCATAACGTAAGCCTTTTTCTTACTCATGGCACGACGAACCAAGTCACTTCGTCCCATCGTGTAGCCACCAAGGTCACGTACAATCTGCATAACCTGCTCCTGATACACGATACAGCCATAGGTCGGCTGCAAAATATGCTCAAGCTGTGGCGTTGCATAGGTTACCTGATTCGGATTGTTTTTACCCTTAATATAGCTTGGGATAAAGTCCATCGGACCCGGACGATATAGAGAAATACCTGCAATTACATCCTCTAGACTTTGTGGTTTTAGCTCCTTCATAAAATTCTTCATACCTTGACTTTCCAACTGGAAAACACCATCTGTTTTTCCTGTTCCAAGAGAAGCAAGAACCTTTTTATCATCAAAATCAATATGGTCTACATCAATGAAAATACCATTTGTCTTTTCTATGTTTTTTACGGCATTTTTAATAACGGTCAGAGTACGAAGACCTAGGAAGTCCATCTTCAAAAGTCCAAGCTCTTCTATCGTTGTCATCGTAAACTGTGTCGTTATCGAACCGTCACTGCCTCTTGACAATGGTACAAATTCATCCGCCGGCTTCTGACAGATAACAACTCCTGCCGCATGCATAGAAGTATGACGAGGCAATCCCTCCAATCGCTTACACATATCAATCAGATAATGCACCTGCTCGTCCTGCTCATAAAGCTTACGAAGTTCTGGATTAATATCTAGTGCCCTATCAAGAGTAATATTCAATTCATTCGGAATCATCTTGGAAATACTGTCTGCAAAATTATAAGGCAAATCTAATACTCTTGCCACATCTCGGATAACACCTTTTGCCGCAAGCGTACCAAACGTTACAATCTGTACTACCTTGTCCTGACCGTATTTCTCTCCTACATAGTCAATAACCTCCTGTCTTCTCTCATAACAGAAGTCAATATCAATATCGGGCATGGATACTCGTTCCGGATTCAGGAAGCGCTCAAAGAGCAGACTATAACGAATCGGGTCAATGTTCGTGATGTGCAGACAATACGAAACAATACTTCCTGCCGCACTTCCTCGTCCCGGTCCTACCGGAATATCGTGATTTCTTGCCCAATTGATAAAATCCCATACAATAAGGAAGTAATCCACATAGCCCATGGTCTTGATAACATCAAGCTCATAACGAAGCTTTTCTGCCAGCGTTCCGTCATCTTCCGGATAGCGCTCAGCTAAACCATCAAAACATAGCTTATTGAGATAACTCCATGAATCATATCCTACCGGCACATCGAACTTTGGCAACTTGGTTACTCCAAACTCAATATCTACATTGCATCGGTCAGCAATTCTTGCAGTATTATCAATCGCTTCCTGCGCATATGGAAAGAGTGTACGCATCTCCATTTCGCTTTTCACATAATATTGCCCGCCATCATAACGCATTCTATCTACATCTGTTACCTTTTTACCTGTCTGCAGGCACAACAATAAATCATGCGGTTCTGCGTCCTCTGCATAAGTATAGTGAATATCATTCGTTGCCACAAGCGGAATCATAAGTTCCTTACTCATGCGGAACAATGCCTGATTTACCGTCTTTTGTTCTGGTATTCCATGGTCTTGTAGCTCAAGGAAATAGTTTCCTTTTCCAAAACATGCTTCATATTTTAAAGCACATTTTTTTGCTTCTTCATATAAGCCTTTTGTAATATATCTCTGCACCTCTCCAGCAAGACACGCCGATAACGCAATAATTCCTTCGTGGTAGGTCATTAAAACCTCCATATCTACTCGTGGCTTATAGTAATAGCCTTCCGTAAAGCCACGGCTAACTATCTTCATCAGATTTGCATAACCAGTATTATTTTCCGCAAGCAAAACAAGATGATGATATCGTTCCTCACCACCTGTCAGTTCCTTATCAAAGCGGGAATTCGGCGCTACATAAACCTCACAGCCAAGAATCGGTTTAATCCCCTGTGCCTTCGCTTCCTTATAAAAGTCAATAACACCGAACATAACACCATGATCTGTAATGGCACCACTATCCATCCCCAGCTCTTTTAAGCGCTTTACATATTCTTTTATCTTATTCGAACCGTCCAAAAGACTGTATTCGGTATGTACGTGCAGATGTGTAAATGCCATCGTGTGCCTCCTTGTTGTTACTCTTTCTTCTATATATAAAAGTTACATAAGTTCTTTCTTTATCATAATGTATTTTGCATCAATTGAAAAGAAAAAAAGTGCTGCAAAATTACAACACTTTTTTGTTTATCTATAATCCTTTTAAATATTATCCCTTTTTCTCGAGTGGCACAATTTCCAATGTATATCCTAATGGCACAAGCACTTTTAACAAACTATTGATTTGCGGTGAATGCACTGCGGACTCCATTCTTGCAATGACAGGCTGCTTTACATCGCATAACTCCGCCAACTGCTTTTGTGTTAAGCCTTTTTCTTCTCTTACTCTTATCATAGTACGAATCAATTCTTTTTCCAATTCTATCACTTGCTCTTCATCTTCTGTGATATTCAGACTGCCCCTTAATTCTTCCCATGCAATAGCCATATTAATCACCATACCTTTCCAAATAATCCTGCAAATTACTTTTTGCTTTCTCTATTTCTCGCTTTGGTGTTTTTTGTGTTTTTTTCATAAAATGATGCAAAATCACAAAGGTATCCTTTTCTACATAAGCATATAAAAATCTATTTTTTAATGGTCTTAGCTCCCATATCTCACCATCTAAATGTTTGGTAACTGGTTCCCCTATTCTGGTTCCATACTCTTCCAGCATATCAATATACGCAACTATCTTGTTAAAATTTATCTTATCTGTCTTACTTGTAACAGATTTTGTTCTTAACTCTTTTATATATTCTACAATATCACTATGACCATTTTTATCTTCATAAAATAAAATTTGATACATATTCTCTCCTTTCATTATAACAAATCTGTTATTTTTTACAATGATATTTTTGTTATAATTTGTAAAACATGTATCTATATTATCATTACAATAATTTATTGTCAATAAATTATACAAACATTTGTTCTTTTATCTTATTCTCCAATTCTTCCACATCTCCGTGGAACACAATCCCCTGCATACCACACCGCATAGCTGCCTCTATATTTGCCGCCGAATCATCAATAAAAAGACATTCCTCCGGCTTTAAGTCAAACTTCTCAAAAAAACTAAGATATGCTTCCCTTTCCGGCTTCAAATCCCCATGCTCGCAGGATATCCAGATTCCTTTCATATAAGAGATTGAAGCAATATTCTTAGAAAACCGATGAAAACGATATGCAGCATTGGATAACAAATACAAATCATATCCTGCATCCTTTAACCAGCGCAACAGACTCTCCATCGGCGGATTCGGCTCCGGTTCCATGCGGAATTCATTGATAAAACGTTCTACTAAGGAATGATATTCCTTCGGAACACATTTACAGATAGAAGCAATTCCTTCCTCATCCGTCAAAATCCCTCTATCCATCTGAATCCATTCCACCGAACCGCATACTTCATTTTTGATAATTCTTCTCTCTTCCTCTGTATCGGTGCGCCTACAAATATATTCAGCCATACTATATTTGGTCAGTACGTTTCCCATATCAAATACAATATTCTTTATCATGTATTTTCCTCTTTCAAAAAGAGCCCTGTATTTTCATACAAGGCTCCATCGTATTTCTTATAAATATTTCTTTAATGTCTCAACCTTGTCAAGCTTCTCCCACGGTAAATCAAGGTCGTTACGTCCAAAATGTCCGTATGCTGCTGTCTGCTTGTAGATTGGTCTTCTTAAATCAAGCATCTTGATAATTCCTGCTGGACGAAGGTCAAAGTTCTCACGAACGATAGCTACTAACTTCTCGCTGTCAAGCTTTCCTGTTCCAAAAGTATCAATATTGATAGAAGTTGGCTGTGCTACACCGATTGCGTAAGATAGCTGAATCTCACACTTATCAGCAAGACCTGCTGCTACAATGTTCTTTGCAACATAACGTGCTGCATAAGCAGCGCTTCTGTCTACCTTTGTACAGTCCTTACCAGAGAAAGCCCCACCGCCGTGACGAGCATATCCACCGTAGGTATCTACAATAATCTTACGTCCGGTAAGACCTGCATCACCGTGTGGTCCACCAATTACGAAACGTCCTGTTGGATTAATGAAGAACTTTGTATCCGCATCAATTAATTCTTCCGGAAGAATCACATCAAATACATGCTTCTTGATATCTGCATGAATCTGCTCCTGTGTTACTTCTGCATCATGCTGTGTAGATAATACAACTGCCTCTAATCTCTTTGGCTTACCAGCTTCATCATACTCTACAGAAACCTGAGTCTTTCCATCTGGTCTTAAATAAGTTAAAGTACCATCCTTACGAACCTTTGTTAACTGTAATGCAAGCTTATGAGCAAGTGAAATAGGATATGGCATATATTCTTCTGTTTCGTTAGTAGCATAACCAAACATCATACCCTGATCACCAGCACCAATTGCTTCGATTTCTTCATCGCTCATCTTGTTTTCTTTTGCTTCAAGAGCTTTATCAACACCCATAGCGATATCGCTTGACTGCTCATCAATTGCTGTTAAAACAGCACAAGTATTGCCATCAAATCCATATTCAGACTTATCATATCCAATTTCCTTAATTGTCTCACGAACAATCTTTGGAATATCAACGTAAGCCTTTGTTGTAATCTCACCTGTTACTAATACAAACCCTGTACAAGCTGCTGTTTCACAAGCAACACGGCTCATAGGGTCCTGTGCCATTAAAGCGTCTAAAATCGCATCCGATACAGCATCACAAACTTTATCAGGATGACCTTCTGTTACAGACTCTGAAGTAAATAATAATTTCTCCATTGTATTTCCTCCTCTTTCATTAAGGATAAAAGTGTTTATCGCTATATTACAACACCTTCCTTATGAATAATAAAAAAGTCCACTTATTATAAAATAAGTGGACGTGACCAGTTTCTATGATAATCAAATCCTCTTATTGTTCGAACTATACTTCTAGCATGACTCGCTCAGGTTGGCACCTTCCTCATTACGGGGGGTTGCCGTGGCTTCATTGGTCCTTTGTACCTCCACCACTCTGAATAAGAGTTTAAACACAATATGGAATTGTCATATCGTATACATTGTATACAATTTTATAAGTACTGTCAATAGAAAGTTTATACCGCCTTCTTCTCAGCAATCACTTTCTCACTGTTCTCGTTATGTTCTTGATTGTATTCATTCATCAATTTCTCAACTTTAAAGAAACGTAATAATACTACTGTAAGAATCAGACATACTACTGGAATCCCAATAAAACCTATATTAATGTAATTCTTTGCTAAGTCTGTCTGCTTCTGATTTGGTACATATCCACCCAACTTCATCAAAAATGTGAACAGAGTAACATTTAATCCAAATGTAAGCTTTGCTACAAAACTATCTAATGAAGACAACATTCCTGCTGCGTGTATACCTGATTTCATTTCACAATAATCAACAACATCAGCTAAAACAGAAAATCTCATTCCCATTAAGAAACCAAGTCCATACCAAACTACCGCTGTTCCAGCAATCAACATCGCTGTGTTATTATTAGAGAAAATAAATAAAACATTACCTACAAACGAAATCACACACATAAGGTGCATAGAATTAGTTTTTCCAAACTTCTTTGTAAACATTGGCATGCATGACTGACCTATAATCATTGCAACAGAAGTAACTGCTGCCTGAATCGGAATGATTCCAACATTTTCCACAACATATGTATAATAATATACTACACCCGCCTGTTTAATTGCAAAGCCAAGCATGAATACAAACATAATGAAAACAAATAAAATATACTGTCCATTAACTGCTTTTAATCCTTGACGAACAGTAACTTTTTCTGACTGAACCGATTTTACAGATTCTTTTGTATTAGCAAATGCAAAGAAGAATAAAATCACAGCAACCAAAGAAAAAATTCCTATTGTTATTGCATAACTATATGGATTGCTATTTCCACCGAATTCATTGATTAATGGCGTTGCAAATGTAGTAACACAAAAGCTTCCTATTGCAGCCATAACCATTCGGAATGTAACTAAAATATTTCTCTCATGCTTATCATCTGTCAAACTTGGAAGAATTGCAGATAACGGAGTATTTACAATCGTATATCCCGTACTTACTAAATTAAATGTTACAAACGCATAAATAACGGCATTGGTATCGTTTCCAAAATCCGGTATAATAAAAGTTAATACCGCAAATAAAGCTAACGGAATTGCACCAAAAAGAAAATATGGTCTACATTTTCCCCATTTTGTTCTTGTCTGATCAACAATAATTCCCATCAAAACATCTGTACATGCATCAATAAACTTTGATGCCAACATAATCATTCCAACTGCAATGGCATCAATCCCTGCAACATCTGTATAAAATACTGCAAGATATGTAGTAATCATTGGCCAAACAAAATTACTTGCCATGTCTGCTGCACCAAAACCTAATCTTTGACGCATTAAGTTCTTCTTATTCATTTTAATCTCTCCTACTATACTATACCCTCATAAAAACCCACAACAGGTAGGAATTATATCAAACCACTTATCGTGTGTAAAGTACACATGTATCTTTTTGTCTATTTTATAGTTTTTTTTTGTGCACTTTTCACATATCTACATATATCTTCATTTTGTTACTCAAAATATCAAGTGACTTATTTTATTTTTGCTTATGTATTCTATCGCCTTTATGTCTTAAACGGCAGCATACTGATGAACGTAACTGGTGCTCACAGCATTTTAGGTGCTATTCGAAACAGCTATTATTTGTGCAACTTTAGGTCTGATGTGTCCCGCCATGAGCTACATTGCTGCATAATCTTTTCAAAAAACAAAAGAACCCCTGTGCCTTGTTCAACCGAAGCACAGGGTTTTTATCATTCTATTATCCAACTTTAAATTTAAACTTCTGCAAGTCCTTATCTGACTCTACTTTATCAATCTGTGCACCAAGTCCCTGAAGCTTAATATGAAAATCCTCATAGCCTCGCTCAATATACTTGATATCCTCAACCGTACTAAATCCTTCTGCAGTCAGACAAGCAAGTACTAATGCAGCTCCCGCACGTAAATCTGGCGCAGTCAGATTAGCACTGGTAAAGTGCTTCACACCTGCAATAATGGCAGTGTTGCCCTCTACCTTGATATCAGACCCCATCTTAGCAAGCTCATCTACATATTTAAAACGATTGTCAAAAATGCTCTCCGTTACTATACTAGTTCCCTGAGCTAATGCAAGTGCAACTGAAATCTGTGGTTGCATATCTGTCGGAAATCCCGGATATGGCAAGGTCTTTACCTGTGTACTTTCTAATCTTCTAGAAGCCACTACTCTGACTGCATCATCCGATTCTTCAATCTGACATCCCATTTCTATTAATTTTGCAGATGTAGATTCCAAATGTTTTGGAATTACATTTTTAACCGTAACATCTCCCTTGGTAATGGCCGCTGCAAGCATAAAGGTTCCAGCCTCAATCTGATCCGGAATAATAGAATATTCCGTTGCATGAAGTCTTGGCACACCAGTAATTCTAACAACATCTGTTCCAGCACCCTTAATATTAGCTCCCATAGAGTTCAAGAAATTCGCAACATCAACAACATGTGGCTCCTTTGCTGCATTTTCAATAACAGTCTTGCCTTCTGCAAGCACTGCTGCCAGCATAATATTAATGGTTGCACCTACGGAAACCGTATCAAGATAAATATGAGCCCCTTTGAGCTTCTCCGCCTTCGCAATAATCAGCCCATGCTCAATCTTCACCTCTGCACCAAGTGCCTTGAATCCCTTAATATGCAGGTCTATCTTTCTGCTTCCAATATTACAGCCGCCAGGTAAAGCAACCTCTCCATGTTTGTATTTTCCAAGTAATGCGCCTAATAAATAATAAGAAGCTCTAATCTTTTTAATAAATTCATCCTCGATTACAAATCCATGAATCATAGAACCGTTAATCTTAACAGTATGTCTATCCGTTCTGTTTATTACAACACCAATGCTTTCCATAGCATTCATCAAAACATTTATATCTCTAACATCAGGTAAATTATCTACAATAACTGTATCGTCTGTCATAATAGCTGCGGCCAAAACTCCTAACGCTGCATTCTTTGCACCGCCGATTTCAACCTCGCCAACCAATGGGTTTCCACCCTTAATTGCGTATTGTTCCATCGCACACCTCATACAAATCCTATACTCTACTCATATAGTTCCCTTTTCACAAGAACAGAATCTTTTACAAAAATTCTTCTGACACAGTATACATCAAAAAAGTTTATTTGTAAACTAATTCAAATACTTTAAAGGATCCACAGCTACTCCATTGATTCGAATTTCAAAATGCAAATGCGGTCCTGTACTTCGTCCTGTATTACCACTTAACGCAATACGCTGTCCCTGTGAAACCGTTTGTCCTGCTTTTACTAACACCTTACTTAAATGTGCATATCTAGTCTCTCTGCCGTCTGCATGCTTAATATAAACAGCATATCCATAACCACTTGCCCAACCTGCCTTGGTTACAGTTCCTGCATTTGATGCTACAACCGCAGTACCTATAGGTAATGCCCAATCTACTCCCTTATGATTCGTTGACGCACCCTTTGTTGGCGCACTTCTAGAACCAAATCTAGAGCTTAATCGACCTCCCGAAACCGGTTTAACATAAGTTGGCGGAATCTTTGTACCACGTTCCACAATCTTTGGTATCGCTTCAGCATAGATTTCTTCTTTCAAAACTTCTCTATCTTGAGCTTGACCATTTTTATACGTAGTAACTGCTACAATTTTACGCCTACCAGCAGAAGGTTCTTGTAAAGTCACCTTTTGTGTGGTATACCAGTCATCGTTTGGCACATACTGAATTTCAGCCTCATAATCCTCAGTAAATATCTGCTCCTCTTTCCATATAACAGATAAATCTGGCTCAGGAACCGTAATCACTAATTCCTGGTCTACACGAATAGTGGTATTTTCATCCTCCAACATATCATTAATGGCAATCAATTCTTCCATCGGAATATTATTAGTAAGCGCAATTTCAGATAACGTATCTCCAGATTTCACCTTATAAATAACTTGTGTCTCTTGCTCCTTAGTAACCAGATTCACTGCCTCATCAACTGTCTGTAGCTCTTCCTCCAACAGATATGCCTCTACAATTTCTACCTTGTCTCCATAAGCAATATCCACTAGACCAAGCTCATATTCTTCAAATCGCTTTTCCTGTAACTCTATAATATCTTGGTACATTGAGTCAAGCTCCGTCTGAATACCTGCACTCAACCACAAATTTTCTGCAATCTTAACATTTTCCTTCTTTTGTATTTGTGTTGTTAATACATTTATCTCTCTCGTGTCATCCAATACAAGCTTTACCTCATATTCCTGCTGAGTGTCATATGGAACAAGAGCTTGCATTAACAATTCATAAACATCCTGATAAGAAGCCAAATTTACTGATGCTTCATTTATTTTTACAGTATACGAACGGTGAAGAGTCTCTTTGATATGTTCCTCCATCACTCTTACCATATTAGTAATTACCTGCTCCATGCTGTTGACCCGACCCCAGATTCTCTCTTCTCCACTCACCTGTAAATCTGCCTCAATCAAAACAAGATCATCACTCGTTGCAGCAATCCGTCTACGAGCCTCTGTCAAATAGTTCTTTGCCTGTTCTTCACTCGCCACACTTCCAACTACTACACCATTTAAACTGACTGTAAAAAAGTTATTTTCCATTTTTTCATATTTTACATAGGATGGTAACAAAAGCGCACAAAACAACGATGCCCAAATCCCTGCCTTCATCATACTCAGGCGAAATCTCCTATGATAGTGATGTATTTTCTTCATTTATTTCTCCAATTTTATTCTAATAGTCAAAGCATCCCATTTCATTTAGACATATAAAGTCTATTTACCCATAATCTTTTTCATTTTATCAGCCTTTTCCCACCTTGTAAAGTATCGTCTTATTACTATCCATTACATTCCTGTAATTCTCGGGGTTTTGCTTTGCTAAACACCTCTCTGTATAGTAAAGTAACTAGTAACTGTAACAATGTCATTTTCATGCGGTGAAAGCCTTGCATTATAATGTAAATCATGTTTTAATAAATACAGAATATATGTTCGTGAGGTGATTTTTATGGATTCCATATTTTTCCATATTGATGTCAATTCCGCTTTTTTAAGTTGGACAGCAATTGATCTTAAAAAACAAGCTCAACAACAAGGTACTCTGGATACCTATGTAGATTTGCGCGAGATCCCTTCTATCGTTGGTGGTGATTCCGCCACACGCCATGGCATTGTTCTTGCAAAATCCAACTTAGCTAAAAAATATGGAATTAACACGGCAGAACCTATTGTTTCTGCGATAAAAAAATGTCCAAATCTTACCATTGTACCTCCAAATCATTCCTCATACAGCGAACACAGTCATCAACTCATGAATTATCTAAGCTCCTACTGCCCATTGATTGAACAAGTCAGTATTGATGAATGCTATATGGACTTTACGCCTATTCAAAATGATTTTTCATCACCTATAGAAGCTGCAACTATTATCAAAAATAGTGTCCGCGATACCTTTGGTTTTACAGTAAATGTTGGCATCAGTAACCGTAAAGTTCTTGCAAAAATGGCATCTGATTTTAAAAAGCCAGATTTAGTCCATACTCTCTTTGTCGAAGAAATCGAATCAAAAATGTGGCCACTCCCTATTTCCTCTCTACTCATGTGCGGACATTCCAGTCAAGAAGCACTAAGAAAACTAGGTATTACTACAATAGGAGAATTAGCTCGCTGTGATAAAAATCTACTCTTATATCATTTAAAGAGTCACGGACTGCTCCTTTGGGAATATGCTAATGGCATAGATTCTTCTGGTATATGCACAGCACCTGCCCCTGCCAAAGGAATTGGTAATTCTACCACCATGCCCAAAGATGCTACTAGTATAGAAGAAATGAAACCCGTTATTTTAAGTCTTTCTGAATCCGTTTCCAAAAGACTTCGGGCTATTCAATCCAATGCCGGCACAATTACTGTAGAAATCAAATATGCAGATTTCCACTCCTGCTCACATCAGATGGCACTGGTTACACCAGATAATACTACCAGTACCATTTACGAATCTAGCATAGAGCTCTTAAAAGAACTATGGAATGGAGACCCTGTAAGGCTACTTGGCGTACGAGCTACCAAGCTCAAAGAAGAATCTGCCCCTGTTCAACTTGACCTCTTTTCCTATCAGGCCTCCAAACCTCAAAGCGAGCGCAATAAAAAACTTGACCTTGCAATCGATTCCATACGCCAAAAATACGGAAGCGAGGCCATCGTCCGTGGCTCTTTATTAAAATCAACTTCTTCTAAGAAGCAACAAAAAGCACCAAACCGCATTAATGAGGTTTGATGCTTTTCTTTCTGTTTTTATATGCTGTATTGCCTTTTGGTGGCTTTGACTTTTTCTGAATACTATAACCAAATCTCCCCAGCCTCTCGCCAAGCAAGTAGTACTCTCCATGAGAATATACAATTGGATTAGCTTGGGACAAATGAAAACTGTTTTTCTCATCCATATATGCATCATCTACTTGTACCGCTACGACTTCTGCAATAAACATATCATGTGAGCCTAGTTTCTCTACCTTCACAACCTTACATTCGATATTTACCGGACTTTCTGCAATATAAGGTACCCTTACCACATTGCCCATGACCGGGGTTAAATTCATTTCCTTCCATTTGTCTACATCCCTACCGCTCTTTACACCGCAATAGTCCGTTGCAAATGCGAGCTCCTTCGTTGTAAGATTAATCACAAACTCTCCCGTTTCCATCAACATATGGTGTGAAAAACGCTCCGGTCTAACAGAAATGCTCACCATCGGCGGGTTTGTGCAAATCGTTCCAGCCCATGCCACTGTTACAATATCCGAATTACCTTCTTTATCCGCTACACTTACCATGACAACAGGAAGTGGATATAACATATTACCTGGTTTAAATGATATTTTCGCCATCTATTCTACTCCACATTAAAACGGCAGAATATTCAGACCTGATAATATCTGTAATACAATTCCCGCCATTGAGAAAACAAAAGCCATAACGCCAAACACCAATACAACATTTATTTTCTTACTCAGTTTCTGGTTCTCATTCAGCAAAGCCTCTGTTTGATTTTTTAACTCATCCACAACAACTGCCTGTACATTTCTATAAACTTTTACATTTTCCTTATGTACAAAATCATTTGACTGCTTAAAGCATTCTTCCAATTCCACAAGCTGCTGCTTCTGTTCCTCTACTCTTTTTGTTTCTTCTGTACGTTCAGCTTCCTTTCTTGCAAGTTCTTCCTCACGTATCCTTTTTTGTTCATCCGTAAGATTTCTTAATACAGAGAGTAATCTCGTCTCTTCCTCCTGCAAGCCTTGAATCTTGTTGGCATTTTCACCAACGAGACCATCTATTTTCTCAGAAAGCTCAGAATTCTTATAATTTAACTTTCTCATCTCCTGCAAAATTTTCTCATATTCCGCAACTTGAAGTTGAAGTTTCTTCATTTCAGCCGCTTCTGCTTGAGAATTTGCTTTAATTATTTCCTGCGCATTGAATTTCTGCACAAGCTTATCCATAAAATTATCCATATTTATACTCCTTTGTACAAAGTAGTTTTCATCACTTTTAATATACTTATTCCATTTTTTACATTCTTGGTAACAAGTACTTCAACCTTTCATGAATAATTTTATTTTAACATTATTTCGTGTCACTTACAACCAAATAAATATTTGTGCATTTTCCATATATAATTCTATGTTTTCTCAACAAAAATTGTGATATTAACAATAATATCACAATTTGTTCACAGTTTATTCATTTTCTTATAGTAACATTTACTTATAGTAAAGGGAACAACGTAATGTTTTTCATTACACATAGATAAATTTTTTCATAATAGCCTCGGTACCGCAAGGTATCGGGGCACTCCTCATTTCTAGGACTTTTTATGAATTCTTCCCATTTTCTCTTTCAATTTCCTGAATTTCTTCATTCAAAGACAGCATCTTCGCATCCAATGCTGACACCATCTGCGCACAAATATATAATTCTTCCGTGATATGTTCCGGTGCATTCCCCTCAAACTTATAATAAATCTTATGCTCTAAGCTTGCCCAGAAATCCATAGCTACTGTCCTAATCTGAATCTCTACTTTTGCATCTATAATCCTATCAGACAAATAAATCGGAATCGACACAATCATATGATAACTTTTATAGCCACTCGCCTTAGGATTCTGAATGTAATCCTTGACAGATAACACCTTAATGTCACTCTGGTTGCCAATCATCTCCGCAATCCGATAAATATCCGTTGTAAATGAACAAATAATACGAATTCCCGCAATATCATTTACATATTTAACCATATTTTCAATCGTTGATTCATGACCGTCTTTTTTTAACTTTTTAACAATACTCTCTGAAGTTTTCAGTCTTGATTTGATATGTTCAATAGGGTTATACCTATGCACATGTTGAAATTCATCGTTCAATATTTCAAGCTTGGTACCTATTTCTTTCAAAGCAGACTGATACACAAGCATAACTTCCTTCCAAGTATCTACTTCTGAGTTTCTATTAACTTTATATTCCATCCTAATCCTCATTCATTTTATGTTACTATTCTATTTATTTTAGTAACACCTTATCATAACAGCCACTTTTTGGCATTTTAAAATCTTTTCTATCATACCACACTTCATCATGAATGTGCACACTTCCCACAGATTTTATGTTTTTTTCAGTTTTTATACTTATTCAATTCTCAAAATATTGCATTATTATTCATCCTATTCCAATATCACAAGTTGCTACTTTATACACATTACTAAATAATTACATATGTTCATTCCCTCTATTTTATGTTATACTAAATACTATATTTTTTATTAAAGAGTCCAAACAAGGAGGATTGTATGTTTCGGTTATGGGCAAGAACATTTCAGAATAATCACATGCTACAGGACACTGTCATCTGCGATTCTTCTGATGATACAAGGACACACAAAGTATTTCGTGCTCTTGAAGAGGTGTGTTACCAATTTGACCTTGGAAAGCCTATTTGGCTTGATTCCACAATTGCAGATTTCAAGAAACATGACAAAACTAGATTTACTGCAGACAACTTTATTGAATCCATTGATTTTGACTATTTGGAAATCCATGTCATTGAAGAAGATTAAAACATGCTATTTATGGGCATGTTTTTTTTACACATATTTTTATTGACATGCAGCATAATATGTCATAGTATTAGTTTATATTATATGTAGTTTTGAATACTACATGATGTGATTTTAGTCTAGAGGAGGCTTTTTATATGCAGGTAACAATTCGAGAACCAGGTAGCGCAATTACACATTTTATTGCATGGCTTTTAGCAGTTATTGCCGCTTCACCACTTATTATTAAAGCTGGCGATTCTTCTTCACTTGCTGCCATGGCAATGATTATTTTTTCAGCAAGCATGATTTTACTCTACGGCGCAAGTACCGCCTATCATAGTGTTGCTGTATCCAACAAAGTATTAAAGATTTACCGCAAAATTGACCATATGATGATTTTCATTCTAATTGCCGGCTCCTATACTCCCGTTTGTCTTATCGTTCTTGGTGGCAAAATAGGCTATACACTCTTAGCTTTCGTTTGGGGAATTGCGATTGTTGGTATGACCGTCAAAGCTTTTTGGATTACATGCCCTAAATGGTTTTCCTCTGCCATCTACATTGCCATGGGTTGGACCTGTGTACTGGTTTTTGGTACCTTGTGGGATACTCTTGCACATGCTGCTTTTGCGTGGTTACTTGCCGGAGGAATTATTTATACTATAGGTGGTGTAATTTATGCTTTAAAACTCCCACTTTTCAACTCCATTCACAAAAATTTTGGTTCTCATGAGATTTTTCATTTATTTGTTATGGGGGGAAGCATCTGTCATTTTATCTTTATGTATTTCTATGTAGCTTAGGTAATTCTAGTTTTTACTATGATTATATTTTAAACTAAAAATCCAGTATGTCCTCTCCAAATTGACATACCGGATTTTTATATATTACTATGTCATCAGTAACTTTTATTTCTTACTGCTCCATCTGCTTACCAAGAAAATCTGCTGCGGACTGTGCAAGCTTTAATTCCACTTCATTCATTGGATTACCTGCTTCCATAGATAATAATACCACCGCTCCTATAATATCTCCCTGTGTAATAATCGGAATAATAACCTGATGCTGGATTTCGCCTACTTCATCCCTCGTAACCGGAATACCTTTTCTATCCCCCTTCGATGCATTCACAATCTCTCTAGCGTTCATTTTTTCTTCCAGCTCTTTACTGATACTTTTTCCAAGAAATTGTTTGTTATTACTTCCAGCCGCCGCAATAATCTGATCCCTATCTGTTATCAATGCAATATGACCAGATACTTGTGATAAACTCTCTGCATACTGCTTGGCAAAAATTCCCATCTCACCAATCGGTGAATATTTCTTTAAAATAATTGCGCCCTCATGGTCAGTAAATATCTCCAACGGATCGCTCTCACGAATTCTTAATGTTCTACGTATCTCCTTTGGGATAACAACACGCCCCAAATCATCAATACGTCTAACTATACCTGTTGCTTTCATAAGTTCTCCTTTCATGCAGGACTTTTATCTAAGACAAAAAAATCCTCCATTTACAAATTCTAGTGTTATGATTCTAGTATCTGTAAACAGAGGAATTTTATACTATTCGCAATAATTTTGACTTACATATTCCCTAATGGCGTTATTATCTGCCGGCATTCTACAGCCAACTACATATTCACCCTCATTGTCTGAGCTTCGGATAATGCATCCATCAAGAGGTTTGTCTCCCAAAACATCAAAATGACTGATATTAACTACAACATTTTTATCTTTCAGATCTGCAAAGGCTGCATCTCTGACTGCAAAGGCAAAACCATTGGCACTGATATTAACCATTTTGCCCTGATAGGTCTTATCGCTTTCCTTTACCTTAATGGTACATGCATTAGACATAGGCATTCTAGGATATTTTCTTCTGTTAAATACCTTAGGATTCGTTTCGACAACAAGTCTGTAATCCCCCTTCTCACCTGCTTTACATGCATGGAGTTCAACTTCCTCCCAGCTATATAAAACATTATCTACTACAATACGAAGCTGACACTTTGCATGCTTATTCTTCGTGTCAAAGATTTCCTGACTATTGCCATCGATAGACACATATACCTGCTTATCAAGCTGTTCTACAACCTCACCAATGTATTCCTTCTTCTTATCAGCATCCGCAATCGCAATCGCTAATTTCATACCGGCTCTAACATCCTGAACACCCATGAAGCCGCCAACACCGAGTTCTTCCATCAGATGACCAACAACCGATTCGATATCCATGGCGCTCTTAGCACTTTCCTCATACTTACTCAGCATTGTCTTGGTCGTAGATTCTGCCGCATTGATATTTTCTGTCATAGTTTCCATGACTTCACATACCTGTTTCATATTGTCCTCTAAGGTCTGATTAGAGCTCTCTACTTCCTTAAAGGCACTATCAACAACCTTAATATTCTCACCAAGGCTGGTTGCATCATTGGTTATATCTGTTACGCTTCGATTTACATTTGCTACCTTTTCTATATTAGTCTGAATCAGATCGATTGTCTCTTCAATAGCTTCAAGCATTTTTTCGGACGTTTCTTCCAAATGTCCAAGTGCTGTCATAATCTGGCTGGACGAATCCTGCGTTCCACTACTAAGTTCTCGTATTTCATTTGCAACAACAGCAAATCCTCTACCAGCTTCTCCTGCACGTGCTGCTTCAATTGATGCATTTAAAGCAAGTAAATTCGTCTTATTGGTAATTCCTTCAATCGTACTAGTCTGCTGCTTTACGTTTTCAAATTCTTCCTTAAAATCAACCAAAATCTTTCCAACCTGTGCGGAAAGCTCTGCCATTTTATTGGTTGTATCTACCACTTCAACAAGCTCATTAGAACTCGTATTAGCATGCTCTACCGAAGCTCCGATAAGCTCTACTACCTGCTCCATAAGATCTGCTACATTTTTCAGTTGCGTACCAATTACAGAAGTCATCTCCATAGAAGACATAGTCTTATCGTTTAATACCTCATTATTATTGGAAAGATTGCGCATATCCGTTACAACGTTATTCGCACCCTCTTTATTCTCATCTGCAAGCTCACGCACTACCGTTACGCCATCTACTATAGCATTACTTGCTACCTTAACCTTCTCCACTGTCTGAACCACTCTAGCAAGATTTCCTTCAATGGACTGTGTTAATGCTCCGTCTGACTGATGCAAATGCTTAATAGACATATTGGTACATGCATAACAGGTTAAAACAATCGCAAACTGTAACGCACAATCTATGCTGCTGACAAATTCCATCATATCTTTTACCCATCCCTTATACAGGTTACTGGTAATCAGAACAAACAAAGTAGACCACATCATGACCTTAATCAATCTTGTATCTTTATATAATACTAAAATAGAAATCAATGGCAAAATAAATACATAGGAAACTTCATCCGTCGTCGTCCATGCAACCACAGAAAAAAAGAGTAAATATCCCAAGCCTAAAATCCACCTATATTTCTTATAATCCATTCCTTTAAGCTTTAGCATAATTCCTGCAAATAGGTATATTCCCCAACCTATCGTCGAGAACATAATGAACCAGCTTTTACCTACTTCACCCTGAGCCATCTTTACTCCATAATATATGGATACAATAATGATTAAAGTAAGCCATGTAGTACCGGCTCTCCTGTTTGCTTTCGCTCTGAAATATGCCTCATCATAATTCTGCATACCTTTTCCACCTTTCTACGTGTGTTTGCACTATAATCTCTTATATTGTATCACAAACCAATTAATATTTACAATATTGTCTGTTTATTGCATCTATCTTTTTCTTCTTTTTACATTTTTCAGTTGTTGACCATATATATTTCAGTTTTATATCATTAACAAATTCCTTATTAACCAAAAAGCCAGCAATCACATTTTTCTCGCGCTTGCTGACTTTTCTTTTTTAACATTTCATCAATTCTTTCAAATATTTTAGACTCTCATTTAGCTTCTCTAAATTGATTGCTCCCTCCTCACATACAGAGGATGCTCTATTGCAAAAGTACCTTTATATCTTACTTCCTCTAATTCCCTAAAAAATGCCTCAAACTCAATTCTTCCTTCTCCTGGATGAAGGCTTCTAAGCTTCTTTGTATGTTGTTTTTCCACTTATAGTTGAGCTTTGTTTAAAGTAATCCAATTAAATCATTTTAGTTATCTATTAAATTCTCCTGTTCTATCTCTTTTCCATACTGCAATATACATTGCTTAAGTTCTTCGAGTTCACCTGCGTCAATTTCTTTTATTTTAACAAGTTTATTTACCTCTACAGGAATACCCGCACCTTTTTGCAAAGCGTCTTCATAGGTCTTCCTATCCATATATAATGGCTTTACATTTTGAAAAACATTCTTTTTCATAAATTGAAATATTCGAATTCCACCATAATCCAAATCACTCCAATGATAAAACTCAACCGACTCATCTGCTACTTTTTCGAGCTTAGTCAAAAAGGCTCGCTCTTTTGGTGAAAGAAAACCATGCACATAGATATAAAGTATTTTAGGATCATATGTCATATTTTCATAATTTGCCTTATTTTCTATGGTAATTACTTTTTTCACAGCCATAAGCGAAATTGGTACCGCATTGGTTAATGTTTGGGCATTTAGGGTCGTACCATAAAACATGCCTGTTGTGTTAACTGTCGTCTGCTCTAAGGGATTAGTACTATTTTGAATCCGGTAAGTAATTGCGCCTTTCCATTCTAATGTCTGAGAATAATTTAATATATGATGCTCTGCAAGAACCTGATAATCCTCCATTTCATCAATGACTCTTGGTGAATAATTTCTTAAAATAGTAATTGTTTTATTTTCATACAAATTCTCAAATATCTTAGAATCATTTAATACATCAGAACTGAATTTTCTTTTCCAAATATCATTTTCCAATGCACCAAGTGCATTCAGAACCTTAAAAAGATTTTCATCCTTGGTATTTTCAGGAATATTGCCTTTCTCCAAAGCCCTTAATAACACTTGTCTATAATACTTATGCAACCACTCTGTTTTCGTTTCACTGTCATAACGTTCTATACATTCTCTAATTTCCTGCAAAAGAAGATTAGGATTTTTTATTTTCTCATATTTACATAACGCTTGCATATTTTCTACTGGAAAAGTAATGCCCTTAAAATCTGAATTAACGCTTGTCCAAGAAACAACAATCAGCCCTGCCCTTTCCAATGCCCTAACCTGTTCTAGCATTTGACCGCTTGTAAGAATCCCCTCTTTTACCAAACCATCTAAAAGCTCTTGCTTTTTGGGATGTTTCTTTCCTGTTACCTTTCCTGACCGGTATTCTGGTGTATCAACTTTATTTATCAGCCATTGTCCAACTGTCTGTATTGTGACCTTCTGCTTCTTCGTTTTCTTCTTCGAGTTCATCTTCTTCCCCATTCTCCATAAGTTTCAAATATCTTCCTTTATCAATATGCATCATAGATATCTGATTGTCATTAGACCGTCTAAATCCATATACACAGTCTACATTTCTTATCAAAGACTGCAAACGTTCATCCGGTACACATACAATTAACTGTAAATCCATCTTCCTGGCATAATTTAAACATACTTCGCTTCGTTCCTGATCCATTTTAGAAAATGCCTCATCTAATAATACTAATCGTATCTTAGATTCTCTTACACTTTGCTGCATATACAACATCGCAAAGCCTGCAAGCAGTGCTACATACTTTGGATTCTGTCCTTCGCCACCAGAATCACGTCCTGCCATTTCATCTACAAAGTTTTCACGTATAACATTTCCCTGTTCATCTGTTACCTGCTCATACATACTAAATGACAGATAATTCCGATAATCTGCATATTGTTCCATCTCTCTTTGCCGTTGCTCACTATTTCTATCTTCACCAGCTTTTGGCGGCATAAATTTATCAATGAGAAGCTTTATCTTATCTTCATATTTACGATAAAATTCATCTTCCCCTAAGGTTAACTGTCCATCACATACCAAGGCATCCACATTCTTACTGTCTAACTCTTTTGCCATAAGCATATCATAGAATTGACCATTGGCATTTTTTGCCGCTTCAATCTTAATCTGATAAATACTATCCGAGAAATTCGTATCACGAAGCAATCGATTAATTTCATTTTTATGACGATTTGCTGCCTTAATATCTCCATGAATAGTCGCAATTACATTTTCCCGCAAACTTTTATATATGGTATTGCATTGTTCCTCGAATTCTGCCTGATATTTCGGTTCAAAATCGTTTCTACACTGATTTAAGACCTGACTATACTTCTCGTTTGTTTTTTCTCCCCCACTAAAGCCATAATTCGGATATGCTTTATTAAACTTATTTCTTTCCATATACAGTACTTCATTTAATTCATCCCGCTTCTCGCCCAGCCTCTGCATTTGTGAATTGATTTTACTCTTGATATTTGTAACACTACTTTGTCTTAATTCTTTTTCAGCCTCCTGTTCCATGTCTTCATTTTCCACATATCCCATGCTCTTCTCATCTAATTCATTTTTCTTACTCTCAATTTCTTTTTCTCTACCAGCAATCCATTTTTCCTTGGCAATACAATTGTCTTCCAGTTCTTTTTCCTGTCGTTTAATTATCCCAAAAGCCTCTTCAAGCTGTTTTACTTTTTCTTCTAATTGCTTGTATTCGCCTTCTTTTAAAAGATGAATTACCTGTTCTTGCTTTTGTTTTTCTCCTAACGCTTTTTCTAATTCCTGCTGGGCTTTTGAAATTTTTACAACATAGTCATAATCTCTATCCAAATGCTCAAATCGATTGGTTTCCTTCAAGTGATTTTCTATATTTACAATTTCCAGATACTCCTTGGTCAGCTTTTCGACTTCCTCTTCATATTCCTTTAACTTTACCTTAGATACTTTACATCCTATACAGGCATTGGTCGTATAATCTTTTTTACGCAAATGACGAAATATAAAATTGCTATAAGAATAACAATCTGGTGTCACACCATCTCTTACCTGCTCCAGTTCTTCCACCGACTGACATTTTATGATATGTCCTAAATATCTCTGTAAACAGATATCAACGTAGGTTTCTTTCGTCGCAACTGCTTCATATAAAGAATTCGCAAGTACTTTTGGTTCACTTGCTACAATAGCTGCTGAATTGATTAAATCCACTTCTTCATATTGCTTCATTTCTCTGAAATACACTGCTGCATCGTGAGCATACTGTGGCTCTGTAATCAAAGAAAGTTTTGTTCTTCCAAGCCTTCCTTCTATGGCATTTTTCCATGTTTCTTCTTCTACATCAAATAAATCTGCCAAAATATGAACCTTAATCGTTCTGCCATAAGCATCGCTCAGCCTTCTTTCCAATGCGCCTCTTGCCTGCTTTAATCTGTCGGAATAAGATTTTCTGTTATTCTTCATATCATCTACAAGCTTTTTCTTTTCAGTTAATGCTACATTTATATCTCTTTTCTGTTCTCTTACATTTTCTAATTCTTCCTCAATATTTTCTTTTGTTTCTTCCAGCCTTTTATGTAAATTCTCACAATCCTCTTGTGTTACTTTCCCCTTAGTAAATCTTTCCATTGCATTTAACAAAGGATTACTCACATAATCTGTTACTATTTCATCTGCTTCCCACGCATGCAATCCCTGAACAATTCTTCTCCATTCGTTACTCTGCCCTGTTAACGTTTCACACAAGAGCTGGATAGCCTGTAAACGTTCCTCTTCTTTCTTCACATCACTTTTGGCTAATTCTACCTTGGCTTCCATCAGCTCGTCTTCTATTTTCTGTTTGGTATCATCAATTCTATTTTTTTCCTGTTTTAACCTTTGAAGCTCTGACTCTACATTTTCTTTGTCATTTATATAACTTTCTATAATCGCTTGGAGACCTTTGATTTCTACACATTTTAAAAGTGCTTCCAAATGAAGCGTTTCAATCTTTACTTCCTGTAGATTTCTGTCTGCTACTTCTATTTCAGAAAGCATATGAATTCTTTTCTCTAAATCATCTATTTTTTCTTTGATATTACGATATGCGCCTAGCTGCTCACTAATTTTTCCAATAATATCTCCTTCATTCTTAGGAAACATATAGTCACGAATAAACTGTCCTGTACCGTTCGTCATCTTTAATGCAATCGCACTCTTTTCCATCGTTACAAAACGAGCTCCATCAATATATCCCATAATCACATCGTATAAGCTATTTAAATACGCTTCCTTCGATGGATAAATGCGATTAACATCTACCTTACCTCTATTTTCCGATGACATAGAACGTTCTTCGATTAGTTTTTTGATATCTCTATTAGAATAGGGGAAGCCGTCTTCGGTACAGTATTCCTGTTCCGGCATTTTTCCAACATGGCTAAAATACATATATTTCTTAATCTCTGTATCATTTTTACGCACTTCAAATGCAATACCTATACAGGTATATGTGTGTGAGCCTGTATCCTCTATCTCTAAGGCAATCGTAGAACAAAAATCCTGCCCTTCTCGATTGGCAGTTCCATCCTTCTGTTCCCCACGCAAATAACTTAATACACTTCTTTTATTCTTCGCATCATCTGCTGCCTTATTCAAAAAACTAGGTGAAAAGCTACCATATAAAATAACCTGAATCGCATCCATAACTGTGGATTTACCGGAACCACTTTTCCCGCTAAATAAATTCACATATTCATTAAAAACTAATACTTTATGATTAATACCTCCCCAATTATTAAGGCACATTCTAGTAAATATTTTCTTGGCTTTGTTCACGTTCTTCCTCCTCTGATACTTCCATTGCATCCACTTCTATCTGATATTGAGCCACTAACTCATTGATATCTATCGTCTTTAAAAAGATGTTAATCGTACTATATAGATAAATAGGCGTATTATCTTCTAAATTAGCAATTGCCCCTGGAATTTCTATCATTTGATGTGTTTTCATCATCGATAATGCATCATGTAATTCCTGCATTGTCATTTTTCTATTTATTAAATTCGTATTTCTTCCATATTCACGTATTTCAGCCAGATTCGTAATCGTTGCCTGCAATCCTGCTCCCATAATTTTTTCGTGATATATCATTTTTAGTATGATAAAAATCTTTGTAGTCATAAGACTCATTTTCTCTGTGATAATGCCTTCACCTGTGAGCTGAAAAATATATTCCTGTGGATCATGCAATAATTCACACCCCAGTACCGAAACATAGGCTGCGATAAACTCTCTATGTCTATCACACACTCCATAGGATATATTATCTCTAATCCCCAATGTAACAGGATCATATTTCATCTTTAAAATACAAGTCTGTTTAAACAATTCCTGTATTACTTTTTTCAACTTTTCCTGCTCTGATGCAGAAAGTTCTTGTATATATTCTAACATTTCTTCTCCTCGCTTCCTCGAATTCTTAATCTTGAAAATGTTAATCCATTCTCCTTGTATATATCTTCAAACACTTCTGCCTTATCTCCATCTTGTCGAATAGAAGTTGCCTCCTGCCACAAGAATAATAACTTTTCCAAATCCTCCACACTCTCTACCGTTTCTGAAGTCGCCTCAAAGATTCCATCCTTCATATTCTTATCTCTAAATTCATGAATCTGCTTTTTGGTATACAATGGTTTTGGAATAAAATCTGTGATTTTTTCTTCTTTCTGTTCCTTCTCTGCAAGAATTGCTACTGGTTCAAACTCATGGTCGCCCTTCCACTTCTTATGATACAGACTATCGTTGCTCAAATTTTTATATGCTGTTGACAACACTATCTTTTCTTGCAACGCTTCCATAATCTCATCTTTTTTACTGCTTCTATCCAATAGATTTACAAGCTTTACAATATTATTTTGATCCATATTATTTTCCTGTAATATGTAATGGATTCTTGCCAACGCTCTTTTTGCAAACACAGATTTTTGCTCTACTAAACGGTTGTACTTTCTTTCAATCACATCAAATTCCCTCTCTATTTGATGTACCATATGCATCGCTTCATCACACAATTCCAATGCCTTTTGATTTCGTAAAAAGGTAACTGAATCCTTTTCCAATCCTACTCTTTTTCTCTCTAACTCCATTTTTATATTATCATTATCTACCAAAATTACACTGATTAACTCTTTTACTTCTTCCTTATATCGATAAAAACTGTCTGTAGTCGTTAAAATGGCATATTTCTTACTATCACTATTGTTAATCTCATCTACCAATACTTCCTGTATTCCAAGAAAATCCTTCTTTTCTGACAGTTCTTCAAAATAATTTCGCATACCATCCTGCATATTCGACAATAGTTGTCCCAACCGTTTTGAAGTCTGTAATGCATTTCTTAAAATATCATTATTTTTCTCCTGGTCTGTCCGATATGTAAAAAGAGCACTATAAATAGCAAGAATACTTTCTCTCTCCCTGCTATCCTCATCACTCTGTAATTTTTGAAATAATTCTACATATAGCTGACTATATTCAGGAAAAGAAATAATATAGCTATTCCAACGTTCATCAAAATCACTCTTCAACCAGCCCCAATTAATTAATCTTCCTAATATATACCCTGGTGTACCAGCTATTGTAATAGTTTCTTCCTCTTCTATCTCATCCAGCTTCCATGCAATCTTGAATCTTACAATCGTTTCTTCTATAATTGCCTTACATTCTTCCATGGTTAAACCAATCGTTGTATATTCAGCGTTATTTTCTTCATAAATCGCCACCAGAAAGGACATATAATAATCCATATTCTGTGTACGGAACAATTTATAAAAATTATCTGGAATTCTCTTTTTTAATATCATTATCTATATCCTTTTATTTCTTTTCTATCTCTGCCAACTCATTCATTGTTTCTAAAAAATGTCTTTCAACATTCGATAACTGTATTTCTTGCCAGTAATTGTTTAATACTCACTACGTTACAGCAATTTCCTATACCTCAAAAAAGAGACTGGAAATTCAGCCTCTTACTATATTCAATCTATACTTCACTTGGTTTAAATGCTGGCATCAGTTGCAATTTAAACAGATTTCTCTCATGCATACTGTCAATCTTAGTTTTGATTTCTTCATCCTCTATGATACCCTCGCGAATATATTTATCTAATATCGCATAAGTAAATCCCAAATTATCTTCGTCCGTTTTTCCACATAATCCATCAATTGGTGTCTTTTGTACCAAATTCGTAGGAAGTCCTAACAATGCACCTATCTCTTTAATTTCCTGCACTGTTAAATTACATAACGGACTAAAATCTCCTGCCGCATCACCATATCTGGTTGAATAGCCTACCCAATCCTCTGAAAGATTACAGGTATTCACTACTCTTCCGTTTACACTTTGGGAAACAGCATACAAAGTTGACATTCTGATTCTTGGTGGAAGATTTGTCAATGCTTGTGCATTCATTTCTACATTCTGTGAAACCTGCTTCTTTAATGCCTCCACCGCATCATAAATATTAATGGTATAATTCTGAATCCCCAAATGTTCCACTAACTGCTGTGCACAATCAATATCATGTTGTTCACCGCAAGGCATAAGCACACCAATAACTCTGTCTTTTCCTAATGCCTCTACACAGAGTGCTGCTGCCACAGAGCTGTCCTTTCCACCAGAAATTCCAACTACCGCATTACAGCCCTTTCCATTCTCCTCAAAAAAATCCTGAATCCACTTTACACATTCATCCTTAATTTTCTTTGCATCAAACATTAAAATTTACCTCCATATCTATTCTTTCAAACTATGCATTCAACACTTCAATCTGACAGGAACGCATGGTTTCCAATGCTGCTAAGTTTTTCTCAGGTGTCACACCAGCACAACAAGCCGCATCAACAGAAATATTCATTTCCGGAAAATTCGCCTTTAACAGCAATGCATTAGAAACGACACAAATGTCAGTACATAACCCAATCAATTGAATTTGTGTATTTTCCGCATCATACTTGCGAATCCTCTCCACTAAATCAACAGAACCAAATGTCGGCTTATATACCTCTGTAAAGCCCTTTTTATCCAATGCTTCCTGAACCTTTTTATCCAGTTTCCAACCATCTGTTCCTTTAATACAATGCGGAACCGGAAGCTTTTTCCCTTCCTGTGTATCCATGTAGTTTTCACCATGTGTGTCATAGGTAGCAATCACATCTCCATCGAAGCCCTGAATCTTAGCAACTACAGTATCTACAATTCCGATTGCTTCCTTTGTTCCAAGTGCTCCATCTACAAAATCTTTTTGCATATCAACAACAATTAATATCTTTTTCATTACTCGCTTCCTTTCGGTCTCAGCAGCAAGTGCTTCGACCTGTCCTGAATAGTTACATTTACTCTTTATTATTTACAATTTGATAATAACTATTTTTAGAATTGTGTCAAGCATAAAATACACGTTTTTTTAATTTTAATGGAGCCTTGTGGCGCACCACCAAAAAGGCGTCACACATACGTGCAACGCCCTATTCATACGCTTATACAGACTTCTTTTGAATATTTACTATTTATTCCAATTTTGCAATCGCAACATCCTTCATCTGCTTAAAGATACCAAGAAGCTCCTTGGAAGCTTCTTGCGCATCACTGTAATGCTTTTCTGCTGTCGTATAATCAGATCTCATAACTGCATCCTTCACAAGCTTTCCATATTCATGGAATTTCTTATGCTTATCTGCTACCGTCACCCAGATTGCTTTGATTTCTGGCGTCTTTGGTGTCATAGAATAATAGAAATGGCCAAATCCACACTTTGTTGCATCAAACTGTAACGGTACGGGATGACGCTTATCAATCATACTCTTTACGTTTGCAAGCCATGCCTGATGTGCATCAATTGCCTTATCCATATATTTTGCAAACTCTGCATATTCCATACGGAAAAAGGCATCGTCTGTCATATCACCAAGCTGTTTTCCTGCCTCATCCAATAGCTTTTCAATATCTGTTATAGGCTTAGCCGCATCCTTCATTCGAGTACATACTTTGCGTAAATGTTGAGTACTGTCATTTAACTGCGCACACTGATCCTTAATATTAACAGCCTGATTCTCCATCTCTACCATAAAACTGCTAATTTCTTCGCTCACTGCCGCAAGAGAGCTAATGGAATCGTTTACTCTGGATACATGTTTCTGATTCTCATCATTAATTACCCATACATTTCCTATCTTCTCTGTTACAGTACCCAATGCCTCAATAGTTGTTGTAACACTTTTGGCACTCTTTTGGGATGCATCCTTAATCTTCTCTACAAACACTCCCATATTTGCTGTTAACTTTTGTGTTTCTTCTGCAAGCTGGCGAATTTCCTCTGCAACAACTGCAAAACCTCTCCCAGCTTCACCCGCTCTTGCTGCCTCTATGGATGCATTTAGGGCAAGCAAATTGGTCTGTGAGGAAATTGCATTAATTCCTGAAATCACTTCATTCATATGATTGATTACATCCAGTAAAGCATCCATGTCCTTCTGCATTTCCTTGGAATCCTCAATCGTTGTTATTGAAAGATCTTTAATCAAAGACAATTCATTCTGTCCTGCTTCAATCTTTTTATGTACCTCACTGGTATCCTCTGCTGCCTCTATAATTGTTCGTGTCAGTTCTTCATGCTGACCATTTACCTGCGTTGCAACATTCGAAGATTCTTCTGCAGATTGATTAATACTCTGCGTTGCATCTGCCGCCTCTCCTGAAATAGCAATTAATTCATCTGTCTGTTGATTCAAAATCAAATCAAGGGAGCTAATCTGCATAACAGCGGTAATGTCCTTATCCATAACCACCTCAAACTGCTCTCTTCCTCTTAATAAACGCTTATAAATGTCACCTAATTTTGGATTTTTGGAATAATCTGCCTCTTTTAACTCTGCTACAGAATCAAGTAAATCTGCTTTCTTCATCACAAATCCCATGTATATTCCCTCTCTTTCACAAAATAAATTATCCATAGTTATATCATTTTATATAACATGCTCAATAAATGCACATGTTTACTCATAGATATAATATTCGTAATTATTCAGTACCCTCACAATTATGAGACATCTTTGATGTCTTGCAATAATCCATTTAGAATCGCTTGCCTCAATGAGATTTTTGCTTACTGTATCATTTTCTTACGGTCTCAACAGTAAATGCTTCAACCTACCTGAACAGTTACTAATATTCTATATATAATTTTCTTACTTTTTAGGGCGATTTGTCAATACAAACCGACTACTTATTGCTTTTTTCTATATTTTGCACAAATTTCATGTTACTAAACGCTCCATTTTATTGACGAGTAAAAATCCATCTTTCATTGCTTTCCTTTCCCAAAAGTAATATGCTTTTTCAATAATACCTCTATTATAAGCAAATATTGCATCCATCTAAAGGAGATTCTTTGAGTGATTGCCGCTAGGCAATCACTTTATTACTTCATGTTTTTCGCTTAACATTCTACTATTCTCTTCCACACGCTTCCTATCTAATGGATATAGGAAAAACAGTACTACTGCCAACAATACAAATCCAATTGCTGGAACCAGACAAGTCAGATTGTAGATTCCCTTAGTAACCTGCGGTTCAAACGCAGTTGCCTGCGAATAACCAATTGCTGTAAGCAACACTCCTGTTACACCAGAAGATGCTGCCTGTCCTAGTTTTCTAGCAAACGAATAAACAGCATATATGGTTCCGTCAGAACGCTCTCCTGTCTGCACCTCTGTATCATCAATAACATCTGTTATCATTGCCCAGCATATTAGGTTAAACACTGCAATTCCAATATAGGAAACCGCATAAATAACTACAAACACCCAAGCATTCGTAACCTGCAATACATACGCAACGGCAAAAACTGCCGCTCCAAAGAGGGAAGATACTACTGCTAACTCTTTTCTTCCAAAACGTTGTGACAACCGCACTGTAAATGCCGCACATCCAAGTGTAACCACTAATCCGACAAGTCCGGTTGCCGCCTGTGCCGTAGTGTTTCCAAAATAATTAGGAAATACATACGTTGTCATAGTTGATACCGTAAGCTGTACCAAAAGCATACAGATAGAAGCTACCACAATTCCTACCAGTGCTTTATTTTTCACCAATCCTGCAAGCAGATTTCCTAAATTAAACTTTTCCGTCTTTCGTTCTACCTTCACTCGCTCTGTCATCAACACATAACAAAGCAGATAACAGACTACTGCTCCGATAGAACAAAACAAAGCTGCTATCATCGTCTTTTCGCCTGACAAAACACTGTTTCCATTTTCATCCTGATAATAAATCACAAGTGGTAATAATACACCAATTACCGTTCCCGCAAGAGCGGAACCAATGGTTCTCCAATTGGATAACTGTGCCCTATCTTTTGATTCTGCCGATACTGCTGACACCATAGAACCATAAGGTATATTGATACTGGTATAAAAAACACTTCCCCATAACAGATAAGTAAAAAACATCCAAAATATCTTAAATCCCATAGACATATTCTGAAACCAGCTTGCATACATCAAAAAAGAGGCTACTGCAACCGGTCCACACATCCTGCGAATCCATTCGATAAACTTTCCTTTTTTCCCCGGTCTGCTACGGTCTACAATTTGTCCCATCGCTACATCCGTAAATGCATCCACAAAACGTGCTGCCATCATCATAAAGCCAATGATTCCAACCGATACCCCCATTACATCAGAATAAAACTTCATCAATATCATACTAGACAGAATAAAAGTAAAATCATTTCCAAAATCACCAAACATATACCCTAGCTTATCTTTTATACCAAATGGCTTATTCTCTCCCATTTTTCACACTACCTCCCACTGCTCCAGCATGCACACAAAAAGTATTTGCCACTACGCTACAGCATTTTCCTTTCACATAAAAAAGTCGTTCTATCCGTTAGTATGTCTCGAACAGAACAACTTTATGAGAGATTCTTATTTCATTTCATATTTATTTCAAATTTTGTAATTATCCATTTAGAATCGCTTTCAGCGATGGGATTTTTGCTTATTGTATCATTTTCTTACGGTCTCAGCAGTAAATGCTTCGACCTACTGAATAGTTACTAAATTTTTCTTATTTCATTCAGTCGTGCATTCAGTTCCAATAGCTGTTCCTTGGTTACTGCTGGTCCAACAGCTCCAAAAGTGTTAAGCAATCTAATCAAGGTAAAGCTTCCCATTATCTGCATCATCTGACCAATATTTTCTGCTGTCATTGCAAAGGCACCCTCTTGTTTATCTTTTCCCATATTCTTCATGAGATCAAGAAATAGCGATTCCCCTTCCTTGGTCTTTAAAATATCACTCATTTTATCATTTAAGGACAGATAACCTTCCTTTTGTGTAATATCAAACCAGTTTAGAATAGCTCCTTTTTCCTTAAGGCGGTACTCCTCATTGAAAACAGCAACCTTTCGAATCATACTTTCATCGGTACAATCATCTGCAACAGCCTTCAATATACTTTCTCCTTTGTTTGGTACATGAAAATAGAAGAAATGACAATTACTTCTCTGCTTTCCTAAACTTTGTCCGTTTACAAATAATTCTACCTCTGGCAAATTGGAATACACAGTAACTCGTGTTTCATCTTCTACACGGTCTATATAACGCTTTCCGCAAATGTGTACAAAAGGCTCATCTGATAACCATGCTTTATACGCATAAAAAGAGTCTTTCTTATACTTACGATCAAAAGTTACCAGTCCTTTATGATTTTGTCCATTTTCTCCACCTTCATTTCGTGCATCTGCTCCAAAATCAAACATGTTCCACACATGTGTTGCCCATAAATACGGTCTGGTAAAGAGCTGTTTAATTAACTCCTCATGATAATATGCCTGATACTCCTCCGTATAATCACCCTGTTGTGGTTCTGATGTATGCCAGTTCAATGCTTCGCATCCATATTCACTGACTCCAATCGGAATCTGTGGAAATTCCTTGTGAAAACGATCAAACCATGGTCCATTCATTGAAGTATCGCCACCGTACCAGCCAAAATAATGGTTATACGAAACCACATCCGGAATCTGAATATATGGGTCATGAATATCACACATCGTCACAGCTGCAATGGTTGTAAGTCTTGTTTTGTCAAGCTCATGTGCCAAATCATTTAAGACGCGATGATTCTCCAATAAATCCTCATTGAACTTACCACCTGTCATCGTAATCTCATTAGATAATCCCCATACGACAATGCTTGGATGATTGTAATTCTGAATAATAAGCTCTTTCATCTGAGAAATGGTATTCTCTCTTCCATTTGGCATGTGACTGGAAATATACGGAATTTCTGCCCAAACCACCATACCATACTCGTCACACAAATCATAAAAATATTGGTCATGTTGATAATGTGCCAAACGAATGGTATTTGCTCCCATTTCAGAAATAAGACCCATATCCTCTTTATGATGTTCTGGAAGTAATGCATTTCCAACCCCCCATCTGTCCTGATGTCTAGATACACCACGAAGCGGATAGCATTCACCGTTTAATATAAAACCTTTTTCCGGATCTATAGAAAACGTACGACATCCAAAACGTGTCTTTACTTTATCTACACAGACATCTCCCATAATAAGTGTTACTTCTGCTGTGTACAGATACGGATCTTTTCTTCCGTGCCAAAGATGTGGCTTCTCAAGTTTTAAGGACATGTTTGTCTTATCAGCAGACTGACATCCCTCTACCACAATCTCATGCTCCTGATTATAAATAGTAAAACAAAGTGTCTGTCCTTCTTTTCGATTTGTAAGATATACCTCTATCTCAATTTCTGTCAGCTCTTTCGTAAGATTTGGCGTTACCTTTATGCCTGCTCCTCCGTAATAATCCAATGTGAAATGTGATTCCGGTACAGCAATAATTTTGACATCACGATACAGACCACCATAAAAGGTAAAATCTGCATTCTGAGGGTATATATTATCATTTGCACTGTTATCCACCGCAATCACCAATAGATTTTCTTCTTTTAATGCATCTGTAATATTAACACGCCAAATAGAATAACCTCCATCGTGATGAGCAAGCTTTTTTCCATTTAAGAATACATCTGCAGAAGAATTTGCACCATTAATTTCCAAATAATATATTGCATTTTGTGGTAATTCACTTTTTTGAAATTCCTTTGCATAATAACATTTACCGCGGTAATAATCATTACCTCCATCCTGACCATCTATCGCATTCCATGTATGTGGAAGGTTTACCCAATACCAACTCTGCGCCATGGTCTGTGGAACAGCCATTGTATCTTTCGTAAAAGCCCATTTTGTGTTTAAGCTATAAATATCACGCATTTTACTCACCTTGCCTTTCCTAAATGTAACATAATTATTCAGTATCTTCATAATTACAAGACATCTTTGATGTCTTGCAATAATCCATTTAAAATCGCTTTCAGCGATGGATTTTTGCTTATTGTATCATTTTCTTATGGTCTCAGCAGTAAATGCTTCGACCTATCTGAACAATTACAATGTAACTATATATAGTTTGTTACATGGAGCGAATAAAATACGCCATTTGATAAATTAGTCTTTCTTCCGTAGTATCCAATTCACATTGCAACATTTTTTTGATATTTGAAATCCGATAAATAACGGTATTGCGGTGTGTGAACATAGCCTCTGCAACCGCTTGTATACTTCCGTTATATTTCAAATACCACTCCAGTGTTTCTACATAATTGCTATTATGCTTTTCATCATAATCAAGTAACGGCTTTAATACCATATCTCCCATTTCACTTAACAATGCGGTATCTGTTACAGAATATAAAAGCCTATGTATTCCCATGTCATCAAAATGTAAAATAGATATTTTTTTCTTCTTGGCCATAATCGCTGCTGCTTTCGCCCTTTGATAAGCAACATGAAGATTGTCTATGTCATATACCATACTTCCTATCCCTACAAAAATCGGAATCTCTGGCATTTTATGTTTTGTTCTTTGGATCACACCCTCTACAATCTCCTCATAATCCTTCTTCGAAACATCATTCATAATCAGTACAAAGTGAGAATCGTAATAGAAAAAACTACCATTATGAGTAATATTTTTCAAATATATCTGCAATCGGTAACTAAGTCGTCTTCTCTCAACCGTATCCATCTCATCTAATCCTTCTGCTGTAAAGATAACAACCTGAAATTCACCATCTACATCAAAGTATGGAAGCAAATCTTTACGATATCCCTCCTGGTTGGCAGGCTCTTCTATGGCATGAATAAAAGCTCTTGTAATTTCCTCATCTGCCGTACCCTGTAAAAAGATTCGAATACTAAAATCCTTAATCATATCGACAAGCAAAACCTCCCAAGGAACCGTCATGAGGGGTAAGTCATTCTCCGTGCAATAATCCATAACCGCTTTTGGTATTTCTTTTATGTACTCTCCCGTATTTATAATCAACCCTGCCGCATGGTACTTAACTAACATTCTTACCAAATGCAATAACTTCTCTTCCGTATCAAATCCTAATCCTGTAGTAACCGCCAGTTCCTTTCCTGCAAAATTTTGAATAATTGCTGTATCCTCCAACATGAGAATCCAGTTTATGGAGTTTGACCATCCTTTATGCCCTGCAATCAATTCCATCTGATAACGCTCTTTGGATAACAAATTCATATCTTCTATGGTAAATCCCATAACATTCCCTCCTTTGTCCATCCTGTACGGACACTTGTTTTGATAACACTATTTTTTCTCAATTATTTTAGTTATTTCATTATAATTGTATCATTTCTTGTGCTGCGAGTACATATTCGCAATTCTATTTTTAGTATTACAATCCATTGGATTTGAACTAATATTTGGTATGATATATATAAGAAAACAAAGTAACACAAAATCTATAAAGGAGGCGTTTTTTATGACAACATTATTTTCCTACAGTACATATTCTACAGAACAAACAATACCAAAGTGGATGCGTGAAGAACGCTATGACTATTGTGAGCAAATGACTCACAAAACTCAGACTTTTAAGTCTTTCTTTTCTAAAATGCTTAACCTTTTCTTATAAATAAAGCTTCGCAACTGTTTATAGCTTCTTTTTTTTAAAAAATAGAACTCATGTAGTTCTATTTTTTATCGGAATTCCTCAACAAAAGGGCTCTCCGAAAACGGAGAGCCCATATCTTTTTATTAAATCTTAAACTGTGACAACATCTGTACCATAGTTGCTACCTGTGCTGTCTGTTCTTCACTTACAGCTGCTGTTTCCTCTGATGTTGCTGAGTTATTATCTACAATCTCTGCTACCGCAGATACATTTTCATTAATGATATACATATTATTTGCTTCTTCTCGAAGTTCATCCGCCATCTGAGCCATCTTTTCTGTAGACGCCTTGGCTCCACTCATAACCTCTTCCATATTTTTAACCGTTTCATCAGCAATTGCAATACCTTTTTCAACCGTTTCAACAGTCCTTTCAATCAGAACCGTTGTCTCACCTGCTGCCTGCGCAGATTCCTCTGCCAGCTTCTTAACCTGCTCTGCAACTACTGCAAAACCTCTTCCCGCTTCTCCTGCTCTTGCTGCCTCAATAGAAGCATTAAGTGAAAGAAGGTTGGTCTGACTGGAAATGTCTTCGATAGTAGCAATAATAGTACTAATTTCTTCTGAACACTTGCTAATCTCTGTTATAGCCACTTTAAGTTCCTGCATCTTCTCATTGCCTGCCATAAGAAGCTCACCTGCCTGCGAAGAAAGCATTACTGTATCCTGTGCATCCTGTGCCTTTTCTTCCATGCTGGTTGCCATCTGCCTTACCATTTCAGCAACCTCCGAAACTTTAGTAGACTGTACCGTACACCCATCCGCTAAATCCATTGCTGCCTTAGATAACTGCTCCGAACCTCCATCTACTTCCGTTGCCGTATCCTTAATCGTTTGTAATACCTGCTTCATATCTGCTATTATCTTAACAAGAGATTCCTTAATTTGGACAAAATCGCCCACATATTCCTGTGTAACCTCTACATGATAGTTACCACTTCCCATTTGGCCAAGTACATCTGAGATTTCATAAATCATATTCGAGAAATTTTGCTTCATAAAAGCAATTGCCTCTACCATTTTTCCTACTTCACTCTCATCTGCCTGCATATCCATTTCTTTAGCAAAACTACCTTTTGCCAGTTCTGTCATCTGATCAGATACTTTAACAATAGGAACCAAAAGTTCTTTTTTCGAAAAATTAATAGCATCTGCTATCTTTTTTACAATATATATAAAAAATACTACAAACAATATCTCACTCACATACATAACAAAAAGCAGCATACTTTGCTTTTTACTAATTCGATTCTGAATATTAGCAATACACTCATCTGTAAATTTATTAATTTGCTGAACAGTTGTTTCGTACTCATCACCAAACACCAATGCCATTGCTCCTATCAAGTCACCTTGTCCAGCCTTTTCCATTGCTTCTACTTCTAACGGTACAAGATTATTTGATATGGATGCAATTTGAGAAAAACCTTCTAATTCCTCATCTGTAATATCATTTTCACGTAAACCTGCTAACGCAACATCACGATTTTTGTCTACTTCTAATTCTTTATAATAATTATCATAATAGATTTGATTTCCTGTTACTGCATAGGACTGTACTTCCGAAGTTAAGGTTTTTGAACCCAGTCGATACTGATTCAAATACAAAACACTTTCCAACTGGTCAGCATTCGTGATAGAAACAACAATATTTATTGCAGTAAACAAAATCAATAAAATAACCCCAACGCCTACTACTCGATAAGTATCTTTAACAATCTTATTTAACTGTGCAGCCTGACCATTCTTGTAAACAGGCTCTTCATTCATGTTTATAGCACTTTTGGCTTTCTCCTGCTTTTTCATGTCCACCCTCCTACATTTCTCTTTTATAACATAATGCTCACCTGAACAACATTCAGCTGAGCACTACGCAATAAAAACAAGTACAAAATATATCTCATAATATAAATTATACACAATTAGCGATATAAGGTCAATATTGCAAGTCTTTTTCTTTTTATTTCAGTCAAAACAAAAAAAGTAAGCCAATCCAATTATTTGCACTAGCTTACTTTTTTAATGCTTGTTAAGCACCTACTATTTTCAAACCATTTTCTAACAAAATTTTCACCTAAATTAGCACTCTTAATCGTTCAGGCAAACATTCAAATTCTACCTTAGTTACCTCTCCACAATATTCTCCATCCGTGTGTAAAACAAAATGTTTATCCATAACAAACTCACACCTACTGCAATTCTCTATCTTCACTCCATGAAATCCCTCATGTTTTGCAGTAACCAAAAACGGTAAAACAAAAAAAGTACACAATTTTGGTATTCCATGAATCGTACAAACGGACAAAAGACCATCCTTCGCATCCGCATCAGGTGCCATAGGAACACCTCCGCCCTCTGCCCTAAAATTCATTACCGCAGAAAAGATATGATTTTTATAAAGAGTCCTTCTTTCTCTATCAATTACCACTTTTGTATTCGCTGTCTGCATACTAAGAATCGATTGAACGGTAATAATTAGATACGTCAACTTACCAAGGCCAATGCGATTTAATACTTTTTTAATCTTAGAGGTCATAGCCTTCTTGCAAACAAGCGCATCCATACCAACTCCAGAACTAATCATAAATAATCTAGAATTCACCTTATCATTCTCTTGCCAGCTTACCTTTCCCAGATCAATGGTCTGAGTTCCCTTTGATTCCAAAATCCGAAGCAGCAATTCCTCAGGTTTTCCTAAAATCCCTAAACCTCTAGCACAATCATTCCCAGAGCCAGTAGGAATAATTCCAAATCGTATTTTTTCAAAATCAGTAATACCATTTACCACCTCGTTGATCGTTCCATCGCCACCAACAACGACAAGTTTTATTTCATTTTCTTCTAAATCACTAATTTGTTTGGCAAGCTCTGTCGCATGTCCTGCATACTCTGTCCTCCAGATGCGATATGGCTCTTCCTCTTTTTTCAGAAGTGCTTCTATCTGCATCCATACCCGAACACCCTTACCACTTCTAGAATGCTCATTTACAATAAAGTGAATCATATTCTTATCCTCTATAGCTGCAATACATTGATTAACAAAATCCAAGCAAATCCATAATAGGTAACAACCGCCACAAGGTCATTTACCGTTGTAATCAACGGACCTGATGCAACAGCCGGATCTACCTTAATCTGATGGAAAAAGATAGGTACTACAGTCCCTACAAGACTCGATATCGTCATGGAAAGAATTAAAGCAATTCCTACACAGACTGCTATTGCAAAAGCATAGCTTAATGTCTGCCCTTTCAAAAGACATACATAACCTCCAATAAAAACAATAGATAACAATCCTAAAATCAATCCGTTACAAAAGCCAATTCGCATTTCTTTAAACATCATACCAAACTTTTGCTTTCTCTCCAGATTCTCATCCATCAGACCTCGAATCGTAACCGCAAGAGACTGTGTTCCAACATTACCTGACATACCTAAAATTAACGATTGGAAACTTACAATAATCGCAAGCTCCGAGATTACACTCTCAAACAAGCCTGTTACTGCTGAAACAAACATACTGAGTCCCAGCAATACTGCAAGCCAAGGAATGCGCTTCTTGATACTTTCTAATACACTCTCTTCCAAGTCCGCTTCCTCTGTCATACCTGCAAGCATGGCATAGTCTTCACTCATCTCATCATCGACTACTTCAACGATATCCTGCGACGTGATAACTCCGAGCAATTCATTATCCTCATTCAAAACCGGAATGGAATCTTCCGCATAATCCTTCAAACGTTCGATACAATCTGCAATCTGCTCATGATCCCTCACATACGGATATGATTGACTTATCAATGTATGAAGCTCCACATAATTACGTGCTATAATCAAATCCTTTAAGTTGATTGCCCCATAAAAAGAATTATCATCATCTTTTACATAGATAGTGGAAATATTGTCATTTTCCTCTGCTTGGGCAATCAACTCACGCATGGCCTGTTTAATCGTCAATCTTCTACTAATCTCAATATAATTGGTTGTCATAATACTACCAATCTCGTCCTCATCATAAGAACGAATCAGATTAATATCTTCCTTGGATTCCTCATCCATAAGCTCAATCAACTGATTTCTAGTTTCTTCATCAACTTCTTCAAGAACATCGACCGCATCATCAGCATCCATGTTCTCAATAATATCTGCTGCCCTCTCAGGCTCTAACTCTTCTAAATAAGCTCCTACATCATCTACATAAGTAAAAATTTCCGATACACGTTCTACTCCCAGTATCTGATATAGTCTCTTTCTCTCGAACTCACTTAACTCATCCAGCGCTGCTGCAATATCATTATCATGATAATTATCAATCTGTGTTGCAATTGATTTCTCAAATTCTCCATCACGAATCAGCTCTACCAGTTCCTGTACATAGTCAGGAACTAAGATTTCTTCATTCTCCATCTTCTCCACCTCAACAAATATCTACATACGCAGATATAATATTTATACTCCTCTGTTTTGGGCATAAAAAAACCACCGTTTTCTATTCTCAAAAACAGAATCAAAGGATTATTTGAAACGATGGACAAAATCATTCTTATACTAAAATACTAAGAGTCCGTATACGAACCTTTGTCCATCCTTACTAGGTCGACCACAACTATCACAACTGTCCATATACGACACTCCTTTCTATCTATTTTATATTATGTTATCGTAATTATTCAGTACCTTCATAATTACGATGCAAAAATCCATTTACAATCGCTTTCAGCGATGGAATTTTTGATTATCATACCATTTTCTTACGGTCTCTGCAGTAAATGCTTCGACCTACCTGAATAGTTACATATTATCTATAGTTATTCTATGCTTCCTTTCCCAAATTGTCAATAATCTGACAAACTCCAGCTAAAGATTTTACGCATCCAAATAATAACAACTCTAACTCTTTATCCGGCTGTGTCAAATCTGGCACCATAATAGGTTTTAACCCCGCTCTATAGGCTGACATAATACCGTTTGGCGAGTCCTCAACAGCAATACATTCCTCTGGTTTTTCTCCAATCTGCTCACAAGCATAAAGATAAACATCAGGGGCAGGTTTTCCATGTTCTACTTCTTTCGCGCTTACAACACTGTCAAAAAGCTCTAAAATGCCAAGTCGCGACAAATGCTCTCTTGTCAAGTCAAGAGGTGTTGCTGTTGCAACTGCTGTTTTTATTCCCTTTTTGCGAAGATATACAAGCGTTTCCTCCACCTCTGGCTTCTTCTCCAGCCCACGCTTTTCCAAAGTTTCCTTTACCAGCTGTCTTCTTCTCTCTCTGATGGCATAATAATCAAATCCCTTACCAAAGATTTCTTTCATCCTTTTCTCTGCCACTTTTGCATCGCTACTTCTTAGACTCAATGCCTGTTCATCTGTGAAAGGAAATCCTGCCTCTGCAGAAGCCTGCTTCCAACAGGTAAAGTAATACTTCTCCGTATCAATTAATACTCCATCCATATCAAAAATAACTGCTTTTATCATATGCTTTTCCTTTTCGTAATTATTCAGTACCTTCATAATTACGATTCACAAATCCATTGTAAATCAGCTTTGCTGATGAGATTTGCTCACTCCCGAATCATGTTTTTACGGTCTCAGCACCAAGTGCTTCGACCTGTACTGAATAGTTACTCCTTTTCTTATAATATTTCCATAATCCGCCTATTTTCCTTTAACCACTGTTCATGCTCACGATAAAACGAATCTACCTTTTCTACACTTTCCCAAAAGCTTCTGCTATGATTCTTATGCACTATGTGGCATAATTCATGCACTACAACATAATCAACAACTTCAGGTGGACACATAATCAGTCTCCAGCTAAAATTTAAATGATTTGTACCACTACAAGATCCCCACCTTGTTTTTGCCGAAGTTATCTTTACTCCTTCCGGAAGAACATACATTCTTTTTGCTATTGTATCTACTCTTTCCTGCAAAATGGCTGCTGCTCTTTTCTTATACCATGTCACAAGCTTAGTTCCAGCATCCGTGGACTCTGGTAATAAAAAAGCCTTCCCATCAAAACAGATTTTCTTTGTCATTCCTCGAAAGAGCATACATTCCCTTCCAAGATAGAGAATCTTCTCTCCATCCTGCAAAGACAATGTTGGTCGTTCCTGCTTTTTACTCTTCATTTCTTCTGTTTTTCGTTCTATCCAGTCCTGCTTTTCCTGTACAAATCGCATAACATCCTGATTTGAAGCATAAAAAGGCGCTCTAACAACCAATTCTGCGTCACTATTTATGACGAGTGCGATTGTCTTGCGCCTTGATTTTACTATTCTCATTGGCTCTATCATACTGTCAACAGTTCTTCCTTTGGCTTATTCTGATACTGCTGAGACAAATTTAACAATGTAATATAATTACGAATCATGTCTCTGGCTGTAACATCCTCTGCTTTTTGCTTCTTGGCATACTGTGTCTTTAAGAAATAAATAAAGTCATCATGTTCCAGCCTTGCCTGATAATCATATACCACCTCATGAAGTTGTGTCAACTTCTCAATTAGTACATACATTTCACCTGGATTTAATGGAAACAACTTAATCACTGGTGCTGCCATATCCCGAAGCATTACAACACCTTTTTTCTCTTCCCTGTCATCCTTTAATCTTGATCTTAATGGTGCAAAACTATAAAGTCCTCTAACCGGATCCTCTAGAGCCTCCTTCGTGATACTCATAATGATCCCCATGTTCTTGGCTTTTCCCTGAAGAACATCATTATAAATGGACAATATCTTATTATAATTGTAGTCTCTACCAACCTTACTTGGAATCTCATAGATAGTTGCCATCTCATCAATGCAAATATAAAGTCCTGTGTAACCAGCCTTTACTACAAAATCCGCAAAAAGCTTCATAAAATCATACCAATTATCATCGGAAACGATGAGATTTACACCAAGGTCATTTTTGGCCTCTGTCTTGGTTCTGTACTCCCCACACAACCAACGAAGCGCATTTTTCTGCAATTCCATATCTCCAGTTCTGTGTCCCTTATAATATGTTGCAATTACTTTCCCAAAATCAAAGCCATTGATTCTCTCCTCCATCGAGCTTGTAATCTCATATATTTTTTTGCTCACCATCAAATCAAAAGCTTCCTGCCCCGGTGTTAATCCATCCTTCTGAATAACTTGATTCTCAACCGTTCCAATCCACTTATCAAGAATCAATATCAGTGCACCGTTATCCGGTCTAACACTGACTGCCATGTTACGAATTAGCTCTCTGTAGGTTGCAAGCCCCTGTCCTCTGTTTCCGACAAAGCGTCTGTCTACCGACAGTTCTACATCCGTAACAACAAAGTTCTTCTCCATAACATGATTTCTTAAAGCATGCAGCAAAAACGTTTTTCCGCTTCCATATTGTCCTTCAATAAAGCGGATTGCTGATCCACCATTCTCGATGATAGATACGTCCTGTAACAGTGCTTGTACTTCACTTCTTCTTCCGACAGTAATATATTCCAGTCCAACGCGAGGTACTACTCCGCCCTTTAATGAATTCAGCACTGCTGCTGCCGTAGCCTTAGAAACCCTGTTATCCATACTCCATCCCCTTTACATACCCTTATAGCTTAATCTATCAGCACCGACCTACTCTCCCCAAAGCCAGTCGGATACTTACGCCTCCACGCGAAGTCGTGATTCACAGTATTCTGCCTCTTCACGGATTCTTGCAATATTCTCCATACTGAACTCGTATGCCAGATTAACCTTTGACATTTTTTCTCTCTTTATATTTTGAAATGCCTTTTCTATCATGATAACCTTCTTCTGCTGACGCAGTGTCATATAAAGTCTCTTATGAATCTGCTCTATATCCTTACCAGAATCCTGCTCAAAATCAAGGATTTCAATCATACGCGACTCATCATATGGAAAAAAGTCAGTTGAAACAGTTCTTCCACTATTTCCCTTTCCACATGGCAAGTACGTACCCATTGCCAATTCTCCTTGACATAAGTAAACCAAAAGCATAGGTTTCTGAATCAATCCTGCCAAAACCTCTGTCAAGAGTTCTGTGGAAATCTTATGTTTTAATACTACTTCAAATACAGATATTCCCTCCTGACGAATCAGTGTATTTACATCCGTAATACCATCTTTATCTGTAATTTGATAATTCCAGGTAACTGCCTCCACCTCTGTCTCGAATATTTCACGACATTTTGCATTGTCTATCCTCTGAAAAAGAATATTCAGAGGCATTCCCTTGTCAACTTTATACTGTTTTGGAATATTATATCTGCCCTCACTCATATACATCCTCTTCTTCCTTTTCACTTCTGAATCATGTTCTTTCGGTCTCAGCAACAAGTGCTTTAACCTATCTTAAACAGTTACTTTCTGTTAAATAATTATGTAATCCTTATTTCGAGTTTATTATAATATATTTCTCTCAAAATTACCACTCTTTTTTTCTTAATTTCTGTGAATTGTTTGAATATTTATGAATTATGCAATAAAAAAGGAATTTAAATACAGTCAAACTGCATAAATTCCTTTTTCTCTTCACGGATTATTTAGTTCTTTGCGCAAGAACCTACCTTTTATTAACAATAAACGTAATTATTCAGTACCTTCATAATTACTTACAAGCATCCAATTCCTTCTGAAGTCTCTCAAGATTCTCACGAATATGTATCTTCTGTGGACATACCTGCTCACATTTTCCACATTTAATACAATTTTTCGGCTTTGCTTCTTCTGGAATATCATATTTCCATCTACGAACAGTATCGTTCACATTGTTATAAATATGATACTCATTCCATATTTGGAAACTTCCTGGAATATTCACTCCTAACGGACATGGCATACAGTACTTACATGCAGTACACCCATTCTGTACACGACTATTTAAGGCATTTGCCACCTTTTCCACAATTTTCTGTTCTTTATCACTCAATACTTCAAAGTTCGTAAAGGTCTTTAAATTATCCTCTACCTGATTCATATCGGACATACCACTAAGAATTACTTTAACATTATCAAAACTTCCTACATAACGAAGTGCCCATGCTGCTGTGCTGTCATCAGGTCTTGCTTCTCTGAACATCGTCGTAATATCATCCGGTAAGTATGCAAGAGAACCACCCTTTACAGGCTCCATAATTACCATTGGGATACCAAGACTTTCTGCAAACTCTACACCCTTTGTTGTTGCCTGTGTATCCTTATCCATATAATTAAGCTGAATTTGACAGAAATCCCACTTATAATTGGTTATAATCTCCTCAAACACTTCATAATCATCATGAAAGGAAAATCCTAGATAACGAATCTTTCCTGCTTTTCTAAGTTCTTCACAATATTCAAGAATGTCCAGTTTCTTGATTAACTCCCAACGCTCTTTATTCAGAGCATGCATAAGATAAAAATCCACATACTCCATATTAAGACGCTCTAATTGCTCAAAAAAGATTCTCTTTACATCATCAATGGTTTTCACATCCCAAATTGGAAGTTTTGTTGCAAGATAAAAGGACTCTCTAGGATATCTGGCAAGTGCCCTTCCTACAACCGGTTCACTTGCACCACCATGATAAGGGTATGCAGTATCAAAATAATTCACCCCTGCCTGATACGCCTTATCCAGCATAGCAAACGCCTCTTCCTCATGAATGCTTCCGTCCTCATTCAAAGGAAAGCGCATACAACCAAAACCTAACAAAGACGTCTTGGCATCAATGTTTTTCATCACTCTATACTCCATGCTTAATCCTCCTTGTTTTGCGAAGCAAAATGCGACTGCCACTGCAGGAGCAGAGGATTTTACTCCTTGTTTTGCGAAGCAAAATGCGACTGCCACTGCAGGAGCAGAGGATTTTACTCCTTGTTTTGCAAAGCAAAATGCGACTGCCATTGCAGGAGCAGAGGATTTTACTCCTTGTTTTTTTGTTACTCATAAAGTAGTTTCATATCTTGTAGCATACGATGTGTATGCTCCAACATCAAATCAGCTTCCTTCTCTACCAATCCATATTTCTTATATTTTAACACAAAATTAGGATTTCCCTTAGCCGAAAATTGCAAAAGTCCCTTGTATTTTTCTAAAAGGATAGGTAAACGTTCTACGTGCACCGGTGCATAAGGCTCCATATAGAAGGTAATATTTCCAACTTTACCTTTAATTTCTGTTACATAACACTCATGAGCAAGCACTCGAATCAATGAAATATGAATCAGATTATCAACAGACTTTGGTACGTTTCCAAATCTATCCAGTAATTCGATCTTCATATCTTCACACTCTGCCTCATTTTCAAGACTTGCAATTCGCTTATAAATATCTAGCTTTTGCACTTCATTTACAATATAAGAAGCAGGAATAAAGGCATCAATATCCATGTCCACATACGTAGTAAAATCCTCTTCCAAGCGCTTTGTTCCCTTTAAAGTCTTTACTGCTTCATTTAACATTTTGCAATACAGGTCATAACCTACCGCTTCCATATGTCCATGCTGTCTTTCACCTAGTAAATTACCAGCCCCTCGAATTTCCAAGTCTCGCATAGCAATCTTAAAACCGCTACCCAAATCCGTAAATTCCTTAATTGCCTGTAAGCGTTTCTCTGCCACCTCTTTTAGCATCTTATCTTTTTTATACATTAAAAAGGCATAGGACGTCCTATTGGAACGACCAACTCTCCCTCGTAACTGATAGAGCTGTGACAATCCCATATTATCAGAGTCATGAATAATCATAGTATTCACATTCGAAATATCTAGACCTGTTTCAATAATGGTAGTCGAAACCAAAACGTCAATCTCTCCATTAATAAATTCAAACATGATTTTCTCCAATTCATGTTCTTTCATTTGTCCATGTGCAAAGGCAACATTTGCCTCCGGTACTAAGGCCTGAAGTCTATCTGCAATATCCGAAATATTATTCACTCTATTATATACATAATAAACCTGTCCCTGTCGTGAAAGCTCTCTAACAATCGCCTCGCGTATCATTTCTTCGTTATATTCCATAACATATGTCTGAATCGGCTGTCTCTCGTTAGGAGCCTCCTCTAGCACACTCATATCACGAATTCCCACAAGGCTCATATGCAACGTTCTTGGAATTGGTGTTGCGGTAAGAGTTAGTACATCTACATCCTCTTTTACCTGCTTAATCTTCTCCTTGTGACGAACTCCAAAGCGCTGTTCCTCATCTATGATTAATAAACCTAAATCCTTATACTGCACATCTGTAGATAACAGTCGGTGTGTTCCAACCACAATATCTACCAAGCCTTTACGCAAATCTTCTATGGTTTTCTTCTGCTCTCCTGCCGTTCGAAAACGTGACATCAGCTCAACACGAACCGGAAAATCTTTCATTCGCTGTACAAAAGTGTTGTAATGCTGCTGTGCCAAAATGGTAGTTGGAACCAAATATGCCACCTGTTTTCCATCCTGTACTGCCTTAAATGCCGCACGGATGGCAATCTCTGTCTTACCATAACCCACATCACCACAGATCAGTCTATCCATAATGCGTGAGCTTTGCATATCAGCTTTCGTTGCTTCAATCGCAAGAAGCTGATCTTGCGTTTCCTCAAAAGGAAACATTTCTTCAAATTCCTGCTGCCACACTGTATCCTGGCTAAAGCCAAAACCTTGCTTCTCTTGTCTTACCGCATACAACTCTACTAAATCCTTTGCAATCTCGTTCACTGCTGTCTTCACACGGGATTTTGTCTTTGTCCACTCCTGTGTTCCCAGTTTATTGAGCTTTGGTTTCTTGGCCGCATCTGCTGAAGCATACTTTTGAATAACATCAAGCCCCGTTGCGAGAATATAAAGATTTCCTCCATCACGATACTCAATTTTCATATAATCCTTGATAACTTTATCGACCTCTACCTTTTCAATTCCACGATAAATTCCGAGTCCATGATTCTCATGTACGACATAATCACCAACCTTTAGATCTGCAAAATCTCTGATTTTTATGCCTGCATATGCTTTTCCTTCATATACCTTTTTCTTACGCTTTTTACGATTCTGCTTTCCAAAAATATCAGTCTCTGAGATTACGACAAATTTAAGTAATGGATATTCAAAGCCCTTTAAGACATTGCCATAAAAAGTCATAACTTCCCCTTTTTGCAGCTCTCTTTCCGGATTATCTGAATAAAATGCTGTTAGTCCTTCTTCCATCAAATCTACGGCAAGACGTTTTGCTCTTGTCGCAGAAGCTGAAACAAGAAGAACCCGGTATCCATTTTTTTTGAAGTTTTTCAAATCCTTCACCAACTCAGAAAAGCTATTATTATAAGAAGCTACACTTCGAACACTTATCGTATGACGCTCTGCAAATTTAATGGTACCCCCCTTGTATTCCATGGTGGAAAGCGCTAATAAACGTTCCTTCTCTAATCTAGCAAACATCTCACGCACACCAAACAAAATGTCCATCTGCCCTGGCAGAATGTAACCTTTTTCTGCTCTTGCAGCCATGCTCTCCCGAAATTCCAGTTCTACCGCAGAGGCATGCTCCTCAATTCTTGCCGGCTCATCTAAATATATGCAACAATTACGCCCAACAAAAAGTTCCAAAAAGGATTGTGTTTCTGGATAAAAATAACGGATAAAGCTCTCTAAATTTACATATGACTGAAACTGTGTTACCTGTTCCTTCATCTCTTCTACCATCTGTTCAAGACGATGTGCTTCCTCAGGTTTGGTATTCTGTCGAAATGCCGCTACTCTTTCCTTGCATTCCTTTGCCATATTGTGAATGCCTTCTTCCAGCATAGTCTTTGATAAAATCATCTCTGTTGCCGGAAATATAGAAACTTCAGAAAGCTGTTCAATCGAACGCTGACTTAAAATATCAAAGGAACGAATAGATTCTATCTCATCTCCCCACAACTCTATGCGAACCGGATTTTCCTGTGTTAAATCAAAAATATCAATGATTCCACCACGAATAGAAAACTGTCCGGGCGCTTCTACCTGATAATTCTTTTCATACCCCATCTCCACAAGCTTTTTGGCAATTGCAGATTCTTCCACAATACTATTTGTATCAATCTGAATCACATTTTGCTTCCATATCTCCAATGGTATCTGATGTGCCATCAATGCAGAAAAGGTAGTAACGACAGTAATTGGCTCACCCTCTAAAATATGTCTTAGAACCTCTATTCTCTCTTTTGTCAACTGATTACCATGAATATCTGCCTGATAAAAAATCAAGTCTTTTGCAGGATAAAAATAGGATGATTTACAATAAAATCTACAATCATCCAATAATTCTTTAGCCTTCATATCGCTATAAGTAATGATAAGCTTTACATCAAATTCCTCATCCGTTCCATAAATCATATGTAGCTTCTGTGAATCTACACAACCTGAAACACTGACTTTTCCCTGAGGCTGTCTTAACTTTTGTGTTATTTCCTCATATCCACTAAGCTCTCGAAGCGGCGCCAACAATGCGTTCACGTTTACCTCCCCTTATTTTCCGACTAACAAATTCATCTGGAAAACTTACCTGTTTCTTTTCCTATTAAATCACTTTTTATCTGCTTACCTTTGTATTATAACGGTTCATTGCTTCATCAATATCCCCTTGAAGCATAAAATTCACCGCACCATCTACTTTTTCCATACCGTCTTTTAAGGTTGCAAGGTCTTCTTTACTAAAATGACCTAACACATAATCGGCAAGATCATAGCCCTTGGGCTTTTCTCCCACACCAATCTTAATTCTCTGAAAAGTATCATGTCCAAGGTGTGCAATAATATTCTTAATACCATTATGCCCTCCGGCACTACCCTTTTTGCGTACACGAAGCTGTCCCACATCCAAACTAATGTCATCATAAATTACCATCAGCTCTTCCTCTTCATCCACCTTATAGTAATCTACAACCGCGCGAACTGCCTCTCCACTTAGGTTCATGTATGTCATTGGCTTTACCAGAATAACCTTGTTTCCGTTAATAACGCCCTTTCCTAGAAGTGCCTTATGCTTTACTTCCGTTACGTTAATTCCATATTTATCTGCCAGCATATCAATGGCTGCAAAACCAATGTTATGCCTTGTATCATCATATTCCTTTGTCGGATTTCCTAAACCTACTATAATAAACATATTTTTGATTCCTTTTCCTTAACTTAATTACATCTGATGACGCACAACTGCATACTCATCCCCATTACGGTAGTATGGACATTCCTTATACTGCCCCTGACTTAGACGAACGGCATCGTCCTCATCCATATTCACTTCACAATAATAACATTCATCTTCATCATCATACACATTAAATGTGCATGTGTCACAGCTTGCTCCAGCCATACTTTTCTCCTCCTAAATACCTGTTCAAAAAAGAACCTCTTCACTATGTAGATGAAGAGGTCATTTTCACTTAATCACTTTCTTAAATAGACTTTCTAAGCTTTTCTATTTCTTTTTGGGTTAGACCTGTATATTTCGTAATAAGCTCTATCGGCATATTATCTTCTAACAGCTTTACTGCTATCGTATTGGATACCTGTGTAGTTACCTTCTGCGTTACTTGTTGCGTTACTCGCTGTGTCACTTGTCGAGTTACTTCTTCTTCTTTCTTCTTCAATTTTTCAGCTATTACAGGTTGCATTAATTCCTCTAATGCTTCACACATTTCAGGCGCCTCCCTTCTCAAAATGGCAAATGTCAATTCATTTGCACGAATTGCAACATTTAATAAAGAATCCGCGTTATCTTTATCTTCTTTTCTTGATAGATTACTTGTACTTTCAATTAATAATTTTGCATCCTTACTTAACATCTCTTCTGTTAGTGATGTCAGCCAAACATGTAATCCTTTATCTAATTCCTTAGATATGATAAACTGTGTTGGAAACAACACATATTTGCCACTAACATAGTATATCCCTTTATACGGATTTGAAATAACATATCCTTCTGATCTCAACATAGCAAATAACTTCTGTGGTTTACGCTCTTGAACAATAGATAAGGTAATATCTTTCTGCATACGTTCATTTATTTCTTTACCGCTGGCCTTATACAGACAAGCATATGCAATGGTCTTAAAATAGGAATCTATGTTAATACCATCTTTTGGTGCCTTATATTCCATTATATTATGCTTACGAAACAATTTGCCAATTGTATTCTTTATCTCATCCTGTCCCTGCTTATGTATCACAAGCAAATCAGCCTGCAACGGTTTGGAATTCAGATTATATTCATTGTAAAACTCCAAATCTTCCCTGTTTTCTATCAGTTCAAGTCGTACTGCAGAACAAAACGCTGGATGCCACTGTATTCTTTTATCTTCCATGTATTATCTCACCCTTATTATAGCAATAGAAGTTCCTCTTTTCAATTCATATAAACGAAAATAGTTAGAACTTATGTTCGATATATTATCACCATTCCTTGTCTGTGTCAATATATTATATACAAATAATAAACACCCCTGTTATTTATACAAAAAAGTAGGCAACTACCTTTATCACATGTAATTGCCTACCTTATTACTTTTCATTCTTAATCATACTTTAGAAAACTCTTTAATTTTACACTCATAATATGGGGCATTTCTTGCACCACATATTAACTGAATACCTAATTTATTAATGTCATTATACCCACTGGTTGTATAGCCACTTGTAAAACCTTTTATGGTAATTGTCTCCCCCACCTTAAATGGTGTATCTGGCTCAACCACCAGTCGAAAATCCATCCGTTCTCCATTAACCTTGGCTCTGCACATACTGTCATGCTACATCCAAACAATACGCTAAGTGTTGCTGCCATCACCAACATTTTTTCTTCATAAGTAAGTTTCTCCTTTCACAACTTACTCACCCTTATTGCAGAAATAGAAGTTCCTCTTTTCAATTCATGTCACAACCCATATCAGAACTTATGTATGTTATTCTAAAAATCAAACAACCCCTTTCAGTTTTAAAACAAACAACCAGAAAGAAATCGTTATAGAACTTAAAAACGTTGAAAAAACTATGCAGCCGGAAGATAACACACCCTCATACCCTGTATTTCTTGCCATAATATAGGCACTTACCGTAGTAGGCGCACCTAGCATAATCAGTATTGCTATTAACTTCTCATCCGCAAATCCAAGTTTAACTGCTAATGGTAAAAATATGGCCGGAAGAACAACAAGCTTAATCATTCCCGACAAAATGGTAGGAGCTAATTGACCAGCTACCTTTTTCCCTTCAAATCCTGCTCCCAGTCCAATCAAAGCAAGCGGGGTTGCCAAAACCGAAAAATTCTGAAGTGTTTTGTCCATAACATATGGTATTTTGAACTTTACCAAAGAAAGAATCATTCCAATTGTAATTCCTACTATAATAGGATTCTGAATAATTTCTATCAAAGACTCTTTTATCACTTCGCTTTTCTTTTTTATATGGTTATGTGGAACAGCAAATAATAATATTACAACTGCCATTACATTATATAGAGGCACTGTCGCAAACACCATAAGCGGCGCAACAGATGTACTTCCATATATATTCTGAACAAAAGCAATACCTAAAACAGCTGCACTCCCTCTATAAGAAGCCTGTATAAATTCTCCAAGAATTGATTTTTTCTTTATAAATAATATAGCGAATAGCGTAATACCTAATATACTTCCCAAAGTAACTAAAAAACAAAAAAGCACAAATCGAAAATCCATAACCTGATAAAAATCAGTCGAAGCTATGTCCATCATCAATAAAATTGGCAACGTCACTTTGAAGTTTAAATGATTTAATTTATTTATAAAGCTTTCATCCAGCATTTTCATGCATCGCAAAATATATCCTGCCATCATCACCAAAAAAACGGGAACAGTAGCATTAAAACAAAATAGTAAATTATTCATTTTAGTTATACACAATACTCTTTGCTACGTTTTCTGCATTCTGCTTATCAGTCAAAACTTCTATAATAGCAAGAGCAAACTCTATTGTTGTCCCTACTCCTCTGCTCGTAATAATATTTCCATCTACACATACATCTTCATAAGAAATCATCGCTTCTTTTAAGTCATTTTCCATATTCTGATAGCAGCATGCCTTTTTCCCTTTTAATAATCCTCTTTTTCCGAATATGGTAGGTGCCGCACAAATTGCTGCAATATATTTTCCCTTTGACGCAAAATAATCAATTTGCTCCATCAATGGCTCATAGGCTTCCAAATTCATAAATCCCGGCTTTCCTCCCGGTAAAACCAACATATCTGCATCATCACAGTTTATCTCCTCAAAGCTTCTATCTGCTTTCACACAAATATCATGGACACCGAGCACCTCATTATTCCCCGTAATAGTAACAGTTTCCAGCTTAATCCCTGCTCTACGCACTAAATCCACCACAGTCATGGCTTCTACTTCTTCATAGCCTTCCGCTAGAAATAAATATACTTTTTTCATAATCATTCAACCTCTCTGTTTTTTATTTATATCTGTTGCGGATCCACATGTTATATTGTAATGCGTATTTATCACTTCGTAAATTACCCACTTTTTTGTAGGTATACCTAAGATTATGGAATCAAACCTTTTTCCCTTAGGATATCTTCTTTTCCCTGTACCATCAAATAGTCAATGCCTATATGTTGCATAATTTTTAATGCCTCTAGTATTTGCTCGCCCATTTCCCCGGTTAATGAATATTCCACATGTAATGGATATCCTTGAAAAGTTTTCTTTTCTACAAAACCATATTCTATTAGCTCATTTAGCTGCTCTAATAGCATTTTCTGAGTAATACCATCTATATCTCTTTCCAGCTTTGCTAAGGATGTTGGTCCCAAGCGAAGTCTCCATAAAATAATAGATTTCCATTTTCCCTTTATCATGTCATGTATAAGTTCTAATGGACATGTAAATTCTTCTCGCACTTTCATAATATCTATCTCCTATCCGCTTGGCAAAGCTAAAACGGGACGCCTTTCGGCATCCCGTTACCCACATTATGTTATAAAATTTAAGCTTTATATATTAAGCTTCCTCGTCCGGCTCTAATAAAGCCTTCTCATAGCTTTCAAGAATTGTCTTCTGAATTGTTTCTCGTGTGGAAGAATTGATTGGATGTGCGATATCTCTATATTCGCCATCTGCTGATTTCTTACTTGGCATAGCAATAAAGAGCCCCTTTTCTCCTTCAATCACCTTGATATCATGAACTACAAATTCATCATCAAGAGTAATAGAAACTACTGCCTTCATCTTTCCTTCCTTTGTAATTTTGCGAACGCGTACATCTGTAATCGTCATTCTTAAGATCCCCCTTTGCAAGTCATATTGAATTACTTTAACACAAACATTACTTTATAAAACATATCTTTCATTTTTCTCAACCACGACTTTAATTCCATTTTCCCCTACGTGGTAAGAATTAGCTCTAATCGTATCACGGCTTTCTACAATACAGTTTTCAATGTGGGTGTTATCGCCTAGATACACATCATTTAAAATGATGGAGTTTTTAATATAACAGTTGTTGCCAACAAATACCTGTTTGAACAGAATCGAATTTTCCACAGTTCCGTTTACAATACAACCACTGGAAATCAAGCTGTTCTTCACCTGTGCACCAGGATTGTACTTTGCAGGTGGCAAATCATCAACCTTAGAATATACATCTGGATGCTGCTTGAAGAAGTAATTACGAATATCTGGCTTTAAGAAATCCATATTTGTTCCGTAATAATCCTCTACCGATGCAATATTTCTCCAGTAAGAATTAATCTTATATCCGTAGATTCTCTTCACATCCTTATATCGAATCAGAATATCCTGTACAAAGTCATATCTTCCTTCCTCTGCACATTTCTCTAACAATTCAATTAACTGTCTTCTTCTGATTACGTAGATACCACAGGAAACGGTTGTAGACTTTACTACCATAGGCTTTTCTTCGAATTCTTCAATACGGAAATCCTCATTCATCTTAACGGTTCCGTAACGTTCAATTTCTGCATCTGCCGGCATGTCCTTAACTACGACTGTAATATCTGCCTTCTTTGCAATGTGATACTCCAATACTTTATTATAATCCATTTTATAGACACAATCGCCATTTGCGATGACTACGTATGGTTCATGGCTTCTCTTCAAAAACAGAATGTTCTGGTAGATACTCTCTGCTGTTCCTCTATACCAGTTACTGTTATCAGGAGTTACAGTTGGTGTAAAAGTATACAACCCCCCCTGCTTACGTCCAAAATCCCACCACTTAGAAGAATTCAAGTGTTCATGAAGGCTTCTTGAGTTATACTGTGTAATAACCGCCACCTTCTGAATATGGGAATTAGTCATGTTACTTAATGTAAAATCAATACTTCTATAGCTTCCTGCTATCGGCATTGCGGAAATGGCTCTTTTATGAGAGAGTTCCTTCATTCTCTTGCTGTTTCCACCTGCCAGAATAATACCTAATGCTCTCATAATTACTCACCCGCCTTTATTAATGTCTTACCGCTGTCTAAAATACCGTCTGGATAGTCATTAGAGTCTGTCTCTCCGGAAACTACAGAGTTCTTTCCAATCTTAACATCTGAAGGAATAATGGATTTCTCACCAATGGTAACTAAGCCATGATTATAAATTCCCGGCTTGGTATCATTTTCTTTTTCCTCCATGGTTCCTAGTTCAACATTGTCACCAATCTGAACATATTCATCAATGATTGCTTTTTCAACAATACAGTTGCTGCCTACCTGGGTCTGATTCATAATAATCGAATTACGTACTACAGTTCCTTCCCCTATTACAACACCACAGCCGATGACAGAATTGTACACCTGGCCATATATTTCTGAGCCTTCGCCGATAATGCTACGCTCTACAACACTGTCTGAAGCAATATACTGAGGTGGCAAAATATCACTCTTGGTGTAAATTTTCCAATATTCCTCATATAAATTAAATTCAGGAACAATATCGATAAGCTCCATATTTGCTTCCCAATAAGAGCTGAGTGTTCCTACATCCTTCCAATATCCATTGAATTCATAAGTGTACATTGGTGCGCCCTTTTCAAAGCAATATGGAATAACATGTTTACCAAAGTCAAGTGCCGGCTGGTCAGCCTTTGCAATTAACGCCTCTTTTAAAGTCTTCCAGTTGAATATATAAATACCCATGGAAGCAAGATTGCTTCTTGGATTTTCTGGTTTTTCTTCAAAATCAGTGATTTTTTTCTTATCGTCAGCAATAACGATACCAAATCTGCTTGCTTCCTCTAACGGAACTGGCATAGAAGCAATCGTAACCTCTGCGCCGCTTTCCTTATGAAAATCAAGCATCACTTCATAATCCATCTTATAAATATGGTCACCTGATAATATTAAAACATAGTCAGGATTATAATTTTCCATATATTCAAGATTTTGGTAAATTGCATTGGCAGTACCTGTGTACCACTCGCTATTTCCACTCTTTTCATATGGAGGCAATACAGTTACTCCACCAATATTTCGGTCTAAATCCCAAGGAATACCGATACCGATATGTGTGTTCAGCTTTAATGGCTGATATTGAGTAAGTACGCCGACTGTGTCGATGCCGGAATTGATACAGTTACTTAGTGGGAAATCGATAATACGATATTTTCCACCAAAAGAAACTGCCGGCTTTGCCATCTTAGATGTCAGGACGCCCAGTCTAGAGCCCTGTCCACCCGCTAAAAGCATGGCGATCATTTCTTTCTTAATCATCTTGTCACCCCTAATAATGCATAATTCGATAGGTAGTATACGCAATCATGACTCCCGCCATTTTACGTTAGACCTAAGCCGATTATAACACACTATTGACATAAAGTGAACATTTTTACGAATTATTCAATGTATTTTCTTTCAATTAATTTGTATCATTTTGCATTGATTAAAAGTTTGCAACCAAATGATTTCTTTAAAGTTTCTCGACACACTTACAACAATTGTTTTGTTTACAATATATATATCGGAGAGTTTTCAGTTTCCTTGAGTAGTTGACGGTAAATTTGTTATTTTTATTTATTATGTATATCTTTTTTGTAAATTATTTATCTATTTTATACAATGAAACATCTTTACTATTTATAGCTTGCTAATAACTAACACAGTTTTATTCTATTTTAGCGCATGGCTGAACTGTTACCATATAATATAGATAACTATAATTTATATGTGGAAAAGTTTTGCGAATAGGTGTACACTGTAAAGAAAATCATTAAATCTTTGAAATTACTTATACCTAATTATATGGAGGTTATTATATGTATCAAATCAATTTTAAGGAACCCATACATGTATATTTTATGGGAATTGGCGGTATCAGTATGAGCGGACTAGCAGAGATTCTTCTTGACGCAGGTTTTCCGGTAAGCGGCTCAGATGCCAAAAAATCTCCTCTAACAGAGCATCTGACATCAATCGGTGCTCGTATAGCTTACGGACAGCGTGCTGAAAATATTTCTGATGATATTGATTTAGTTGTTTATACCGCTGCTATTTCACCAGATAATCCTGAATATGTGGAAGCTTTAAATAAAAATATTCCTATGATGACTCGTGCAGATTTGCTCGGACAGATTATGAAAAATTATCAGACCCCGATTGCTATTAGCGGTACTCACGGAAAAACTACCACTACTTCTATGGTTTCTGAGGTTCTCCTTGCTGGAGAAACAGATCCTACTCTTTCCATCGGCGGAATCTTAAAATCCATTGGCGGAAATATCCGTGTTGGAAAATCAGAATATTTTGTAACAGAAGCATGCGAGTATACCAACTCCTTTTTAAGCTTCTTCCCACGTATTAGCATTATATTAAATATAGAAGAAGACCATATGGACTTTTTCAAGAATATTGAAGAAATCCGAAACTCTTTCCACCGTTTTGCACAACTTCTTCCAGAAGATGGCTACCTTATTATTAACTCTGGCATCGAACAAATTTCTGAAGTTACCAAAGACTTATCCTGCAAAATAATTACCTTTGGTGCAGATATTGCTTCTAATTACAGTTATACCAATGCTGCCTTTGATGAAATGGGCAGAGCTTCTTATACTTTATTAAAAAATGGAACACCTTCCGGAAGAATTGAGCTTGGTGTTGTCGGTGAACACAATATTTTAAATTCCTTATCCGTTATCGCATTAATGGACTTACTTCATATAGAAGAAACAACTGTTTTATCTGCTTTAAAGTCCTTCAACGGTACGGAAAGACGTTTTGAATACAAGGGGTCTATTGCTGGCGTAACCGTTTTAGATGATTATGCACATCATCCTACAGAAATTGAAGCAACCTTAAAAGCTGCCGCTAATTATCCCCACAATACCTTGTGGTGTGTTTTTCAGCCACACACATATACACGTACGAATGCCTTTTTAAAGGATTTTGCACAGGTTCTTACCCTTGCCGACAAGGTCATCCTAACGGATATTTATGCCGCAAGAGAAAAAAATACCATCGGAATCACCTCTCTTGATCTTCAGCGTGAGATAGAAAAACTGGGCAAAGAATGCTTCTATTTCCCTTCTTTTGACGAAGTTGAAAATTTTTTATTAGAAAATTGTATCAACGGTGATTTGTTGATAACTATGGGAGCCGGAGATGTTGTAAAAATCGGCGAAAATCTCCTAGGAATTTAATTATCCACATTATCCACATTTTTTGGATGCAAAAACGCAGAAAAAGGATGTGGATATTTTTATGCGAAATCCACAATTTTCATTTTTCTTATTCACATACCACAAACACTGTTTTTGCAAGGCTATATCATTTTTTTATTTTTCTTTATCCACATTATCCACGAAATCCACAAAGTCCAAAAACCCAGTATTCACAAGGGTTTGCGCCTTCTCAAGGGCTTGCTTTTTTTAATAGTTGTGTTACAATACACTTACTTTGGGTCAGCGGTCATTTTTTCATAGGTTACTATGCTGACAAACACTAATACCAGGACAGGTGAAATGATGAATCGAATTAATATTTATCGGAATACACACAAAGAGCAGACTTCTGTTTCTAATTATTTTATTGATGAGTTCATGGCCGATGCAAACGATGCACAGCTTAAAATATATCTTTTTTTAATCCGTATGATGAGTGCTAACTTGCCAACAAGTGTCACAGACATTGCGGATAAATTCAATTACACAGAGAAAGATGTGCTTCGCGCGCTCATGTATTGGGAATCAAGACAGCTACTCGCTCTAGAATACGATGCTGCTCACAATCTGTCTGGCATACAAGTCCTTTCCTTGGACAACCCTTATGAATTCCAGCAGACAGCACCACGTATTACACCGGTACTGTCCTTTATTCGACCTGCATCCATGCAAACAGGATTTCGCACTCTAACACCTAACGCAAGCGCTGCTCCCATCAGCGCCCCTGTTCAGCAAGAGGTGCCGGCTGAGATTCAAAAACCAGAATACACCATGGACGACCTAAAGAATTTTAAAAACAATGAAGAAATCCAGCAGCTTCTCTTTGTGACAGAACAATATATCGGAAAACAATTAACAAGAACCGATATGGAAACCATTCTTTTCCTCTACGACGGACTCGGATTTTCTGCTGATCTGATTGATTATTTGGTGCAGCACTGCGTAGAGCGTGGAAAAAAGGACTTCCGTTATATGGAAAAAGTTGCTCTTGCATGGGCTGATCAAGGCATTACAACTCCAAAACAGGCTCAGTTAGCAAACAAATCCTATGACAAAAATGTCTATACTATCATGAAATCACTTGGCAAAAATTCCACACCTGCTCCCAAGGAAATGGAATACATCAACAAGTGGACAAAAGACTATGGTTTCATGCTGGATATCATACAAGAGGCTTGTGACAAAACTGTTATGACTACTGACTCCCATCGTTTTGCTTACGCAGATGGTATTTTAAGCAAATGGTATCAAGCTGGAGTACGCAAAAAGGAAGACATTATTCATGCTGATGCTGCCTTCCAGCGTAGTAATCCCCCAAAAACTACTGTACAGCAGCGCACTACTTCTGCCGGTGCAAACAAGTTCAATCGTTTTGCACAGAATACATACGATTTCGAACAACTTGAGCAGAACATCTTAAGTAATTAATGAAAAAAATTCATACACGGAAGATTTTTTCATGTTTATGAAATGGGAGTACATTATGTCACTAACAAACAGTCAGTACAATGCTATTATCCGCTCTTATGAAGAGAAACAAAGAAAAGCAAGATATTTACAAGAAGAGCATACTCAAGAAGTTTATGCTACTATACCAGAATATGAAGAATTGGATAGACAAGTGTCTTCCATTTCTATTGCACAGGGACGCAAACTTCTTAGTGGCGACAGCAATGCTCTTACCGAATTAAAAGAACAGTTAAAGCTTCTATCCCAGAAAAAAGCTTTATTGTTAAAAAAGCACGGATTTCCTTCTGATTATCTTTCCCCTGTATACGAATGTCCTCATTGTCAGGATACCGGATACATAGATAATAGGAAATGCTCCTGCTTTCGTAGTGCTGAAATCGAGCTGATTTACGAACAGTCTCACATTAAAAATCTCTTAAAAACGGATAATTTCAATAGCTTATCCTATGAATTTTACGAAGGAGAAGACCTTGAAAGATTTCAAAAAGCAGTCATTGAGTGCCAAAAATTCATAAAAAATTTCCAATCAGACTACCACAATTTATTTTTTTATGGTACAGTAGGTACTGGTAAATCATTTTTGTCCTCTTGCATTGCCAAAGAACTGATTGACAAAGGACAGCTTGTTATCTATTTTAGTGCGACTCAGTTATTCGACGCATTATCAAAAAGCACCTTTGACAAAGAGAGTAAAGAGGCTGCATCGGGGATTTACGAGGACATATATGAATGTGATTTACTAATCATAGATGACTTGGGAACTGAACTTACTAATGCGTTCGTTTCATCCCAGCTTTTCTCCTGTCTGAACAACAGACATCTTCGTAAAAAATCTACGATTATTACGACGAATCTGTCACTGGAGGAATTAAGGGATCGTTACTCTGACAGAATCTTTTCCCGCATAACAAGTAATTATGGGATGTGCAAACTAACCGGACGAGATATCCGGGTAACCAAAAAATTATTGTTGAACAGAAAGTGAGGATTTTCGCAATGCCAGTTCGCGAAGAAAAAAGAAATCTGAATTCGATACCTGTAGGTTCTCTTGGTATCATTCCTTTAGAAGGCTGTAAATCTCTCGGTCAAAAAGTTGATGAGTACCTTGTAAAATGGAGAACAGAACGTGAAAGTGAACACAAGAACAGTCTTGCATTTGCAGGTTACCAGCGTGATTCTTATATTTTAAAAACTAAGGTTCCACGTTTTGGTACCGGTGAAGCTAAAGGAATGATTTTAGAATCCGTTCGTGGTGATGACTTATATATTCTCGTAGACGTTGCTAACTATAGTTTAACTTATTCTTTATGTGGTCATGAGAATCATATGTCTCCTGATGACCATTATCAGGATTTAAAGAGAATTATCGCCGCTGTAGGTGGTAAGGCTAGAAGAATTACTGTAATTATGCCTTTCCTTTATGAAAGTCGTCAGCATAAGAGAACTTCTCGTGAATCTCTTGACTGTGCTATCGCATTGCAGGAAATGGTAAAAATGGGTGTAGACAATATTATTACTTTTGATGCCCATGATCCTCGTGTACAGAATGCTATTCCTTTAAATGGCTTTGAAACTGTACAGCCAACCTATCAGTTTATCAAGGGACTTTTAAACAATGTTCCTGATTTAACAATTGACTCTGACCATATGATGATTATCAGCCCTGATGAAGGCGGTATGGGACGAGCAATCTATATGGCAAACGTTATGGGACTTGATATGGGTATGTTCTACAAGAGACGTGATTATACACAGGTTGTAGACGGACGTAATCCTATCGTTGCTCACGAATTCCTTGGAAGCGATGTAGAAGGTAAAGATGTATTAATCATCGATGATATGATCTCATCCGGTGAAAGTGTTCTTGAAGTAGCTCAGGAATTAAAGGCTAGAAAAGCTAACAGAATCTTTGTTGCTACTACCTTCGGTTTATTCACAAGTGGTCTTGAGAAATTTGATGAAGCTTATGAAAAGGGATTAATCTACAGAGTTCTTACTACAAACTTAATCTATCAGATGCCTGAGCTTCTCGAAAAGCCATACTATATCAACTGTGATATGAGCAAGTATATTGCTTACATCATTGATACTCTGAATCATGATTCTTCTATCAGTGATTTATTAAATCCTAACGACAGAATCAATGCTATTATTGAAAAGTATAAGAACAAGCAGTTAGATTGCTAGAAATAGTATATTAGCATGCAAATACATGATGAAATAAAAAGGAATCCAGATTGGATTCCTTTTTATTTTCTACTGCTCTTCTAAATTCAGGTTTAGTGGAGTAAGATGTGCCGCCCCAGCCGACTACCATGCTACTCATATCGGGACGCTTATTTGGTATTTTCTAAATGGAGCGTTCGGCATCTTTGATTAGTCTTGTCCTGCGCAAACTCGCCCTGCTAGCGCAGTGCTCAGACAAGTCTCCGGACAAGACTTGATGCCTCC
>JAFSCH010000064.1 GCA_017436865.1 Lachnospiraceae bacterium
TGAACTGGCTAAATATCCGTTGCAATTTTACTTGCTGTTATAAAGGATTTGTTCTCTGAATTTTCTTTGAACGAGTTCCTTATGAACTCTTTTCTCAATAGAATTTTCAGGGTTGCATTACTGTTTATTTGTCAATGTTCTGTGTTAATCTCTTTTATTTCGCCTTGTCAGGCGCAACTCTAATAGAATATCATACATTGTCATATTCTGTCAAGTGTTTTTTTAACTTTTTTGTTTTCATCATTCATTTCCATGTGTGAAATCAAAATCGTTTTCTGTCGCTTTATCGGTTTGCCTCAGCGACGAAACTTATCTTACCACTCTATTTCGTATATGTCAACGATAAAATTACTATTTTTTTAAGTTCATCAATTCAGCTGTATCACTTGATTTTGCAAGGCAAATGCACGCTTTGTTCTCAATATTGTATGAATTATGTATTCCATCATTTCCCCCTTTCAAACTATAATGGCAATACCACTAAAATAATAATCACTTTTTAATATATATCCACTAAATACTTTTGCTCTTTTATCCATTGTTCTTTCAAAATATTATCGTTATTATTCAATGTTATCATATTTTCAATACAAATCTCTATCTAAATTCCTTTACAATAAAATTTTTCCGCTTCTAACCCCTGCTCCTCACATTCACCACTGCAAGTATTTAAACCTGCTCTGAATCGTTAATTCTTATTCAAAGCGACTAATAACATAACAAAAATACTTACCTCACATGAAATCCTGCTTCATGCTCTTCTAAAGGTATCTGTTTTGACTCAATGTTATCTATAACGATGTAATCACTTCTATTTATCATTACTAACATATGGTTAATCTGTTCCTCTGTTCCCTGTACTTCCAATTCTACAGATCCATCCCATTCATTACGCACCCAACCTGTAATTCCTACTCCATTTGCTGCATATTTTGCCCGATAGCGAAATCCTACTCCTTGTACACGCCCGGTAAAGCGCATATGTTTGCGTACTATTGCCATATCTGACATTATTTTTCCTCCTCATTCATTTTTTGATACAATCTTGCGTCATGAAAATATCTCATAATCCTTAAACTCTACTTGTTCCACATAAGAATAAATATTGTTATTATTTTGTAACTAGACAGCAGAAATACACATTAACTGCTTATTACATAATTTATGATAAGAAATTTCTATTACATAAAGAAAAACCCGAAGACCAAAATCCTCGGGTTTCATGTTTAATAAAAATTAAGCAAGTTTAGACTTTGCTAATTCTGCTAAGCTCTTGAAGCCTTCTGCATCATTAACTGCCATCTCTGCTAACATCTTTCTATTGATATCTACACCAGCTACCTTTAAGCCGTGCATCATCTTGCTGTATGATAAACCATTCATTCTAGCTGCAGCGTTGATACGTGCAATCCATAACTGTCTGAACTGACGCTTTCTTTCTTTTCTACCTGCATAAGAAGAAGCTAATGCTCTCATTACAGACTGCTTTGCAACTCTGTACTGCTTAGATCTTGCTCCTCTATATCCCTTTGCAAGCTTTAATGTTCTATTATGTCTCTTCTTTGCGTTTAATCCGCCTTTAATTCTTGCCATTTCTTATTTCCTCCTAACTAAAACTTATAAATATGGTAAAATCTTCTTCATATTCTTAACGTTTGTTGCATCAGTAATAGCTGGCTTTCTAAGATTTCTCTTTCTCTTAGTTGACTTCTTTGTTAAGATATGGCTCTTGTAAGCTTTTGCTCTCTTTAATTTACCTGTTCCTGTTACTTTAAAACGCTTTGCAGCTGCTCTGCTTGTTTTCATTTTCGGCATAATTAATTTCCTCCTAAACTAAATAATACTTCTATTTTTAACTGGTTAAAACTGTCTAAACAAACAGCTTATCGTTTCTCAGCTAAAAACATGGTCATGCTTCTTCCTTCTACTTTTGGCTCTTTCTCAACAACTGCAACATCATTAAGTGCTTCACCAAATTCAACAAGAATATGTTTGCTATTCTGCATATGTGCCATTTCACGTCCTCTAAAACGAAGAGTAACTTTTACTTTATCGCCCTTACTTAAGAACTTACGAGCGGCATTAATCTTTGTGTTCAAGTCATTAGTATCAATATTTGGAGATAAACGAATCTCTTTAACGTCGATTACTCTCTGCTTTTTCTTGGCTTCCTTCTCTTTTCTAACCTGTTCATATTTAAACTTACCGTAATCAACAAGTTTACATACAGGTGGCTTTGCTGTTGGAGCAATTTTAACAAGATCTACTCCTGCTTCCTCTGCTAACTTCATCGCCTCCTTTGGTGACATGATGCCTAACTGTTCTCCATCCTCACCGATGACACGTATCTCACGGTCTCTAATCTGTTCGTTAATCATTAAGTCGCTAATAACTCTACACCTCCACAAGAAATATTTACTTAAAACCAATTCAAAAAAAGTGGATAGACGGACTATCCACTTATCATCATAATCATAGTATATACAACACTAACTAAATTATTAGATTCATCAACACCTGTAAGCTCAATTACCACAGGGTGAGAGTGGATACTCTGCTTTCTCATTTTGTTTGTTTTCCAAACATAAATAATTTATCATAGTATCCACTCCATGTCAATGTCTTTTTTGACTTTTTTTACATTATTTTTCTTTAAAGGTTGCACATAATGTCTCTTTACTATTATCTGCAGAATGTCCTTTAATATCAACATGTGCTGCCTGACAACGATAATTATCATTATAAACACACTTTACTGCTTCACAATCGATACTGATTGTCTTGCTTGGATGAGAAACAGAGCTTGTATAAGCCTCGCCTTTTCTCTCGTGAAAGCTCTCGCAGCAGGTATTTTCGCTAGTATCTGCATGCTTGCCGCCTACCATGATATCGCCCTTACAGCAATAATTGTCCTTATTATATGTGCATTTCATTGCACCACAAAATAGTTCTGCCATAACTACCTCCTAAACTATATCCCTCGTTACAGTGGTAGTATGTGCCATTCCCTATTCTTTATGCATTCTATTTGCCTTCTTCTGTCTGTACTTCTTCCCTGATTGCTTTTGTGCGAATTTCCTCTGTAATATCAGCTACAAACTGCTCTAAAGTCTTCTGTCCTTCATCTCCGGCAAATCGACTTCTTACCGATACCATACGTTCTGCTTCCTCTTGCTGTCCTACAACAACCATATATGGCAACTTATCAAGTCTAGCCTCACGAATCTTAAATCCTATCTTCTCTGAACGGTTATCCACTGTTACATCGACACCTGCTTTTGCAAGTTCTTTTCTTACTTCTTCTGCATATGCTTCATACTTTTCAGAGATAGGAAGTACACGAACCTGTTCTGGACATAACCATGTAGGGAACTTTCCTGCATATTTTTCAATTAACCATGCAAGAGTTCTCTCGTAGCAACCAAGTGATGTTCTATGAATAATATATGGACGAACCTTATCTCCATTCTGGTCGATATAGTACATGTCAAAGTTTTCAGCAATTGCACAATCAAGCTGAATGGTAACCATAGTATCTTCCTTACCATATACATTCTTTGCCTGAATATCAATCTTAGGACCATAGAAAGCAGCTTCACCTTCTTCTTCTGTAAATGGAACGCCTCTCTCTACTAAAATTTTACGAAGCATTTCCTGTGTTGATTCCCAATAAGCCTCATCTCCAAGATATTTCTTCTTATTTTCAGGATCCCACTTAGAAAGACGATAGGTTACTTCATTCTCTAATCCGAGTGTTTTTAAGATAAAATAGTTCAAATCAAAACAATTCTTTAACTCTTCTTCTGTCTGGTCTGGTCTGATTACATTGTGCCCCTCTGAAATGGTAAACTGGCGAACACGAGTCAAACCATGCATTTCTCCAGAATCCTCTGCACGGAAAAGAGTAGATGTTTCACCCATTCTATAAGGTAAATCTCTGTAAGAATGTTGTTCATTTTTGTATACAAAATACTGGAATGGACATGTCATCGGACGCATAGCGAATACTTCCTTATCCACTTCTTCGTCACCAAGTACAAACATACCATCCTTATAATGATCCCAATGTCCTGAAATCTTATACAGGTCAGACTTAGCCATCAATGGTGTTCTGGTACGAACATATCCCCACTCTCTATCCTCTAAGTCTTCAATCCAACGCTGCATCTTCATAATCATCTTGGTTCCCTTTGGTGTGAAAAGAGGAAGTCCCTGTCCGATTACATCAACAGTAGTAAATAATCCCATCTCACGTCCAAGCTTATTATGATCACGACGCTTTGCATCCTCTAACTTTTCAAGATGCGCAGCAAGCTCTTCTTTCTTATTAAATGCAGTACCATAAATTCTCTGTAAACGTGCCTTTTCCGAATCGCCTCTCCAATATGCCATAGACGAAGAAATAAGCTTATATGCCTTAATTCCCTTTGTATTCATTAAATGAGGTCCTGCACATAAGTCAACAAACTCTCCCTGATCATAGAAAGAAATAACCGCATCATCCGGAAGTGCTTCAATCAACTCAACCTTATATGGCTCATCCTTTTCCTGCATGAACTTGATTGCTTCTGCTTTAGGTAATGTAAATCTGGTAATTGCATGACCTTCCTTAATAATCTTCTTCATCTCTTTCTCTAAGTTATCAAGGTCTTCTCTTGAAAATGGCGGAGTATCAAAGTCGTAGTAAAAACCTTCTTCAATTGCTGGTCCAATGGTAACCTTTGCAGCAGGAAATAATCTTTTTACTGCCTGCGCAAGTACGTGCGCTGCTGTATGACGAATTACCTTTAATCCTTCCGGATCATTTGCTGTTACGATATTTAATTCACAATCGCTATCAAGTACTGTTCTTAAATCAACGATTTCTCCATTTACTTCTCCAGCACATGCAACTCTTGCAAGACCTTCACTAATATCTGTTGCAATTTCAATCACTGATTTTGCTTCCTGGTATTCTTTTACAGAACCATCTTTTAATGTAATTTTCATAGTTTCCTCCATTCTGGCTTTAAAAGCTGAAAAAAAATCCCTTACGCCAAAAGCGTAAGGGACGAATAATCGCGGTTCCACCCTGCTTGCTCTGCGCGCTTTATCCACTAGATATAAACGTCTTACCAGAACCTCTCGAATGATGATAACGGAATCACCGGACCGGATTGGGGCCACTCAGAGTTAGTTTTCAAATATCTCCTGCAAGGATGGTCTCAGCACAGCCATTAGACTGCCATCCCTCTCTGCTACATTCTGATATCCTACTCTTCTCTTCATCGTGTTATTTATTAACATAAATATATTATATCTCTGTTATTTTTCTTTGTAAAGCATTGAATTATGCGTTCTTGCCGCAACACTTCTTATACTTCTTGCCACTTCCACATGGACATGGATCATTTGGATAAATCTTCTCACCCTTTACAACTGTAGTAGAAGACTTCTGTTCCTTATAAAGAGCTTTCTTCTTATCTTCATCAAAAATAGCATTCCACTCTTCAAGATTGTATAACCAATCAGCTTCTGCTGCTACCATATTCTTGTAAAGTAATTCCTTATCGAAACCTAAACTTACTTCTGTATCTTCTTCCATTGTTTCGATTGGATTTGCTACCTTTAAGCTATCATTAATCCCATCAAGGAATCCTGTCATTGTCATTATATCAACGCTATATTTGTCTGCAAGCTCTTTTACAGTTCCCTTTACTTCTTCATCAGGATTTACTAAAAGTTGCTGATAAATTTCTTTTTCTTTCTGGAAATATTCAATCCAAAGCTTCTGGAGATTACCTTTGTCTGCTGTCTCGTCGTATGCTTTTGCTCTCCACTTATCTAATAATGTTTTCTTCTTTGCCATGATATTACATCCTTTCCTAATAGCTTCCATTCGTCGAGCAACTCTGCTCTGTCTTTTCTTGCGAATGTCTATTTGGGCAACACCCTCATATAAGTATAAATTTTACATGAAAGTAGTATATACTAAAAATCTGTGAAAGTCAAAGGATTTGCTTACAGTTGCATTATATAAGTTGATCTTATATAATAAAATCTATTGACAATTCAGAAAGGATTTTGAATATGAAAAGAAACATCAAACAAATCATTGCTATCCTCAGTTTGCTTGCCATTATTGTATTAATTATACTATTCGTCATCTCTGCATTCTTTGCCAAGCCAGGTGACAATACATTTTTAACCTTATTTATTGCAATTATTACCATTCCAATTCTAGCATGGTTGCTCTTATTTTGCGTTGGTCACATGAAAGGTAACCACACTATAACAGAGTCATTCCCTGAGGACAATCAGAAATAAGCTTTAACAACTTTCCCGCTGCCACTGGTAGCGGGTTCTTTTTGTTTTTCACAATACAAAACTGTCTCTTAGGAATCATTTTGTTAAAGCGAAGTTCATAGAGCATACCATTTTCAATATATTCTCTTGCAAAATCCCTTACCACACAGCCCACACCAAGATTTCGCAGTGTAAACTGGACAATCATCTCGCTTGTTGCAAGTTCAAATTCCGGAATGACTTCCACTTGGTTCTGTCTTAAGAATTTCTCTATATAACTTCTACTGGATGTATTTCCTTCCAGAAAAATCAATGGGATTTTTTCTAATTCTGAAAAATCAAGTGTTTTGTTCTTATAGGAAATAAATCTTCTTCCTGCAACAAATACATCCTCGATTTCCCTTACCGGAATCACTTCCAAGGTATCCCTTGCTTCAAAAGGAGAACTTACCACACAAAAATCCATTCTTCCATCTTCGAGTTTTTCTAACGTTTCCGGTGTCGGTCCATTAGTAACACGAATTCTAATACCTGAATATTGCTCGTGAAATTTTTCTAAATATGGCAGTAGAAAATATTGCAAAGTCATATCACTGGCGCCAATTGTTATCTCTCCCAATTCCATATTATGCATTTGGATAAGTTTTTTCTCTCCGAGCATAATCTGTTCATATCCCTTGGCAACATATGAATACAGTAATTCTCCTTCATGTGTTAATTTTACTCCTTTTGAGGTTCTTGTAAACAATTTGGTATTTAATCCGTCCTCCAATTGTTTTACCGTCTGACTGACTGCCGGCTGTGATATTGCAAGTTCACCAGCTGCCTGGGTTATACTTCCGCAGGATGCAACGGTATAAAAAACCTTATATGCTTCCAAACTATGATTTAATGCCATTTTTTCCTCCCAAACCATAAATTCAACTAAAATGCTCCTCATCGCATTTTTTCATTATTAACATGTCATATCTATAACATATTTCACTGCTTCACGAAACGAACGAAAAGCGGAATCTATATAGATTCCGCTTTTATTATACACAAATTGTCTTTATCTTGCACCCTTATCATATGGAATACCTTCTGCCTTTGGTGCTTGTGAGTTCTTAGATGTAAATGCTAGAATTACCATGGATGCAATAAATGGCATCATATCATAGATATTCTTGGATAAACCTAAATCCGCCAAAAATGTTGCATCTGCAATATTCGCTAAAGACTTGAATATCGCAAAAAACACGGCGGCACCAGCAATTCGGAATGGTTTCCACTGACCAAAAATCATAACTGCAAGAGCAAGGAATCCAAAGCCTGTTACACCTACCTCAAAGTTCCAGATAGATACCGAAGGTACAATATATGCAAATCCTCCTAAACCACCTAAAAACCCTGAAATCATGACACCCGTATATCTCCATTGATACACATTAATACCTACTGAATCAGCCGCCTGCGGATGCTCTCCACAGGAACGAAGTCTTAACCCATATTTTGTTTTATATAAAAACAAAAATGATACTATAAGAAGAACAATCCCTATAATCAGAAAAATATTATAAGTTAAATCTCCTGCCGTAAAAATAAATGGTTCATTCGAATAAGTAAGCTTTGCAGAAGCTGAACCTTTTCCTTCTGAGGTGCCGTTATTATATGCCTTAACAATAACTACTGCCGCCGCTGTTGCCAACATATTGAGTGCCGTACCACCAATGGTCTGATCTGCTTTTAATGTAATCGCTGAGAATCCCAAAAGCAAAGAATATAACATACCTGCAACAGCACTTGCAAGAATGGAAACTACTACTAGCAATGTTGCTGGTAAAGCTTCTCCAAAGATAGCCAGTACCAGAATTCCAGCAAGACCACCTATTGCCATGATTCCCTCTAACGCAATGTTAATAACACCACTTCGTTCAGAAAACATGCCCCCAAGAGCTACCAGCATCAATACTACCGCATAAAGTAATGTATATTTTAATAATAAAAACATTATTCCGTAGCCCCCTTTCCAGCTTCTGATGTTTGCTTCTCATTTTTCTTTTTTCGTATCGCCTGAACGATTACACCTCTAAATAAAGAGACAAAAGCACATAGATAAATTATAACCGCTATAATAACATCTGCTATTTCGGGTTGAAAATACTTTGTTGGAAGATATCCACCACCAACCGTAATATGGGAAATAAATAATGCTGCAAAGATAACGCCAATCGGATTACTTAAAGCAAGTAATGCGACTGGAATTCCGTTGAATCCCATTGTCGGAAGTGCTGTACTTATCTGTGGATTCCACTCCGCCACACCGGACAGATAATATAAACCCGCGCCTATACCTGCAAGCGCCCCTGCAATCACCATAGATAAGACAATATTTTTCTTGTCATTAATACCAGCATACTTTGCTGCATCCTTACTATGGCCACATGCTTTCAATTCATAGCCAAAGGTTGTCTTATTTATGATGATATATACTACTATTGCGATTGTAATAGCGATAAAAATAGCAATCGTTGTTGATTTTGTTTTAAATATCTGATTAAGACCAAAATCCGGAATCAACGCCTGCGGTGCTGCACTACGAAGTGTATAGGTCTTGGTTGTCTTTAAGTCATACATATCACCAAGTACACCCTTATAAATCAGCTCATTCACACCATAAAGGCCAATCCAATTAAACATAATCGCTGTAATAACTTCATTTACATTAAAATATGCCTTAAAAATACCAGGTATCGCTCCCCAGAAAGCCCCAAATACCATTGCTGCCAAAAGGCAAACAAACCAAGGTGCCTTCAGAACCAGTGCAAAATACAACGCGCCAAAAGCTCCCACGGTATATTGTCCTGCTGCTCCAATATTAAATAGGCCTGTCTTAAATGCAAATGCCACCGAAAGTCCTGTCATTATCAATGGTGCTGCTTGTCCTAGAACTGTTCCGATGCCTTTTGGCATTAAATAAAAACCACCACGAATAATTCTACTAAAGCCCTCTAATGCCTGTCCGCTATTAATGCAAAAAAGAATGATTAAGCCCACCAAAAGTCCGATTGCGATACAAATTAGAGAAGCTATTATCGATACTATAGCACCTGACAAATCTACTTTTGTCTTTTTTTTCATACTACTAACCATGCCTTTCCAGTACCTGCAAACTTTACAGGTGCTTTAGCACCTTACGCAGGCACAAATTTATGTGTGAAATATTCATTTTTCACACTTATTCCATAGATACTGTATCTTTTTTAGCTCCAGCCATATACAGTCCTAATTCTTCTACTGTTGTCTTTTCAGGATAAAGCTGACCTACAATTTCACCCTCATACATCACAAGGATTCTATCAGCTACATTCATAACCTCATCAAGCTCTAAAGACACTAGTAAAACTGCTTTTCCCTTATCTCTTTGTGCCACAAGCTGACTATGAATATATTCAATTGCACCTACATCCAGACCTCTTGTTGGCTGTACTGCTACCAGTAAATCCGGATTCTTATCAATTTCTCGGGCAATGATTGCTTTTTGCTGATTACCACCAGACATGCTTCTAGTTATGGTAATTGGCCCCTGACCACTTCTCACATCATATTGTTCAATCAATCCTTGTGCATATTCTCTTACAGCTCCTTGCTTAATAAAGCCATTCTTCTGGAACTGAGTATCCCAATAACGTTGCAATACCATATTCTGCTCTATGGTATAATCCAATACCAAGCCATGCTTATGTCTATCCTCCGGAATATGACTCATTCCACTCTTCGAACGCTCTCGAATCGATGCTTTTGAAATATCCACTCCATTAAAAGTAATCGTTCCTTCCGTCATTTTCTCTAAGCCAGTTAATGCATGCACAAATTCTGTCTGACCATTCCCATCAATGCCTGCAATACATACGATTTCTCCCTTTCTTACGTTAAGAGATACTTTCTTTACAGCATTGTTTTTATGAAGTTTGCTAGGAACTGTCATATTCTCAATTTTAAGAACCGTTTCTCCTGGATTTGCAGGCTTCTTTTCTACCTTAAAATTTACATCACGGCCTACCATCATCTTAGAAAGTTCTTCCTTGGTCGTATCCTTTATATCAACTGTTCCGATATATTTTCCTTTTCTTAAAATCGTACAACGGTCAGCAACTTCCATAATCTCATTTAACTTATGTGTAATAAAGAGAATCGACTTTCCTTCCTTAGCAAGATTTTTCATAATCTTCATCAACTCATCGATTTCCTGTGGTGTCAAAACGGCTGTCGGCTCATCAAAAATCAAAATTTCATTTTCTCGATATAACATCTTGAGAATTTCTGTTCTTTGTTGCATTCCTACTGTAATATCAGAAATCAACGCATCCGGATTTACCTTTAAGCCATATTTTTCACTTAGTTCAACAACCTTTTCTCTTGCACCTTTTTTACTTAAGAAAAGTCCCTTTGTCGGTTCAATGCCAAGGATAATGTTATCTAATACCGAAAAACATTCAACCAGTTTAAAGTGTTGATGCACCATACCAATATTCAATGCATTGGCGTCGTTTGGATTATTAATTTTAACTTCTTTACCATTCTTCTTAATCATTCCTGAAGTCGGCTGATACAGTCCAAACAAAATACTCATAAGAGTTGACTTACCTGCACCATTCTCTCCAAGTAACGCATGAATCTCACCTTTTTTTAACTGCAAGGTAACATTATCATTAGCCTTGATGCCCGGAAACTCTTTTGTAATGTTTAACATTTCAATAATGTAACCATTTTCCATAATCCATATATCCTTTTCTTAGAGTTTTAATCATTTCCTTAAAAAAGGGAGGGAACATCCTTCCCTCCCTTATGATTAACAGTTTCAATTAATCAATGTAATTTACTGTTGTCTTTTCACTTACTGTCGGCTGGTTCTCTGTATCGTTGGAAATTGTGATAGAACCATCCTTAATACTCTTTAACTGTGCATTATAATCATCCTTTGTATAGGTCTTAAATGCCCATGAGTCACCATCTGTTGGAAGTCCTAGATAATCACCATCAGCTAAGCCAAGGTTTTGAATCTGTCCACCAATTGTATCCCATTCACCTTTATAGAAAGTATCAAGCTTGTCTACTACGGTTGCTGTAAGTCCCTTCATCGCAGATGTTAATACTGGATTATAAGCTTTTCCTTCACCAACAGAATACTGGTCAACATCAACACCAATAATCATACCATTGTAGTTAAGAGCAGCTTCCAATGCTGATGTATAAATACCACCACCACATGCGAATACAATTTCTGTTCCTTCAGAATACCAGCTATCCATCTTTGCTGTGATGCTAGCATCACCTTGGAACTGTCCTCCGTATGTGTACTTCACTTCAACATCAACGCCTAACTCCTGTGCTGCTGCATCAATTCCCTGAATATATCCATAACCATATCTGATTACCGCTGGAACTGCCATACCGCCAAGGAAACCAAGCTTCGTATAACCATCCTTTACAGCTGCGTAACCTGCAAGATAGCCTGCCTGTTCTTCGCTAAATGTACATGCATACGCATTTGCTTCAATTGGTGCTGTCATATCACCTTTGGAAACATCCAATGCAATAAATCTAACATCCGGATAAGTTGCCTGAACTTCTGAAAGTGTCTCGCCAAACAAATAACCAGGTAATACAATCACTGATGCGCCTTCACTAACTGCTAAATCAATCTGATTAATTCTCTCTTCTGTACTGTCTTCTATTGGCTGATAGTATGTATATTCAATACCATTTGCATCACCATACTGTACAACACCTTCCCAAGAAGCCTGATTAAAAGATTCATCATCAATCGTTCCTACGTCCGTAACAAGAGCAATTTTTCCTTTTTCCTCCGCGGGTGTCTCTGCACTTCCACATGCTACCAAAGACATTACCATAGCAGAAGCTAACATAAGTGATAATACTTTCTTCTTCATTGTTTTTCCTCCTTTGAATGAAAACAAATATTGCAAAAATACTGCTCAATCATTTTTTTCATAATATCATATTATGAAAAGAAACTCAATAAATAATACATTTCCTACAATTAATTAAATTACACTTTAGTACTACAACCATTTCATCGCACACTTCGCAAAAAGGCCAATCAAAATGATTGGTCTTTTTAACCTTATACAATTTGTCTCTTGGCAACATATACTTGGAAAGTATCGTTTCCTTTCAATCTCTTCCCTTCACTAATTGTTACGTTCTTATCCGTTATAATGTATTCAATGTCAGTATTTGCCTCAACAACTGTATCCTGCATAAGTACACAATTTTTAACTTTTGCACCTTTACCAATTTTTACGCCACGGAACAGTACACAGTTCTCAACTTCTCCTTCGATTACGCATCCGTCTGCTGCCATCGTATTCTTAACTTGGCTGCCATTGAGGTAACGTGTCGGATTATCATCACGAATCTTTGTATAGATCGGGTTTCCACTAAATAATGCATCCAAATTCTTTTCTTCTAATAGATTCATATTTTCATAGAAATAACTCTTTACATCATTGATTCTAGCTACATATCCCTCATATCTATAGCCCTGAGCATTTAACTCCGGCACTCTTGGTGCAAGAACATCTCGTTCAAAATAAATTCTACCCTGAAGATATGCCTCATCTATTACCTTCACTAGCCTCTCTCTCTCCATCACAAAAATATTCATGCCTAGATTTTGAACACCGGAATCTACAGAATTCATATTTATTTTTGTCACTCTGGTACCATCCAAATCCATGGTAAAATACATGTCTTTGCCTTCAAAGTCCGGATTTTTAAAACTTTCCGGAATCGCCTGTCTATTATAAACAATCGTTACATCTGCACCGCTTTCCACATGCGCATCCAATAATGCTTTAAAATCAAAGTTCATTGCAATGTTGGCATCTGATAAAACAACATATTTTTCTCTCTGCGACTGAATAAAACGTTTAATGCTTACTAGTGCCTCCACTCTTCCGTTATATACCTTAATATTTTTTTGTGCAAATGGCGGTACAATATTTAAACCACCATTCTTACGTGTCAAATCCCATTCACGTCCTGAACCAAGGTGGTCCATAAGAGAATGATAATTCTTACGAACAATCAAGGAAATATTGTCAATTCCACAATTTACCATACTGGAAATAACAAAGTCAGACATTCTGTAACGACTTGCAAAAGGTATGGAAGCCATCAGACGCTCACTCACCAATTCAGGAACAAGAGAATCATAACTATTTGGGAAAATAATACCCATTGCATCTGCATTGGAATTTACCATTGTTCGTCACCATCCTTTACATCGTTATAAATCATTGCCTTTGGTCCAATCTTAGCCATACCGCCAATCTTTACTCCTGAGGCTATCGTTGCCACACCATCCTCTTCTGCCGTTGGCATAGCTCCAACCACTGCATTATTACCAATCACTGCATCTTCTGCAACGATACAGTGTTTTACGACTGCACCCGATTTGATAACAACGCCCCCCATTATAACAGCATCTTCAATTTCTGCTCCCTCTTCTACCGTAACGCCCGCAAAGAGAATCGAATGCTTTACATTTCCATTTACACGACATCCATCGGTAATCATGGAATTCTCTACTTTTGCATTCGCTCCAATTCTATGTCCTGTCATACCACTATTTCGGCTATAAATCTTCCACTGTTCATCAAACAAATCAATTCCACTATGTTCTGGATCCAGAACCTCCATATTTGCTTCCCATAGGGACGATATGGTTCCAACATCTTTCCAATAACCATCAAAATGATATGCATACATCTCTCTTCCATCTCTAAGAAGATTAGGGATAATATTATTACCAAAATCATTCTGTGACTCAGGATCTGCCTCATCTTCTTCCAGATATTTTCTTAAAATATCCCAATTAAAGATATAAATACCCATAGATGCTAGATTAGACTTTGGATTCTTTGGCTTTTCTTGAAATTCTGTAATCTTGTCATTTTCATCTGCTACCATCAGGCCAAAACGAGATGCCTCTTCCCATGGAACTTCCATAACTGCAACGCTGAACTCAGCTCCTTTTTCCTTATGAAATGCAAGAAAATCACTATAATCCTGTTTACATATCTGATCACCAGAAAGAATAATTACATACTGTGGATCATACCTCTCAATGAACGAGATATTCTGATAAATTGCATTGGCAGTACCCTTGTACCAATCAGAACCAGAGGCCTGCTGATATGGCGGAAGAATGTGAACTCCTCCATAAAGTCTGTCAAGATCCCACGGCTGACCATTTCCAATATATTCATTTAATACCATCGGCTGATACTGTGTAAGAATACCTACCGTATCAATTCCTGAATTCACACAATTTGATAATGGAAAATCTATAATACGATACTTTCCTCCAAAAGGAACTGCAGGCTTTGCTAACTTCTGTGTCAGAGCATATAATCTAGCCCCCTGTCCACCAGCAAGAAGCATTGCTATTAACTCTTTTCCCATTGCTTCTCCTCCTCTTTTACTATATTTTAAATATATGTAATTTTACCACAAAATTCAAAAAAGTGCACTTGCAAATGTGCACTTTTCACAATTTTCCCATATTTACCAAATTTATGTTATCGATTTTGGACTTATTTTTTAGCTTACATTGCTTTTTCATATTCAGAAACCATATCTAGAATTTTTTTTGCATATTCAGGAAACTTTTGCACTAAGTCTTTTACTTCATCCTGTGCATCTTGTGCCGCTTTCGCATTATATTCCATCTGTTTTCTTAGTTTCTGCCTTCTAATAATCAATCCATGTCTGATTTCTACCATTTCCTTGCTGTTGTATAAAGCCTCTGCCTGATGAAGCCAAACATTCGGATCCTGAACTTTACATTTTCTCAACAGTTTAATTAACGCCGCCTGGTTAAAATCCAAATCTTTCTGAAGCTGACATTCTTCTTCTCGCTGTTTTTTCTCTTCTTCATATTTTCCCCACAGCCTCTTCAAATCAGTCGAATTGTCCACATCGTACTTGGTATAAAGATAATCCAATAAATTCGTATTATTTACATAACGAATTTTGACCGTATTCTGTAATAACACAATTTTATTCATAGCTTTATTCACTCTTACCAGTTCTCTTTCACTATCACCATGCTTTACATATACCAGTGTTAGAGCTGTCGCCGCTATCAAAACTGCAATTAAATACCCTATTGTTACATCCAGTTCAAAAGTTACTCCAAGAATTGCTAACAGTATCATCAAAAATACCATAGAACCAACACAAATAGTTGTCATCCCCTTCATATTCTTCTGTCCATTCTGTAACTCATTTTTCCGAAACAGATATGCCTGTTTTTCTCCCTCCAAGCGGTTCAAATCACGCTTTACCAGTACTTGATATTCTTCCGTTTTCTTTAACTTATCATAACCAGCCGGCATATATTCCGAAATTCGCTCCATATGAAGATACTGTTCCTCCGACATGATAAGCTTTCTCTCTTGCTTCTGCTTATGACTATTCTCTATTTCTACCAACTTCTTAGCCATATCAGCAATCTGCGTTTTCAGTTCCGGTGGCAAAGCCTCTATTTCCTCCATATCCGTCAAATATGAAGTTACGAGATTGTATTCTCCTCCAAGCGTTTCCAATTCTTTTGATGCCACTGCCATCTGCTCTAAGCACGCTTTTACATACCGTTCTCTCTGTCTTTTGTCGTGTACATCTACATCGTCCCTTTTTAGACTAACTTCTTCCTCACTCGGAACATATTCAACTTCTTGTGGTTGTACCTTTCTTCTGCCAAATTTCCCCTTCATGTTTCTTAATAATCCCATGATACTCCCCCTTACTGTAACCATTCAGCCTCTACATAGTCTGTCTTCTGTAATCCTCTTTCAGTTTTTGTATCAGATCCCCTTTTTCCTGATTATAAGATACATTCTCTTTCCATTCTTCTAGAAGAGCCTTCTGTTTGGAATTTATCCACGCTTCTTCTGCTTCAAGCATACTTTGTTCTACTTCATCAAAATCTTCCCACCATCCAGCATGTTCTCTCTTAAAATTGCCGAAATCAAAATCTGTCATCGCTTTTCGCTTTGCTAAAATATATGCCTGTCTTGTTTGTTTTGTTTCTGCTAAACGATATGACTCAAAATAATACTCTGCTGCCAATTCAAATTCAAAATTCATTGCATACACAGATGCCATATTATAGAAAAGCATGGCTCTTATATCTATATCCTGCTTCGGCGTTTGCGCCAATAATTCCATATAGATACCAAGTGCTTGTCTAAACTTACCTGTTTGGTAAAAATATTCTGCTCTTTTCTTCAGCCTTTCAAACGCCGACAATTCCGCTTGTTCCTTTAAAAATCGGTCAACTTTACGTATAATATTCTCATCATAAATTGCTGTTTTTTCTAAAATCGTAGTAACAAATGCTGCCGCTGACACATGCTTTCTGATATATATATCCAACTCATCTGCCAATTCCTGCATACCACATTCCGTACGAATCCAGTCTACCAGTTCCTGACTAACAATATCATAATCAAAGAAAAATATCTTATCTATAAAATAATAACACAATTCTTCAATAGAATACAGATAAATATCTGATAATTTTACATAAAATGGTTTTTTTGCATAACTTCCTATGCATAAATGCACATTATTCACTACAATACTTTGCCTCTTTCATTACGCATTCTTAGAAATCTGTTCTATAGAAAGCCTTTCCTTCCATACCTGTCCTGTTGATGGGAAAAATTCTCCAAATCCCTTGTCAGCAATTTCAATTGCCACAGTATCTGCATCTTCCATGTACAGAGATAAACCAATTCGATTTGTTCGGTTTCCTCTTACTTGTAAGCCTTCTAATGTAATCTCTGCTATTCTTTTTCGTCCAGCATTCAATGGCACTACTGTAAGTGGTATGCCATTATGTTTTGCCAATATAAAGTCGATTTCTTTTCTAGCATCATACCAACTTATCCCCGCATCTAATAGCGGTTGATATATCTTTTGACCCCCTCTATTACATTCGATTCCAATATTCGCCTTAAGTTTTTCCTCCGACAAATATACATAATCTTTGGAAAGACTGGAAGGTGCTACTTTTTCGCGTGCACCATAACAGGCTCCTTTGCTAAAAAGATTATTCCCTTGAAATACTCTTCTGTTCTTACACAAAAACCTTAAAGACTCCTTACACCATTCCTTAGAAAAAACATCTCCTAGTAAAAAGACGGATGTTACATTTTTTCCTTCACACTGTTCTCTTGCAATTTCCATAAATGCATCATCTAATTGTCTAAAAAAAGCCGTCTTCTGTTCCGCTTTCATGTTCGAAACCTCTGTCATTTTCATTTGTGGAAATAACTCACTTTCCATAAATGCTACAATAGGTCTTGCATTTCGGTTCATGCTCATGCAGAAGCTTCTAATACCATCAGCCCTATATTCATAAAGCAATACATCATGAAACCACATTTCCTCAGGCTGATGTATCATATACTGATAAAAGCAATCCTCATGCGACATAAAGAAAACTTGTGTTCTCCCCGCATCAATACGTTCCATGATGTTTTTTATCCGTTTCATAATCTCTGCGTTCATATCTTTTAATGTAAACATAACACAGATAATATCCTCAACTCTGGCATAAGAAGAAATGAGCCCAAAGCATTTTCTTAAAAACACCTCTAAAAGCTCCTCCGCATCAAATTCTTCTTCTCCAACCTGCACCTTAACTCCATTTTTTGCAAGAAGAAGTAAATCCTCTACTAAAACTCCCTGCTTCTGTGCATATAGTTGTAATGCCTCTTTTCCCATCGCCCAGAGTCCTCGAACCGTCTGGCTGCCATTCTTTACTTCCTCTTCCAACATTCTCCTACACAGCACTGTTGGAATATTGTATTCTTCTGCCCCCGCAACCAAACTAACGGTATCAGGCATACTCTGTTCAACCCTACATAAACTAATCTGAGAAGTACTATTTCCTAGGTCAAAGCCGATTACTACTTTATTCTTTTTTGTCATCTCATCTATCGCCTTTTCTAAGAACATTTTTACTTCCTACTCCTTTACTTATAACACTCGAAACAGTTCTCTTGCGCAATAATCCTGCTGCATATATTCTTCCACTAAATGCCATGCCGTTGTCGTATCCTGTACCGAAAGGCTTACAAGAATATCATTAACGCGCGGAAACCTTCCTTCCTGTATCATACACTGTCTATCCTCACCAAATACGGTATTACTCTCCGTCACCTGTTCTTCTCCATCCACACTCTCTGTAATATAATACTGAAGAACCTCATCGTGAAACAGACTAAATGTCTTTACAAAAATACCACTATACATCTCCGGCATTTCCTCAACTTCATATTCTTTATCTTCCTTACTCGCATTACAATCCAACAAGCAATGAATTCTTACCTTTGCTCCTGGTTGTGTTCTATACTCGATAAACGTTTTATCAGCATAGTAGCTTAATTGAGGTACTATTCCTACAAGATTTTGATAAAATTCAAAACATATATTTTTTTGCAACAATTCCTCTACAAAAGAAATAATCGTCTCACGCATAATACCTTCTCGATTTTTTGCATTTTCAGCCCAGTATTTTAGTAATGTAAGCTGAAATATCAGTTCTATCTCTCCTGTTTGTCTGTATCGCTCATACAGCATATCAAAAATCACGGTATCAATCACATAATCTAATGCAAAGTATTCATATGCCGTGTCTCGTAAACATTCCGCCACTAAGTCTTCATCATGTTCTGCAGCTCTGCTATACTCCACAAGCAATGTATCCTTTTCCTGAATATAAATATTCGTATAACGCATCTGTTCTAACATTTTATGCATAATACAAGTCGTATCCATATCCAGTTCTCGCGCTGCCTTCCATATTTCCCTAAGTTGCGTAGTCTGTCCTTTAAAATACAGCATCAAATACTGCAATACATTCTCATCATATCTTGTATGTGCAAAAACATGATACGCAATATTCACAAGGAATTCCTCTTCACGATACTGATTTGTTATAATTCGTCTACTAACTAATCTCGCTACCGGTTTCAAATTCACTCCCGTAAGCCCATAACATCTCAACCACTGATATGCTTTTTCAAACATGCCTCTCGAAATCATAAAGCGGATAAATTCTGCTCTCTCCGCCATCTCCAACGCTGTTGGTTCAATCTCCTCCAAAAAGGTATCCAATTCTCCAATCATATCATTGTCATAATAATACCTTAGTAATCTTCCGCAGATTTCTTTTTTGAATTCATCAATTACCTGCTCTGACTCAGTAAGTGCCTTAAAACGCTTCTCATTCTCTGGCGTAATCGTAATAAACCCTTTATCAGCCTGACACTGATATATGTCAAAACTTAAACGCCCCTCCATATAAGTTCCAATAAAAGGAAGCAATTTCTCAGGTATCATTAGTCTTTCATTTTCATACGGTATGCTTCTTGTAAAGCGATTACCTTGGTCATCTTGAAGCAAAATCGTATATTCTTCTCCATAAATCGGAAGCACACAAACGTGATCCATCACAGGATAAATACTTTCTCCATGAATTTTCTCATGAATTACAACCACAGATGTAATCTTTGAATTCTCTACATAAATCCTATGCGAAAAAAGCAAAGGTGTAAATGCATAAGCAGTCTCATCTCTTAGCATCTGTGGCGCTAGAATATTCTGATACAGATATGCTAAATTTTCATTCATATGCCCCAGCTTAATCTGATCTATTACAAAACGCTCTATTGCAATTCTATAATTCTGTTCTATGTCAGGCATTTTCTCTTTATTACGCACAACATAAGCATATAAAAATGCATTATGCTCATAATCCAGATTGCTCTGATATGCAAAATACATCAATACCATTTTAGGCAGTTCATCCTTATAGTCCATAGGTATTGACATCATATAATATTCATATAACTTTGTCACACGAATCTCATGGTCTACTCCCAATGCATACCATTCAAAATATTCTGTTCCTATCCGCTCTCCGAGGATTAGCATTCTACAAATAGCCGCTACTGTCTGCGACGCCTTGTTTACACGATATACCTCACACAATGTACGGAATAGTAACTGTGAAAAACATTCCTCTCTTGCTGCAAGATATTGTAATTTCTCTACTACTTCTCCCTTTAGAACATGATTTTTGGCTGCATACCACAACACGCTTTGCTCAAAAACTCCCAATTTCATCAGGAGCTTGGGATAGCTCTGTAATAGCAAGACCGCCTCACACAAAAGCACAGGGCTCGAACAGCCTCGTTCAAACTGTTCTTCCAAAAGTTGCCATTTTCTCTCTGCTCCTCGCCCATATTCGTCTTCCATATAAATCAAAAGCCATGCTAATCGCCATTCTCCAAACTGATTCATATACGCTGTCTCAATTTCATTTGAAACAGCCTGCATATAACCTTCGTCACGATTAAACAATGTTGTCAGATAAAAGTAATAACATCGGGCGACCGTTCCGGATTCTTCTTTTGCAATCTCGTTATCTAACTGTTCCAAATACCATTTTGCTTCATGAAAACGTTCTCTTCTTAAAAGAATCTGCACTTGATATAGCTTTGCCAAAAGATTGTTCTGTTCTATATCCATAACTTCTTCTAGAATCTGCTCCGATTTCTCTGCCCAAAATTCGAGAGTGATTCTTCGAAGTTTCATTTCAACGTAGCATTTTATAAGTTCCAAGCTCAGGCGTCTTACTACCTTTTCTCTCTCTTGCTTCTCATTGCCACGATTCATCATTATCGTTATCGGAATCGCAATCTCTGTCCTCGTATCACAAATAACCAGTTTTCCAACATTTCGACCACTATGTAATCTAGTTGCATCAATCACAAAATCAAGATGACAAACTCCGGCCACAAAATCTTCATTATTCAATTTATCCGTTGCCACACGTAAAAACTCACCTTCTGTATCCACACTCAAATCAGTATATCCCCAGCCATTTTTAGTAATCGTAATGGTCTTACAGGTGGTATCCAATATCTCCTCCATTGCAAAGCCATCAACATCTGTCTGATATTCGATAGGTGCCTTTTTATTAATCTCAACAAAAAATTCTTCTACGTTTGCAGCATTTCCCGGAACACGTGAAAGCCCCATATATGGCGGAATGTAATGTTGTTCATTTTTTTGAAATACATTAACAAAGTCTGGAGAATAAAATAACTCTACCGCTTCTTCCCAATTAGATTTTGCAAGATTTGTAAAATGGAACAAATTCTTGATATTTCCCATAGACCCTTGTAAAATCGGTTTCTGAATCTTAACCTGATAGGCAAGCGTATATTCTCCCTGATTGCTGATTATCGTAAAATATCCCTTTACCGTTCCGCCCGCTTCTATACAACTTCCATCAAAGCAATATTCTATAATTGCTTCTTCTCCACTAAAATGTGATGTTATTACCTGCATTCTGGTATCAGAGGAATAAATATCGCCTTCTGCATCCATGCCACCCGCATAAATCACAAAATTATCTTGTATTATTTCTCCTTGATTTACGCTAAACTCAAGGCTTTGGCATGAAAATTCCAAATATCCGTTTTCTCTCATGCCTAAACTCCCCTTCCATCCGTTATTTTCGTAACAATTCATATTTTCATTGTCGCGAACACAATTTCGTCAATTATCTACAATAAAGTATATATTATTTGTTAACATAACGCAATAAAAAGCGTCAGTTTTTATTACTGACGCTTCATATTCTAAAAATATATTTTTATAGATTAAATTTCAACAACCCATCCTTTTGGAGCCTCAATACGTCCCATTTGGATACCTGTTAATGTATCATAAAGTTTCTTGGTCACAGGTCCCATTCCATCCATACCACTTGGCAAACAGATTTCTTTACCATGATCAACAATCTTTCCTACTGGAGAAATAACTGCTGCAGTACCACAAAGTCCACATTCTGCAAAATCCTTAACTTCTTCTAAAAGAACTTCTCTTTCTTCTACCTCTAAACCAAGGTATTCCTTTGCAACAACCATAAGAGAACGACGAGTAATGGAAGGTAAAATACTGTTTGACTTTGGTGTAACTACCTTATTATCCTTTGTAATAAATAAGAAGTTTGCTCCACCTGTTTCCTCTACCTTTGTTCTAGTAGCAGGATCAAGATACATATTCTCATCAAATCCTTCATTATGAGCAGATACAATTGCATGTAAACTCATTGCATAATTAAGTCCAGCCTTAATATGTCCTGTTCCGTTTGGTGCTGCACGGTCAAAATCACTTACTCGAATGGTAAGTGGCTTAACGCCGCCCTTGAAGTATGGTCCAACCGGTGTTGCAAAGATTCTGAACTGATATTCCGTAGCAGGCTTTACACCAATAACTGGATTGGTTCCAAACATATATGGACGAAGATATAAGGTTGCTCCTGAGCCATATGGTGGAACATACGCTTCATTTGCCTTAACAACTGCCTTCACAGCCTCTACAAAACGTCCTTCCGGTAACGCAGGCATCTCAAGTCTTACACAACTATCATGCATACGCTGTTCATTTAAGTCAGGGCGGAACACTACCGTACGTCCATCTTCTGTTGTATATGCCTTTAATCCCTCAAAGCATGTCTGAGCATACTGTAAAACGCCTGCACACTCATTTAATACGATGTTAGCATCCTCTGTAATTACACCTTCATCCCATGCTCCATTTTTATAATTTGTAACATATCTCTTCTCTGTCTGATGATAACCAAATCCAAGAGATGACCAATCAATATTCTTCTTTTCCATGATACTCTTCTCCCTTATATGTATTCGTACGATTGCATATTTTTATGCATTAATAAAATTAATTATTATACTTATAACAAAAAAAGTCAATCAAAAAACCTTGATTTCTTGCCTTTTTTATAACAAAAATTGATATTATTTAACCTCCGTTTATACTTACTATTCCGTAAGGTTATGAAACTTTATTTCTTCTCATATTTAAGGAAAACATACTCCAAGTTAAAATAGGTCTGTTCTTCGCTGTCTGCAGTAATCTGCCATTCCGGTAATTCATCCAGATTGGGAAAATGTGCATCTGCCTGATAAGCATAATCTATCTTCGTTACATGCGCCACATTACAATATGGTAGCATCTGACGATATACTGTCTCTCCACCAATGATATAAATGTCGTCATCCTTGTAATTCTTTAATTCCTCTAAAAGCTCATCTATGGAATAAACCACAATCGCTCCCTTTACCTTATAATTCTTATCCTTTGTTAAAACGATATTCGTTCTATTCAGCAATGGTTGCTTTTGCGGTAAAGACTCTAAGGTCTTTCTTCCCATAACAACTACCTTTCCTGTTGTCATTTCCCGAAAGAACTTCTGATCACGAGGAATCTGCACCAAAAGGCTGTTCTTATTGCCTATTCCCCAGTTTCTGTCTGCTGCTACAATTATGTTCATAATATTCTCCCTTCCAAGTTGTTCACTTTTCAATGCATTTTTCACACTGTTTTTCTATATATAATTCCTGTCCTATCACGATTGCTTTGGAATCTGTCCCATGCCCAATATCTCTCGTTACCGCTATTGGCATGTCTTTTCCTACTATCCTTTTCACAAGCGTCTCTACTGTAGGAATGCATTTTTCTTGTTCCATTTCTGTAAATGTTCCCAAAATAATACCTGCTACTTTATCAAAAGCACCCATTTGCTGTAATTGACACAAATAAGTTTCTATCTTAGCAACCGTACCACCAAAACTTTCTAAGAGCAATATCTTACCATCCAGTCCCGGCATATATTCCGTTCCGGCTAATTTTAAAAAGCATCGGATGTTGCCTCCTACGACAATCCCTTGCATTTTACTTTGCTGAATAAACCTAAAATTTATTTGAAACAAATCATTTCCATTCGCAACATCTCCGCCTGAAATATCAAAGATTCCTTTTATCTCATCATCTTTATAAAATCTCATAAATGCTTCTGCGCGTTCCTTTGCTGTACCACTGAAAACATCTTCCTTTTCATAAATGCAGTCACTAAAAACAGGATGCAACCCTATATTTTCTAATGTATTTTCCAAACATTTCAATTTTTCCATATATGTATGCTTTTGTCCATTGGAACAACACACAATTCCTATTTTGTCTCCGTATTTGAGCATTTATATCATACCTCTTCCTTATATCAAGCTCAACTGCTCATACTTCTCGGGTAATTCTCGCATATATCGAAAGCATTCTCCTACACCACAGACAATTCCATTTTCTTTGCATTTTTTATGAAGCAATTCCATCAACTCACGATTTTGGTCACTAGGAATTTCATAGGCATGTCCATATCTCTTTTGATATTTCTGCTTCAAGCCTGGGAAGTGCTTATCTAAAGCTGCATAAAAATATTCTCGATTACCTTCACGTAAGGTTAACCCCATACCGAAACAAATAATTCCATACACCTTTGCCTCAATGCAGTAATCTATGATTCCCTCTATGTTTTCCTCTGTATCGTTGATAAATGGCAAAATTGGGGATAACCAGACAATCGTTGGAATACCATTATCACGAAAAATCTGTAATGCATTTACCCTTTCTTTTGTCGTACATACATTAGGTTCTAGTATTTTACAAAGTTTTTCGTCATAGGTTGTTAACGTCATCTGAACAACACATTTTGCCTTTTGGTTAATACTTTTTAATAAATCCAAATCTCTAAGAATCCGGTCTGACTTCGTCTGAATCGCCAGACCAAATTCATAACGGTCTATGATTTCTAAGCATTTTCTTGTTAATTGTAATTGTTCCTCACAATGCATATATGGATCACACATTGCCCCGGTTCCTATCATGCATTTCTTACGCTTAGAGCGGAGCACTCTTTCCAATAATTCCGGCGCATTACGTTTCACTTCAATATCTTCAAAGTCATGAGTAAACTGATAGCATTTACTTCTACTGTCACAGTAAATACAACCGTGCGTACAACCTCTGTAGAGATTCATTCCATTTTGTGCCGATAATATTCCTTTGACTTCTACATCGTGCATTTCTTTTTCCTCTGTCGAATCAAAAAACTATTAAAATTGTTGCTAAAATATTCTACTGCTTTATCTACATGATTCATAATTGTCACCTTCATTTCCAAGACTCTTCTTTAATTCTCCCAGTATACTAATTACTACATCTAAACCTTCTTCGGAAATAGAATAATACATCCACTTTCCTTCTTTTCTTCCATTTACAACTCCAGAATCACACAATATCTTCATGTGATGAGATAGCGTAGGTTGTGTTATGTGCATTTCATCAAGTAATTTGCATGCACACTTCTCTCCACTTTGTAATATGGATAGAATCTGTAATCTATTTTCATCACAAAAGGCTTTAAACATAATCGCTGTTTTTTTGCAATCCATCTATTATCCTCCATTCATCGAAGTTTATCTATATGCGATAGTAGTTTATATATAGATATTTGTCAATATATTTAAACATTTATTGATAGGTACACAAAAAATCAGGCAATGACATATTATCAATATATATCATTGCCTGTTTATTTTTATCACTATAAGCTCAATACATCACCATACCACCATTTAATCAACCTTATCTATTGTAAATATGATTTCTGATTTCCCGTTGTCATCTTCATATTTACTGCAATAGGTTTCAAATCCAATTGTATTTTGTTTGGTACAATTATCTATCTTCAAGTTTTCGATATTCTTAATATGTGAAATCAATTTTTCTTTCTTATATTCTTTCGTACTATGTCCGCAAAGATATGTCGAAAATTCTAATTCCATCGTCGCCTTTATCGACTTATATAATTTTCCCATTGATAATGAGCCATAATTAAATAACCATAGTCCTTCATTTAGTGCATCCCCTGCAACCAGAATACCTTCTTCTCGTATCAGAACTCCTATCGAACCGCAAGTATGTCCAACTAAAGATACTATCTCAATATTCAAATCCCCCAAGGAAATATGTTGTCCTATCTGTATCTCTCTTTCTTCATATACTTTTGTTTTGTTCTCTTCAAAGTACTTGATTACATCCCACTCTTGCTTCAATGAATAAACTGTATCAAACCAGTGATTCCCTCCAATATGATCGGGATGACCATGACTGTTTATCACAATATATGGAGTTGTAATATTCTTTTCTACAAACTCCCGCAAATTTCTCACTCCATACCCTGTATCTATTAAAACCGCCATCTCACTTCCTTTGACGAGGGTACAACATACACTATTATCTTCTTCAATTTGCCAAATATTGTCTCGTATTTTTGTGTATTCATATATATTATCCATATTCTATAGCCCTAATACTTTTCCTCTTTTTTACCAACTTCTGCATAAAATGGAGATGATGCTTATGAAGAATTTTGATTTTGAAGACCTCATGTCTTTCGGCATGTTCATCATAGCACTCCTGACATTCATTTATATGATTTGTCACTAGTATAACAAAACCTTCCCTGTACTTTGGCGAGTGTGGGAAGGTTCTGCTTTTTCCAACTTGGTCAACCACTCTGTGGCGATTGCCTTTTATAAATATATTATAGCAAATATTTTTGGTATTACAATAAAATATTACTCCCTTTTCTGAAAAGTGTGTCTAATGTTGAAAACACATGATTTCTGTTCACTATAAGAAAAACTGAAATTTCTATTTCTATTTCTTTATCTTTACCGTATCTTCCAGATAAAATATTTCCGATTTGAACAAATAGTGCGTGCCAGCGCACGCACTTTGGCAAGAATTTCTGTCGAAATTCTTGTTTAACCACCACTACGTAACAGCAATTTCCTAATATTGAACAAAAAGCCCAAGGGACATTAATGCCCCTTATGCTTTTCTCTCTTCTTTTGCTGTTTCAGTTCAAACATTCGCAGTTTTTCCGCTTCTTTTTTTTCTTGGCTTCTTACCTTGCGCTCTTGCTTGTTCTGTTCCTGTTGTAATTTCAAGGCCCGTTGCGATTTTGTGCCAATGCCTATTTCCTGCATCTGCTTTTTCGCTTCACGCTGCATCCTTTTCGGATTTCTTTTTATATCCTTTGCAACAGTATCAACAGCCGGACTGAATTTCAAACTGAAATAGTATTTTTGAACATATTCCTGCACTTCGTAATCTTTTGGCTCTGCACCAAAAGTCACTTTTGCCACAGATAATTTACCATCTTCGATACGTTCAAATATTCCTACCCAAAATGGTTCTTCAAAATACACTGTCAGCTTTCCACTTACTTTGTCCATAAGAATCCCTCCTAAATAATAGTTGAACAAAGAATGGACAACCCGGAGGGGCAGGTTACTTACCCTATTAGAAATAGGACGGCTGGGCTACCTACCAGCTCTAGTACATTTTTAGGTGTACATTGCGTTTTTATCTTTGTATTTATAATCAAGCCATATGGCACGATTAACTTAATTAGACAAATTCAAAGTGAACAAATAGTGCGTGCCAGCGCACGCACTTTGGCAAGAATTTCTTACGAAATTCTTGTCTAACTGCCACTACGCTACAGCAATTTCCTATAAAGGAACAAAATCGCTGCGCGATGGCCTACCAAGGCTGTGGCGCAGTTTTTCTATTTTTTAATTAAAATGGCAGTTGATTCTTCTTTAAAATGTATTTATTGTTAAGTTCCCACACAAAACCAAATACCACTGCCTATGAAAATAATACCATTACAAAGCTGCTTACACAAGCAGTTTTATTTTGCAAATGCTCCTCCATGATGGGTAGTTACTGTTGTTTTTTCTACTTTTATTTCATGGAGGTTATTTATGTACGAAGATATTTCCCGTAAAAGTCATTCCATCCACATCCGCAATACGAAAAACAGAATGGACCGCTATACCATTCTTGCAGACCGTACTCTTGACATTCTGACAGAATACTGGTTCAAATGCGGTAAACCCAGAAACATCTTGTTTCCAAGCCAGGCAACCGGAAAATATCTGGATATCTCTGCTGTCAATCAGGTATTAAGAAAGAGTACTGAAAGGGCTGGAATTGCTAAACATGTTACTTCACACGCATTCAGACACAGCTTTGCAAGTCATCTTCTGGAATCCGGATGTGATATTAAATATATTCAGGCATTATTAGGTCACTTGGATCCTAAGTCTACCGAGATTTATCTTCATGTCAGCAACAAAACGCTGCTTGGAATTAGAAGCCCGTTTGATGTACAGGAGGATTCATAATGGAACATCCTACTGTACAGGATATTTTTCTTAGGTTTTATCCAAAATATCTTAATAAATACAAACCTTCACCCGGGCAATCTAAGGTTGCTAACTGTATCATCAACTGCAAGATCGGTGCCTATGGTGCTAACATCAGCATCTGTGAAGACTGCGGACATCCCCAGATTCATTATAATTCCTGCCGTAACAGATGCTGTCCTATGTGTCAGGCTCTGCCTAAGGAAAAGTGGATGGATAAACGACGCGAAGATGTATTGGAAGCACCGTACTTTCATGTGGTATTTACTGTTCCACAGGAACTGAATCCTTTAATCTATAGTAACCAACAGCTTCTCTATGATGCGCTTTACCATTCTGTTTCAGCAACTATCAATGAACTGACGGAAGACTCAAAGTATCTCGGAGCAAAAGTCGGATATATCTGTGTGTTACATACCTGGGGCTCTGAAATGAACTATCATCCCCATATCCATGTCATTCTTCTTGGCAGCGGTCTGAATGCCAAAAATCAATGGCGTGATAAGGGTGAGGAATTCTTTCTTCCTGTAAGGGTAATGTCAAAACTGTTTCGTGGCAAATATCTGGACACACTCAAAACTATTTCTTTGAAATGGTGGGATAATAAATACTTTATCTAACCCCCCGATAAAATTTAACACATTTGTTTCTGTAGCTCGCAAATCATTCATCCCCCTATCGTATTTTTTTATTGAATAATTGACTTTTCAACAGCATATGCTATACTATAAATAAGCTAACTCGTGAAGGATTAAGGCTGGGTTCCCGAATGGGAGTAGGTGTAAACCAAGAATTCCTTTGCCCCTGGGGTCAGCTTATTTTTTTTGCTTTTTCAAATTTTCTACAATATTCTTTGCATCTTTCTGTATCTCTTCAAAAATCAATTCTATTGTCTGCATAGAATATGCATATGATGGTTGAGCATATTGTCTATGCACATAACAATAATTTTCATTTTCTTTAATTCCATACACCTTATTAAACAAATCAAAAATATATTGGTTCATTTCAAAATCAATTCCATCATTCTGCAATCTTCGATTAATTTCTTTTATTGCAGTCTTCATTGTATACTTATGTGTATTATTAGGGTCTTTTAATTCTTTAATAATCTTAACCCCTGCTTCTGCATCCTTATCAATATGTACAAAGGATGTTGCCTTACTTTTGTCCTTTGTAATATAATGTAAATGTTCAATTTTAATTGCAAAGGACTGATTGTTTTCTACAATCATTGGTTCAAGCTCATTATTGGTATCGATTATCTTTCGAGCAATTTCTTCAGGATACTTCGCACGAATAGTTGCCTCATCTAAAGCTTTCATACTCACAGCCAGTGTCAAAAAATTCTGTGGTATTACTTCTGTCATATCCACATTGTGAAATTCTTGCATTTTCTCAACAAAATTCAATACACATGCCTGAAACAGAGGAATATAAACCATTTCATATTCTTCTGTAATAAAATGCGTGCTTGTATTCCTCAATTCTATTATTTTAGATAAATTTCTTCGTATCGGTGACTTTTCGTTAGTAAAAATCTTTTGAATACAATTTTCCAACGTTATAGTTCTGTTAGGATTATCTTTATAATAGATACTCTCTTCTCCATATTTATTCATCATATGGGCTTTCAGCATCAGTTCCCATGCATTACATATAAAAAAAACTAAATCCTTCCACTCGATACTTTATTGTTGGCTTATTATAAATCTCAATAGCCATAATAAATGCTTCCTTTGATTTTTCAATCAATTTCTCTTTTATCAACCTTTCACCGCCCTTATATAAACCTTTTGTATAAATTTTACACTATTCATCTTCTCTTTTCAACTTCAATCATCTTCTTGGTAAGTAATTTTATAATCCTAGCAATACGCTAAAACGCCTTGCCTCTGTCACCAACGCTAATACTAAGTATTTTCTTATGTTACATCCATAACATACAATGCCATTTTATAGTTATTATCCATATAAATTGTTTCCACAAGTTCAAACCCATTGTTTTGATAAATATTTCTAAGTTTTAACCTATCTGCATTACAATCAAGTTTTAATGATTTAATCCCTGATATAATGGTTATTTTTTTAGCATAATTTATTAGTTCTGAAGAAATACCCATTCCTCTAAAATTCTGCTTCACAGCAAGCTTATGAAGATACAGTGCCTCTCCCGCTTTGTCTTCCTTCCAATACTTTTTATCTTCATCTGTTATCGCCATACATCCGACAGGTTGTCCCGCAACATACGCTATATAAAAGTTTCAATTTTTATTTTGTATTATATAACCAATTTCTCAGTCACACTGTCAATAATCTACCCAAAATTCTAATCAAAAAAACCTTACATCAACTACCCAAAGCCAGTGTAATGTAAATTCTTGCCTCATCTGACCTATTTATCGTTCCACTCATAGCGCGAACGCCATTCGAAAATACTTCGCATTTCCTCATGGTTAGTTTGACTCACATTCCATCTATCCACACTATGAGTGCCTGCAACCGTTCACCTCGAATCCGCTTCGCTACTTCTCGGTGTCGTTTCCATTCCTATAGAATAAAACAAAGAGGCAGAATCTCTTGCAAGCAAGATTCTGCCTCTTTGTTTTATTCTGCACTCATAGCTTATTCGTTCATCTTTGCCAACTTCGCTGTCTGGTCGGCTGCGATACAAGCATCGAGAATTTCCTGAATATCTCCATTCATAACCTTATCTAACTTGTAGATAGTTAAGTTAATTCTATGATCTGTTACACGTCCCTGTGGGAAGTTGTAAGTTCTAATCTTTTCAGAACGGTCACCAGTACCAATCTGGCTACGACGAAGCTCAGCTTCGGCGTCATGACGCTGCTGCTGTTCGATATCATACAACTTCGCTTTTAATAAAGCAAATGCCTTTGCCTTATTCTGGAGCTGAGACTTTTCTGTCTGGCTGTATACTACGATACCTGTTGGATAGTGTGTTAAACGTACCGCAGAGTCGGTTGTGTTGACACACTGACCACCGTTACCGGAAGCACGCATTACGTCAATACGGATATCCTTATCTTCGATTACGATGTCGATATCTTCATCTACCTCTGGCATTACGGCAACACTTATGGTAGATGTATGGATACGTCCACCTGACTCTGTTTCTGGAACTCGCTGTACACGATGTACACCGGATTCATACTTCATAACAGAATATGCACCCTGTCCGGAAATCATAAAGGTCACACTCTTCATACCACCGATACCGATTTCTTCGTATTCCATGGTTTCAACCTTCCAGCGTCTGCCTTCTGCGTAATGTACATACATACGATATACTTCTGCTGCGAACAATGCAGCCTCATCTCCACCAGCACCTGCACGTATTTCTACGATAACATTCTTATCATCGTTAGGGTCCTTTGGTAAGAGAAGAATTTTAAGCTCTGTTTCCAGCTCTTCAATACGCTTCTTCGCATCGTTAAGCTCTTCTTTGAGCATTTCACGCATATCATCATCACTTTCAGATTCTAATAAAGAAAGTGAGTCTTCTACTGTTTCCTTACATCCCCTGTATTCCTTATATGCCTCTACTAATGGTGTTAAGTCACTCTGTTCCTTCATCAGGGAGCGAAATCTTGCCTGATTATCGGCAACTGTCGGCTCATTTAACTCATTCATAATTTCTTCATAACGAGCAACTAATGCTTCTAACTTATCAAACATCTCTATTCCTCCGTTCTCTTTCTATCTGCCTTCTCAGCAGTCACATTCTATTCACTGCATAGCATCATGCTATCGTAATTATTCAGCACCTTGATAATTACATGCCATCTTCCATTTTGTTTTCTTATAACATTTGTCCTAGGACAACACGATCTAGTCCTGCATAATCCTTTACAACTTCTACCTCTTTGAAACCTTGTTCTGTCATAAGCTTACTTACTGCTTCTCCTTGATTATATCCAATTTCAAACAGCAACCATCCACCTTTCCCTAAAAATCCAGGTGCTTTTTCCACAATTTTACGGTAGAAAAAAAGTCCGTCTTCCATACCATCAAGTGCTTGCATTGGCTCATGCTCACGTACTTCCGGCATAAGTGTTTCAATTACAGCGGTCTCTATATACGGTGGATTTGATACGATCATATCGAATTTCTTTTCAGGAACTGGTTCAAACAAATCTCCTTGAACAAACTCTGCCTTAAGCCCCAAACGCTGTGCATTTTCTCGTGCAACCTTTAGAGCTTCCTCTGAAATATCGACTCCCATTCCCTCACATTCATTGCTATAC
>JAFSCH010000008.1 GCA_017436865.1 Lachnospiraceae bacterium
AAATTCTGTATTCCAATCGCTACATTTCTTGCCATTATGATCATACCCTTCCCACTAGTCATATCTTTAGTATAAGCTATCTGAGAGAATTTTGTACACCTAAATATGAATAAACACCTTATTTTCCTCTTTCCATCCTAAAATCACATAATTCACTCTCCGTAAAAAGCTGATGATTTACATCCTGCATAACCATATAGCATAGCTTCAATCGTTGTTTAGCTTTGTATTCTTTTCCATTCATCCAAGATAACGATTGGCGCATTTCTAAGCATCGCACGTGCTATCGCAATTCTCTGTCTCTCTCCTCCCGAAAGATGACCTCCTGTGCTACATACGCAATGGCATTGGCAATATCACTCTGGGAAAGCTCCTTTATATTTCTGCCACCAATCGTAATCTCTCCACCATCTACATCCCAAAAGCCTGCAATCAGCTTGGATATGGTTGACTTACCACTACCAGATGGTTCTACCAAAGCGGTTACGGTACCTTTATATGAACATAACTGTTTTAAAATATCTCGTATATCCGCTTTCCGTTGATTGTAAATCACTTTTCGTCTATACTTTGGAGTGAATACAATGTGATACTTGCACATCCACTTTGTGTGAGCTAAATCATAATTTTTATTCGCCATAAAATCACCTACTACACTTGTAATTGGTTGTTTTTATTCATTTTCTCTTTATTTTGCATCTATCAGCACATTTTTTCCTTCAAAGGCAAAACCATATTTATAGATTTTCTCTGCTGGAATTCCTTGTGCTATTAAGGCAGCATCATAACATTTTTCTTCAATCTGACTTAATGCCGCTTCTACTGTGTCTTCCAATGCCTTCTCTTTTCTTGCATTGAACACTTTAAATTCTATGATTACCGCCGGATTTTTTGTCTTATCTTTTGGTTCAATCATCACATCATATCTGCCAAAGCCACTTTCACGATTCGAAGTAATGATATAATCAACCTGTAAATCCACCAGCAATCCTAAGATAACCCCATGATAAAACCGCTCCGGCTGTGCCTTTTGTGAAACTCTCTTCCCCGTATCAAAATAACTGAATATCTCACATGCCATCTGACTCATATACTCATTCATGGCATCCACATCTTTCGTCAGCATTGCTTTAATAAAGTCATTATAATCCTCTGCAACAGTAGCAAACCAAGTATTTACCATGCTTTCAAACATACGACGCACTTCGTAATTCGTTAATGCCACTTCATAATATGCCTTCGCGCCTTGCTCTATTTTCCCCAGTTCATCATAATCGATTACCTTCAAATAACCACTGGCTAGAAGCAGACTCCAGATTGCAGCCTCATTATGATCTAACTGATTATATACAATCTGTTCGTCAATCTCACATCGTAGATTTTCACCACGAAGAAGCTGTTCAAAAGACTGCTTAACTCCTCGTCCACCTTCACGAATCAGCTTTCCGGCCAAACTATTGGCACTAGTATTGGCCCAGTAAGTTGTTATACATCCTGTATCAAGAAAATTCAATATTGACCAGGGATTATAAATGTCTTTATGCTCTCCAAAAATGAAACCATCATACCAATATTTTATCTTCTCTTTCTCTGCTGCCAGACCAAACTGTTCCATTGCATCGAAAACCTCTTGCTCTGTAAATCCAAATGCTGTCGCATATTCATCGGACGTAGTCGTTACTACTTTCAAGTTATTCAAATCTGAAAAGATAGACTCTTTACTAACCCTTGTGATTCCCGTCATTAATCCCCTTGCAAGCGAAGGATTGGTCTTAAAGGTAGAGTTAAACATACTTCTTGTAAAACCGACCAATTCTTCCCAAAATCCATGCACATACGCTTCCTGCATCGGAGTATCATACTCATCAAGCAGAATAATAACCTTCTTGCCATAGTATCGGCACAAATAATCCGACAAATTGTGAATGGCCATCGTTGCATCTGTTTCTTTCATATCCTTTGCTATGCAATTAAAAAACTCTTTATCTTTACTCGTCAAAACTTCACTATTAAGTAAGTACTCATATTTACTATACAGATTAACCAAAATCTGGTTTATTCTTTCCTTGGTCGCTTCAAAGCTACTTTCTTTCACATTTGCAAAGGACAGATTGATGACAGGATACGTTCCCTGCAATTCTCTATATTTTACCTCATTCCAAATGGAAAGCCCCTCAAACAGTTCACCTCTGCCAGTGTACTGGTTAGAAAAGAAACAGTTTATCATACTCACATTCAAAGTCTTACCAAAACGTCTTGGTCGGGCAATCAATGTTACACTATCGCCCCTCTCCCACCATTCCCTGATAAAATCTGTTTTATCAATATAATAATAATTTCCATTACGTAATTCTTCAAAATCCTGTATTCCAATCGCCACTGTTTTTTGCATATCTCTAACCATGCCTTTCCACTGTTCTGAGCCATTATGGCATAACAACTATTTATAGTATACGAAAATCTTATAAAAATAGCAAATCTTCCTTATCCTTTGTACTATTTCTCTATATTATGAACCCAAATGCAATTTCATCCAATTCACTATTGCATTTTTATACATATGCGTATATGATAAAAAACGTAATTTATAACTAAACACAATGCAGAGTAGACTGTGGAGCGTTAAGTGCCGGGTGAACAGGGAGTTGTCATCCGGACGAAAAGATTTTATCTTGCGGTTCCATGGTCGCATCCCGCTGCTACATCCTAGATCGAACCTCCGATGTAGTAAAAGGAATATACTGCAAAGGAGGTAATTTTATGTCTAATTTAAAAAATGTAAAAACATTAACCCTATCGGGTATGTTCATCGCCCTATCCGTTGTATGTGGATTCTTGAATCTGCCTATCACCCAGTTTATTGAGATTCGTTTTGGTTCTCTCATGCTTGCTGTTTCCGGCATGCTCTTAGGACCTGCAATCTCTGCTGTGATTGGTGCACTTTCCGATATTATTGCTTTCATGGTAAAGCCAACCGGCCCGTTTTTCCCTGGCTTTACGATTAGTGCTGCTGTTTCCGGTATTATTTTTGGTTTCATGCTGCACAAAAAAGAACTAACCATTTGGCGCATTTTTCTTGCTGAATGTATTCATACCTTTGTTGTTGGTTTTATCCTTAACAGCCTTTGGCTTTCTATTCTCTACAACAACGCCTTTATTGCAGTGGTAAGTTCTCGTGCCGTAAAAGAACTTATTATGCTTCCTATTAATACTATTTTACTTACCATGATTATCAAATCAACCAGCAAAGCGATAAATAGAAAGGTAATTGCCTCATGACATACCAGGAATTTTTAAACTATCTTGCACAGGTACCATCCTTTTCCCCACAACAAGTAGAAGTGGGGAAGGAACCTTTTAGCCTAGAGCAGATTTCCACGCTTCTTTCACTTCTTGGAAATCCGCATGAAAAGCTGAAATATATTCACATTGCCGGGACAAACGGAAAAGGTTCTACATCCGCTTTCCTCAATCAGATACTTATTGAAAGCAATTATAAGGTTGGTATCTTTACCTCTCCTTTTGTGGAACGTTTTACTGAGCAAATTCGCATTAACAATGAGGAAATTTCACAAGAGGCACTTGCTCGAGTAGCTACAAAAGTGTGTGAAATGGTAGAACAAATGAAATACAAAGGAATGTCACTTCCTTCTGAGTTCGAAATCATTTGTTCCATTGCCTTTCTTTATTTTTCAGAAGAATGTTGTGATATGGTTATCTTAGAAACCGGACTTGGTGGCAGACTTGATGCAACAAATGTAATCCCTGCCCCTTTGCTTGCCATCATTACTTCTATCAGTCTTGATCATACTCAGATACTCGGCAATACTTTAGAGCAGATTGCTACTGAAAAAGCAGGCATTATCAAACCTGGATGTGATGTTCTTCTCTATCCCCAGTGTCTTGATGTAGAACGAGTATTTCAAATTACTTGTTCCGAGCAAAATGCTTCCCTGCATAAAGCATTTCTGCCAAAGGAAGCTTCGCACTATGATTTATCAGGACAGACTTTTGATTTGCATTCCGATACTGATTCTTGGAAGTTCGAGCATCTTCGCATTCCTCTATTGGGACATTATCAGATTAACAATGCCGCCATGGCAGTCAACGCAGCGATGCTTCTACGTGGAAAAGGATATGAAATATCTGATGAGCAGATATACTTAGGATTAGAACATACAAAATGGATTGGTCGTTTTGAACTTATGAGAAAAGAACCTGCCGTAATTATCGACGGCAGTCACAATGAAGATGGCGTTATGATGCTATGCGAAAGTCTTCATCTCTATTTCCCTAAGAAAAAAATTATCTTTATTACCGGTGTTTTAGCAGATAAAGCTTATGATAAAATGATGTTATCTATCATTCCGCTTGCAAAGAAGTTTTTAACCATCACTCCACCATCTCCCAGAGCCCTAAGCTCCGATTCACTTGCTTTGTTTCTAAACTCCCATAACGCAAGTGCCGAGCCTTTCGACTCCATTCAAGATGCGATACAAGCAGGTTTGAAGGAAGCTTCGCAAGATGATGTTATATGTATCTTTGGTTCTTTGTATTTTCTAGGTGAAGTTCGACACCTATTATTGTCCAAAGAATAGCCAATATAGTAAAAAGCAAGACATTGTTATACGCATGTCTTGCTTTTCTATATATCCTTATTCTATTTGATAGTACCTACCTGGTTGCCAACCGATAAAATAATCCTTTTTGTTCCATTAGTTCTTGTGGCGTTCCTTCCTCTGCAACATGCCCCTGCTCTAATACGACTACCTTATCTGCATTTGCAATGGTTCGCATGCGATGTGCAATAACCAATACTGTCTTTCCCTTTAGTAAAGTAGATAATGCCTTCTGCACTAGTGTCTCACTTTCTGCATCCATCGATGCCGTTGCTTCGTCTAATAATACAATAGGAGCCTTTTTTAGCAGTGCTCTTGCAATGGATATGCGTTGTCTTTCCCCTCCTGAAAGGGCACAACCATTTTCTCCAATATTCGTTTGATACCCCTTAGGCATTCGCTGAATAAATTCTTCACACTGTGCTGCTCTTGCTGCTTCCATTACTTCCTCATCCGTCGCACCTTTTCTTCCAAGTCGAATATTTTCCATAACCGTATCATCGAACAAAGTAACATCCTGAAATACAACCGCATAATTATCAAATAGTGTTTCCGGCTCTACCGTTGTTACATCTACACCTCCAAGTGTTATCTTGCCGGAATTTGCATCCCAAAAGCGTGCTGCCAGCTTAGATACCGTAGACTTTCCACTACCTGACGGACCTACCAATGCCGTAATTTCTCCTTGCTTCGCCGTAAAGGAAACCCCATTCAACACATTTTCTTCATTATAAGAAAATGTAACATCTTCAAATACTATGTCATATCCTTTATTCTGGCATACATTTGTTCCTGTCTGTTCCTTCGTTGCTTCCATTTCTTTCATACGTTTTATACTTACTAATGCTGCAAAAACTTCTGCCAAAAGCATGAAACCGCTACTAAACGGGTCATATACTCGCCCTGCTACAAGCAAGAACATAATAAACATTGGTATGGACAATGTTCCTTGAGCAACAAACACACCTCCTGCCACCAAAACAAGTACCAATCCAAAACGAAGCATAAATTGAGCCAGAATGATAACAGCTCCTGGTGTTATCTCATTTCTAATGGAATTTTTGGTAACATGTTCCAACTTACTATCTAGCCCTTTTAAATATTCTTCTTCTCTTGCATTCGCTTTTATTTCTTGAATATTCTCTAAAAATTCCTGAACACCATCATATGCAACACGTCTAATTTCATTATTTTTTCTTTGCGATTCCGATTGAGCCTTTTTTGCCAAAAAAATGGTTGCTAATGCTACAGGTACTGGAACAATCACACACAACGCCATACGCCAATCTAATGTCAGCAACCCTATTGATATAATCACAAACATACTTAAAGATCCAAACATTTGTGGAATCGCATTTGAGATAATTCTCTCTAATGCAGTACAATCCGCCATAATAGTCGTTGTTAAATCCGAAAGATTCTTTTGTCCAAAAAAGGCTAATGGTAGTCTACGTAACTTTTCTGCAAGAACTACTCTTCGATTTGCACTCTCTTCATATGCCACGGTATATGTTTTGTCATATTGAATCCACTGAGTGATAAAAATAAGTAAAAGAAAAACTATTGTTCCTACAATAATTAGAATTTTATTTTCTTCTATAGCTCCCTCTTTTCCTTCCAATTGTGCTAATAAGTTCATAGTTACCATCATTAACACAGATATCGGTGCCATTAAACAAATATTTGCAATTACAGTAGCTGTAATTCCTGTTTTCAAATTCTTTACACCTTTTTCACTTAAAGCAAACATATCTCTTAACATTCTGCCACCTCTTTTCCAATATTCCACTGAATACTTTGATTGTATTCCGTCCAAAGCTTATAATAATCCCCCTGCTTCATAACCAAATCATTATGATTTCCTCTTTCTACCAGTTTTCCCTGTTTCATAACGATAATCTGCTCTGCATTTTTTATCGTAGATAATCTATGTGCAATCATAATAATCGTTTTTCCCTTCATCAGGTTCTTTAATGCAATGCCAATCTGGTGTTCATTCTCTGGATCAGCATATGCCGTAGCTTCATCTAACACAAGAATCGGAGCATCTTTCAACAATGCCCTTGCAATTGCAATTCTTTGTACTTCACCACCCGAAAGATAAACTCCTTTTTGTCCTACTATTGTATCAATTCCATCTGGTAGCTTTGCAATAATGTCATCACACTGTGCTAAATGTGCTGCTTCTAAAATTTCTTCTCGAGTAGCTGTCGTTTTTCCAGCCTTAATATTATCAAACAGACTTTCCTTAAACAGCTTTGGATTCTGAAATACAAAGGATACTTGATTTATCAATTCTTCTTGTGACAAATCTTTAACATCAATTCCTCCAATTTCTATACTACCATCCTTCACATCATAGAATCTTGGAATTAAACTGGCAATCGTACTCTTGCCACTTCCCGAATGTCCAACAATCGCAGTCATCGTTCCTTCCTTTGCCCTAAAAGACACATTTGATACTGCCATTTCCTCTGCTCCTTCATAAGCAAAGCTAACGTTCTTAAACTCAACATCATGATTTATCGGCTTCCATCCATAATCCTTTACCATTTGTGGCTCATTTTGAAGAATCACATCAATCCTTTCCATAGCTTCTTGTGCACGGAATTTATAATCAGACATATACATGATTTTATTGAGCATTACTGCTGTTGCTGGCGTAAATATAACATAAAACAAAAAATTCTCTATAAATTCACGTAAATCTTCCGATGTTGCCCCTACCAAAAGTGCTGCTGGAACCAATATCACAAAGCTTGCATTTACAACCGTATTAAACCCTACCATTCCTTTTTTACAAGACATTGTGTAGGCAAATGCATATTTTTTATATGCTTCTATTGCTTCTCTGAATTTCTTAAACGAATGTACACTTTGCCCAAATACCTTTACAACCGATATTCCTCGAACATACTCTACTGCTTCATGATTCATATCTTCCAATTTATCCTGATACGTTTTCATGAACGTCAACGTATCTTTACCCATAAACGTCATCTGTATTCCAAATCCTAGAAATACCAAAACCAATAATGGTATTCCCAACTTCCAATCAAATAGCACCATTAGGATAACAGCTACTATTATAGTTACCTGCGCCCCTACCAAATCCGGCATCTGATGTGCAATATATGATTCTGTCTGAGCACTGTTTTCATCAATAATCTTGCGCAATTTTCCACTTGGTTTTTTTTCAAAATAGCCTAATGGCATCTTTACAAGATGTGTTAAAGCCGCCATCTTCAGATTTTTCTCTGTATGAAACGCTACAATATGTGAACACAGCAATGCTACAAAATAAATAGCTAATCCGATAAACTCGCTCGCAAATGCACAGAGTCCCCATTGTAACAACTTCTGGGTATTCAACGCATTACCCATAAACGTATTAATTAATTCTTTTGACGCGAAATAAACACAGATAAATGGCATTAAGATAAATACCGCACTAATACCTGATAATACACGAGACAATCCTAATAGATTTCGATACTTACCTGTAAATTCCAACAGTCTGCTTATTCCATCCTTTTTCTTTTTCATAGTATGATTCCTTTCTTTTAATATTTTTCACTTTTTTATCCACTTTGCATACAAAATAAAAATAGTGCGTGCCAGCGCACGCACTTTGGCAAGAATTTCTTACGAAATTCTTGTCTAACTGCCACTACGCTACAGCACTTTCCTATTACATAAAAAAGCCATAGTTAGCTTCTTCTAACTACGGCATGATAACAAATTTTCTATTTTTTTACTACTCCAAAAAGCTCTATTCACTCCAAAAAGCCTATGAAGTTTTTGAATGTCTTTTTCGATATTCCCTTGGTGAACACCCCATAACACTTTCAAACGCTTCCGAAAATTTGCTGGAATTTTTATATGATAATTCCATAGCAATGTCACCTATTTTTTGTTCCGTTTCCAATAGCATTTTTGCTGCAACATTCATTCTATAAGCTTTCGCATATGCGTATGGCGAAACCCCATATATTTCCTTGAAATTCGCCTTTAACTGCGTAAGACATAATCCATGCTCCTTTGCTAGTTCCGACAAACTCTTTTTCTCACTTAACTCGCCTATTAAATGTTCCTTCACATCCTTAATCTTATCCGTCATTTGTTTGGACAGGTAGGTACTATTTCTCTCCAAGGTAATATCTTTTGCCTGAAACCGAAATAATAACTCTGCAAGCTTAATCTTTAAAAATGCTATTTGCGGATTCTCTAGTTGCTCATATATCTCATTATAGATGTGTTCTATTTCTTCATTTCTTCTGAAAACATGGCAAGAATCATCGAGGGAATACTTATTCAAAATTGTATTAAAATCAATCCCTAACTCCTGTAAAAAAGGATTCGTCTCTGCAATTTCAGGAAAAATAATAATACTGGAACCAAAAAAGCGCTTTAAGGGTATACTTGATTGCTTTACTTGATGCTTCATACTACTAATAGCAATATCTCCTTCTCCCATGTAGATTACATTTTGCTTATCAAACATGCATTCAAATCTCCCTATATGACAATGATTAATAGAAATCACATTCTGCTTGTCCACATTTTTAAAGCAAGTGCTTGTTTCAAAATCACTGATTAATAACTGAATGCCTGGAAATATATCGTATTGCCACATGCAAGCTTTTCCATCATCCACTTTATAATCAATATACGTAATAAAGTCTTTACTTCCATGATATTTCTTTTCTTTTTCCAAATAATTCAATACTTCTACATTCATTATTAACCTTTCACTTTCTCATCTATGGCACCTTCACTACTATTTAATCGTAATCAAAAACCGTCCATAAAAATGGACGGTTTTTGATTGCCAATACACTAGAACAACTTTTTAATGTATTTTCTTTTTAGACAATATATTCCAATACGCATACATAACGCCCGCGGTACATGCCACGCCACTTAACTCAGCTAGCAGGGTCAGCAGGAATTTTGGTATAAGCCATAACATTTTTTTTCTCCTCCTTGTTCTTATCCTCTTTGGACGAACCTCCCTTATTCTTATTCAGATAATACAGAGGTGCACCTGTAAATACTACTCCACCTAATATATTTCCAATTGTTACAGGTACTAAATTGATAAGAACATAATTTAAAACATTTAATTGATTTAACTGCTGTACTGTATATCCATAAGTATTCATTGCTAATTCTGCATACTCAGGATTATTCATTGCCAACAATCCTGCTGTTATATAATACATATTAGCAACACAGTGTTCAAAGCCTGACGTTACGAACAACATAATCATAAAGAAAATTGCTAACAACTTTCCTGCTGCATCTTTCGCACACATTGCCATCAATACTGCACCACATACCAGAATATTACACAATATTCCTGAAACAATTCCTTCTGAGAAAGTAATTCCTACCTTCCCCATCGCCACTTTTATGGTATAAGCTCCAAGCATTCCTCCTGAATACTCCCATTGCCCACTCATCGAAACGAGCCATGCTACCAAAGTTGCTCCTACAAAATTACCAACATAAACAAGAACCAATACCCTTATGATACTTCCAATCTTGTGTTTTCCATCAAAGCCACTCATTGCAACAAGACAATCACCGGTAAATAACTCTGCACCTAACAACATAACCATCATTAATCCCATTGGGAACACTACTGCTGCTGCCAATCTTGCCATTCCTACATCAGGAACTGTATGTGCAGCAACACTACTTCCCGCTGCACCCATGGCAATCATTGCACCTGCTAAAACAGCTTTACCAATCATACATCCTGTAGACATCTTAACTTTAGCTTGACATCCCTCTATATATTTCTCTAATACTTCTTTTATTGATATTATACTTCCCATTTTCTACTCCTTCCTTTTTACCACATGACATAATAGCAAATCATTTGCTATTATGGAAATATAAAAAAAGGAAATTGCTATATCATACTTTATATGACATAATAACTTCCTTTTTTCTTATGGCTCTTTGCATAATTATTCCGCATTGTAATAGTTACATACATTTTACAGACGCCACTTCAATCTTTGACTCATAAATTTTCTTTTGAAATAGCTTATCATATTCTCCAAGCTTATAGTCCTTCCTATAAATCAAAACATCCCTATATCTATTATTCTTTGCCTTACACGCCCTTTGCACCAAACCATTCTTCTCCAAATAGGAATCAGGAATCGGTGATACCCACATATAGGTTGTCGGCACATTTGCCAGAAGATCAAATTGACTTCCTCTTTCATATACATAAATCGTTTTTTGTGAATGCATTTCCTTCACATCTCCCGTTTTTAATGTATGAGGTATCTCAATATCACCATGTGTTATTTTCGTATAATCTTGTAAATCTTCCACGCTAATCACCGCTTTTGTTGCCAAAGGATGCTCTTTTGACATAACCAGTACATACTCAAATTCCCACAATATCTCATATTCCAGCTTATTATTTTTTAACCGACTTTTAAATGCAGCTTCTTCTAACAGCTGATAGCGTATAATTCCCATATTATACCCTCTATCTGCTACGTTTGTTATCGTTTTTAATGCATTTGTCTCATTTACGGTGATATCCATCCCGTTTTTCATCTGCAAATCTGCAACAAATGCAGTAACGCCATTTGCGATATAGCTTCCTCGCGGTATCGAAATCTTAAACTGTCTGCTTAGCATATCCGCTCTTTCCGAAAGCTTCTCTATTTCTTCCATTTGCTCCATCATCTTTTGAGCATGATAAAGAAATTCTGCTCCTTTTTCTGTCACGGTAACACCATTCGAATTTCTATAAAAAATCTGATAATTTAATTCCTCTTCCAAATCTTTTATTGCTTTGCTAAGATTTGGTTGTGCCATAAACAAATTCTGTGCCGCCTGAGATATGGAACCACAGCGCTCTACCTCAAGAACATACTTTAAATATACTGTATTCATAACTCTCCATTACCATATTAAATCGCTATATATTTATCTATATAGCAGTTATTGTAACACATTCTATTCGAAAGCGCTATATACGATTTTACCTCTCTCTATATAATATTATATATACGTTGCTGTATAATTCTTTTTCCAATATCTCCATTACCTATGATAACCTTATGTTTCCCTTAATATCTGTATAATCCTATCATAATTTTCCAGTTTGTGAGGAAATGTACAATCGGTACACGCTTTTATTATCCTTCCTCTTACCTCTACATACTGTGGATTGCCAGGGCATTGCTCCATCCGATACATCGGGCAATAACAAAATAGACAATTTAACTCCGTTAGTCCCTTATGACAAGGAAAGTACTGACACTCTCTATTTTCAAAAAAGCGATGTGAATTCTCCATACCACTTACCTCTTCTCTACTTTTTTCTTATATTTTACCACTTGCTCAACAAATTGTATTGCAAATGCAGGATTTGATGGATAATACAGATGTGGAAATCCCCACCAGAAATTCGTTCCAGCCATGATACAAGGGTATTGCTTTCCTGTAACCGGTTTTGTTGCCATACACCCTTCCCCATTATCCGCACTGTCATAATAGTGAAACTCATGTGCTCGAATTTTATTTCCTCTCTTCATGAAAAGACCTTGTTCGTCCTCAATTTCAATATATCCAAAGCGTACCAGCCTGCCTTTATTCGTACAAGTTTTCGAAATCACCCCTGTCATAGGTATTTGAGTTCCCACTTTATTTGTGATGCTCTCATGTAAGTACATGAAACCACCACATTCTGCAACCGACGGCATACCATTTTCTATTGCATGTCGGATACTTGCAAGCATGGATTGATTCCTGCTTAATTCTTCCGTAACCAACTCCGGATACCCTCCACCAAGCAATATTCCGTGACAATCTTTCGGAAGCTCACGATCATGCAAGGGCGAAAAGAATACAAGCTCTGCACCTAGCTGTTCTAGCATGGATAAATTCTCTGCATAGTAAAAACAAAAAGCTTCATCCCTTGCTACTGCAATCAAAGGCTTTTCCCTTGTCACAGGTACAAGCTGCAATCCCGTTTCCATCTTTAATTCCTTTGCTTCTTTTGCGATGGTCAACAGGAGTTCCATGTCAACGGTACTTTCCAGTTTTTCTGCTACTGTTTTTACCTGTTCCTTCAGCCCCTCTATCTCATGGGGAAGTCTTAATCCAAGGTGTCTGCTTTCAATGTGCAGACCTTTTTCCTCTGGGAAATATCCAAGCACCGTAATTCCAAGCTCTTCTTCTATTACCGGCTTTAAAATCTCATAATATGGCTTTGACATACGATTCAAGATAACGCCCTTTATCAAATGTAGGGTATCATATTGCAAAAAACCCGAAATTAACGGAATCACAGAACGCCCCATTCCCTTTACATCCACCACAAGTATAATCGGTGTCTCCGTTACCGTTGCAAGATGATAGGCAGAGCCTTCCTCCCGAATACCGCCTAATCCGTCAAAAAGTCCCATAACCCCTTCCATAACAACGATGTCTTTTTCTTTTCTATCCTTTAATAATAAGGCTCTTGTCATATGATTATCGGTAAAAAAAGTATCTAGATTTCTTGACGGAACACCGATTACCTTTTGATGAAACATCGGGTCTATATAATCTGGTCCACATTTGCAAGCATAAACCTGTTCATCTCTCTCCTTCAATGCCTGCAACAATGCACATGTTATCATTGTTTTGCCGCTTCCACTCTTTGGTGCGGCTATCATAAGTCTTGGGAGATTCATCGTATTTCTTTTATATCCTCTCTTTGAAAAGTTTATATGTTCTTGTTATTTTCCCCATTCTCTACAAAAGTAAAGGAACATATCCATACCGGATTCTGCGCCTGCATTAGGTGATAATCCCCTATCTTTTTCGCCTTACTTGCTTGTAACTGAACAATATCCAAGTCTTTCATGTTATCCTTATATGCTTCTATTACTTCTCTCATTTCGCAAATCGTTTCTATACTAATTGCATTCATTACCACTCGTAGCTTTGGATTTTTTTGATACAACACCGCCATGATTTCTTTCATATTACCGCCACTGCCTCCAATAAACGCATGTGTCGGCATCGGAAGCTTTTCGAATCCCTCCGGCGCAAATGTCTGAATCACAGTTACATTTCTTGTTCCAAATCTGTTGCAATTACTCTCAATAAGGGAAGCCGCCTCTTCCTTTCGCTCTATTGAAAATACTCTTACACTTTCCGAAAGACTTGCTACTTCAACAGCAATGGAACCTGTTCCGCTTCCAATATCATATAATACAGAGTCTTCTTGCAATTTCAGCTTGCAGATACTTACTTCTCTGACTTCTTCCTTCGTCATTGGAACGTTGTCACGAATAAAGTCCTCATCTGCTTTTCCATGCGTCAATAGCTTAGGTTCTACAGCCGGATTCTGAATCAGACAAGTATACAGCCCTTCCTTGGTAAGCTTACAACACGCTTCCACTGACAACTCAAGAAGCTCCTCCTCGGGATATGATAATTGATAACCTGCGGTTATCACACACTGCTCCAATCCATTCTCTAAGAAAAGTCGTCCCAATGCCTGTATATCCTTTACACCAGATGTCAACAAAAAAGTCTTTGCATTCTGTTTCACTGTCACCAAAGCTTCCTGTTCCCAATCCTGTTTTCCATGAATGCTTCTAATTGCCGCATCCTGATAGTTCACGCCAATTCTAGCAGCAAGATAAGAAATTGAGGAAATTCCCGGTAAAATACGAAGTGAAGCAGATAGTTCCCCTTGCTCTATCTCCTGCTTCAAACTTTGATATAACTTCTCACATCCACTATAAAATCCACTATCCCCAGAAAAGAGAATCACTACCTTTTTTCCTGTTTCCACCTTTTTCTTTTGCCGTTCTCTCAAGTAAGGAATGATTTGGGATGACAGATAATAGGGTTGCTTTTCCATCTTCGGTTCATAATCATGAATTATTCGCTCAGCTCCTAATATGATATCTGCCTGCATAATTGCCTGTTCTGTTTCTATTGTGAGATTTCCCTTTGCTCCCATGCCGGTTCCTGCAAGGACAATCTCAAATATGTTTGCCTTTTCTTTTCTACAGCTTCTGTTATAAAGCTTCTCCATTACCATACATATCTCTGTAAAAGACAGCCCATCTTTCTTTGTTGTATTACGAATCACATATACCGGAATATCCAAATTTTTAGCTGCTTGAATCTTTTCCGAAAAACCGCCATTGATACCACTTTCCTTCGTTACCATACAAGCAATGCTATACTGTTTCATGATTGCTTCATTCAACTCTGCTGAAAACGGTCCTTGCAATGCAAGAATCTGTTTTCCACTTATTCCCTTTTCTTCGCACAATCGAATACTCTCCATACTCGGCAGTACCCGAATATACAACCTGCTCTTGAGTGTTTCTTTTGATGCATATGAAATTAATTCCTTACTTCCGGTCGTTAAAAGAATATTTCCGTTTACCTCTTCCAGCGCAAGAGCACATTCCTCATGACTTGCAAAATAATAGAGTTTTTCATATTGCTGTTCTTCTGCCATTTCCCGCTGTAACCGGTAATAAGGAATCGGCAATCCTTCTAGGGCAGCTTTGATATTCTGTGTAATAACTTCCGCATAAGGATGCGTTGCGTCCACTACTGCCGCATAGTCTTTTTCTTTTATAAAAGCGCATATTTCCTGCTGCTGCATTCTTCCCTGATGTACTGTTACCAATGAATGCTCCTTCAACACATGCTCTCCATACTCAGTCGCTACGCATATTGTGTGTACAATACCAGCTTCTGCTAAATACTCTGACAGCCTTCTGCCTTCTGTTGTTCCTCCAAAAATCAATACTTCCTTCATTTTAGGTAATATCCTCTTTTCGTAATCAACTTTCCATCTAAAATTTCCGAACTGGAATTTCCAATAAACACAGTCGTAAACATATTTACCTTAGCGTTACGTAATTCCTGCAACGTACAGGTTACCGCCTTCGTTCCATCCCGTCCGATGTTTTCTACATAACCACAAGCACGTTCTCCCTCAATATGGCGCAGCAAAATATCACACGCTTTTTCCAGATAATCATATCGCTTATGGCTTGACGGATTATATATTGCCATTGCAAAATCACCAATAGCTGCCGCTTCCAGACGTTTTTCTATTTTTTCCCATGGTGTGAGCAAGTCACTTAAACTAATCACACAAAAGTCATGGTTTAGTGGCGCTCCCAATACAGCCGCACCACTGCACGCAGCCGTAATTCCGGGAATGATAACAAGTTCAATATTCGGATATTGTTTTCCTACCTCATACATCAGTGATGCCATACCATAAACACCAGCATCCCCGCTACAAATTAGAGCTACCTTTTTTCCCTTCTCTGCCTCTTCAAAGCACATCACACACCGTTCGCGCTCCTGCTTCATTGGTGTTGATAAAAATTCCTTCTGTCCAAAACGCTCACCTAACAGTTTTAGATACACATTATAGCCAATAATAACGTCTGCCTGCTCCAAAACCTGTATTGCATCCCCTGTCATCATATCTTCCCTGCCGGGTCCCATTCCGACAACATATATCTTAGTTTTCATCAAATAACACACTCCATTTCCTCTTTGCAACTGCTATTGTCATTCCATCCTCAGCATGCTTTTCATATACCAGTCTGCCTTCCTCGCCACACGCATATAAGGCAGCTCGTTCACAGACATTCGACACACCTACGGTTTTCTTTACAAATTCCGATTCGTGTAAGCTTCCTGTTACACGTTCCAATTCTTCTGCCGAATAAGTAAGAAACGGTATCCCTTCTCTTTGTGAGATTCTAAGCAATCCTTCCTCATCCTTTTTTCTATCAATGGAAGCCATTGCATAGACCTGTTCCATAAAAATTCCTGCTTCTTCCAAACTCTTTTGTATCCAGCGTATAAGCTTATCCTCTTCCTTGCCTCTTTTACAACCGATTCCAATAATATATTCTTTTGGTTGCAATATAAGCTCCGCCTTATCCATTTCATTTTCAGTCTTTATCACAATATCCTTTTCTATTTCGCTATCAAGATCCACTATTTCTATTTGTTCCGGCACTATTCCTACTCCGTCCCAGTGCCCTTCTTCTATTGCTACAGTAATCGTTTTCCCATCTAAAATCTTAGAAGAAATCTTTGCAATCCCATCTTTGTTTACAATTTTAAGTCCGTTTTTTTGGGCAAACAAATCTACTGCAAACCTTCGATTCACATCCGTTGCCGTAGTAATCACTGGAGTTGCCTGCAAACGCTCTGCAAGAATGTTTGCTATGTCATTGGCTCCACCTATATGCCCTGACAATAGCGGTATCACATAATTTCCTTGTTCATCCATCACAAGCACGGGACTATCCTGCAATTTGTCTTTCACATAAGAAGCAATCGCACGCACAGCAATCCCACATGCTCCAATAAATACTAACACATTTTTCTGCCCCATTTGCTCGCCCGCCCACTCACTGATGCCTTGTGAAACATATATAATTTGAGAACTTCCTTCTAACACTTCTAGCTTATACTTTGTATAAAGCTTTATCTGCCAATCTATAAACGACTTTTCTATTTTTTCGGAAAGCTCTAATCCATTTCTTGTAAAGCTTATCACGCTTACTTGCATTATCTTCTTCTCCTTTTATTAAATTTGGGTTTAGTGAGCCATGCTGTTCTGTGGCTAAATTGCTCGGTGGGAGCTTGCTCACATAAGAGCAACTTTAGACACGGAACAATACGGCGAACGCCGTATCAACGAGCAACTCTGTTGCGAGTGGCGGCATGGCTCACAGACGTAGTGTTGGGCACAATTCTGGGACACAAAGCCTAAGAGTTACTAAATGTCCCCTGCTACACTTCGTTAGAATGAAAAGTTGATGAATTTATAGATTTAAATACTTAGCATAATACATATTTTGGACATAGATACACTAACAATAGCATAAATGTCCAAATTAATAGG
>JAFSCH010000065.1 GCA_017436865.1 Lachnospiraceae bacterium
ACGTTTTATTTGGTGTACCCATTATTACTATATATCTGCCCTGTATGAGGTAAAGATCACTCCATAACCTTAGTTCCATTCAAAGACGGGTATCAAAAAGTATTGAATATATTGAAAAAAACACTTGATTATATGGAGAGGAAGATGAGTGAAAAAGAATTAAAAATTTTTAGAAGAAACGCAATAATATATTTGGGAATAATAGATATTGTTTGCATTTTGATTTTTGTTTTCCGCATCAACATTCAATATCAATATTTGATTGGAGGCGTGATTTTATCAGCGTTTTTATTGGTGCTGGGGAAAATAAAAATATAGGTTTAGCTGATAAAGAAGTAGTAAAAACGTTTAGAATATTTTTAAAACAAACAAGTAGAAAAAATGAGAATAATTATAGGGGGATAAAATGATGAAGTTAAAGAGAAAAATAATTGCATTAATGACAAGTTTGGTTTTATGTTGCACTATGGGGACAACAGCGTTGGCAAGCGAAAGAACAGAGGTGTTGTCAATAAGACAATGATAAAAACCCCAATATTGTGATGCAAGATGTTGAAAATGCGACACAATATTCTGCTAATACAACAGCTAGTACAAGTACGCAGTATGATGCAAATAAAGTAATTACGAGAAATAATAGTAATAGTGGGAAGTTTTATGGAAAGTATACATATTCATTTACTAGTACGAGCGTAACAAAAATATGTTTAAATGTGTATATGCCAAATTACAGCGGTACAGATTATCTTCAAGGAACGATTACTTTAAAGGGAAGTGATGGTTCTAATGCAACTGTGAATATTGCAAATTATACAGGAGATTCATGGACTTTAACTTTTACAGGAGTTAAACCAAATGTGAAATATTATTTTTATTACAATTTGTACTCAGTTGGTTCATCTAAAGTGGGGTATGTTGTGTCTCAAGCATATCCAAAGTGATCAATTATAATTTCACATTTGTTTGAACACTTATTTTCGGGGGGATAAGAGCATGATAAATGCAATTAACAATACAATAGATGATATCTACATAGGAAGGGGAAAGGTGCAAAAGCCTTTAAGTGTTTGCACATCTGGCGAAACGCTGGTGGCTTTAGAAGAGAAAAAGGAGAGTGCACAAAATAAGCAAGTTTGTATCCAAGAAGTATATGAAAAGTTAAAAAACAGAGTTATGGTAAATAATGCCAATGAGGATAACAAACTGGTTGAACAACAAGAGAGTAATTCTGACGGATTAACAGTATGTTATCAAGGAATACCGTTAGAAAGTTGGGCATTGACCGATCCGAAGTACACAGATGAAGAAACAGGAATCTCATGGTATATTAGAGATGGAAAATATCCTTATATGGTGGGAAAGGATGTAGAGAAGTTTGAGAAATTGTGTGAGGAATCAGGTGAATTTGCATTAAAGAAATTTGCAGAAATGACAGGACTAATAAAGCAGTTGGATGAAGATACTATAGCATATGTTGGGGATAACGGAATTGCTATAAAGTCAAAGAATGGAAAGGAATTATTTGTTGATACAAGCCAATTGTCATACGATATAATAAAAGATATGTTTGATAATCTTTCAATCACAGATGATTATTTTGAAGAACAATATTGGGAGAGAAATATTGAAAAATTTGCTGGTATGCAGCATGAATGGTATTGAAGTTATCTTTTGTTTATAGTATAAAAGAAATGTCATTTTATGATAGAGCATCTATATCAAGAATATGATGCTCTATATTTTTTTGAAAAGTGTGGGGATGAAAAGATGATTCAAATTGCTATATGCGACGATGCAGAGAAGGATATAGTAATATTGCAACGCTACGTTGAGAAATATATGGATATAAGAAAAATACAATATAACATTACTATTTTTAGAACAGGAGAGGATTTGCTGAACGCAAATATAAGCTATGATATTTTATTGTTGGATATAGTAATGGGGCAAGGGATTAATGGTATTATAGCTGGAAGAAAATTTCGAGCTATATATACAAATACAAAGATCATTTATACAACTCATTTTTCACAATATTGTGCGCAGGCAATAAATAAAGTACATGCATTCGCATACTTGGAAAAACCTATTATAGAAGAACAAATTTTTGAACAATTGGATGAGGTTTTGAAATCGGTTTTTAAGGAACGAAACAAAAAAGAATTTATTAATTTTGAAATTATTAAAATTAGCAAAGAACATAGAGTAGATTCGATATTAAAAGAGTTTGAGGTAGATTCTATATATTATTTTGAATATATAAATAGAAGAATATGTATAAAGACAAAAGAGGGAGACTATTATTTTTATGGGCAAATGAAAAAGCTTATCAATAGAATGAAGGAGTATAAATTTGAATGTTGCCATCAGAGCTATTTGATTAATCTGAAATATGTAAAGAGGATAAAAGGGTATGATTTATATTTGAAAAATGGAGAAAGAATACCTGTATCACAAAAAAAATCAGCAGAATTTCGGAAAAAACTGAACGAATATATTCAGAACAATATTTGAAACAGGAGAGGAAAAAAATGGAAAGTAATATAACACTTTTGTTTGGAATACTAATTTCTTGTTTGGTTTATACAATTATTTTGTATCAATTTATGGAAGAACACTACATGAGGATTTATGAAAGCAAGGCATTATACTGCGTTTTGCAAGTAATTTCTTGCGGAATGATGATAGGGGTAAATCTGCTTGATATACCAATTTTAAATTTATTAAGCTGGATTGTAATATTTGGGTGTGTTTCGATAAAATTTTATACAGATTTTGAGAAAAGTTCTAGTCAAAGGGCGATTGAAATCATAGTTTTACTTTTGATTTTAACTGCATGTGAAACGATAGGATATTTATTGTTTGAATTTGCTTTATGGAAACTACATATTTTAAATATTCAACCAATGATGTACGAATGTTTACATATGACTTTTTCAAAATTGGTTATTTTAATATTGTACTATTTATTCATTGTTAGGTTGTGGAAAAATACAGGGAAAAATAAACTTACAAAAGCACAATATATAATCTATGGAATTATAGTTGTTTATAGTGTAATGAATCTTTTTGTTATTATAGTTGTAGTGTCTAAGGGAATGCAGACTACTTTTGCGGAGAGGCTATTGCTGCTTGTTAACATGTTTTGTATTGTATTTGGAGATTTACTTATATTGTATTTTACCAAGTTTGCGGAAGAAAACGGGCAACTAAAGACAAAATTGATGTTGCTAGAACAACAAGCTTCTTTGCAATATGAGTATTATTTGGAACAGACAAATAAATATGATGAATCGATAAGAATTTTACATGATGTTAATAAACATTTAGCATTGCTGGATGATTTATACAAGCTAGAATGTAAAGAAGAAGCAAAAGAGTATGAAAAAGAAATAAAAGAAATGTTATTTCCATTGATACCACAAGAATATACCAATCATGCTATACTAAATGTGATTTTGAACGATAAAAAGAGATGCGCAAATGCTTGTGAGATAAAATTTGATTTGGAAATTGGGGAAGTAGACATGGCTTTTATGAGTCCAATTGAGATTACGACAATATTTGTTAATCTATTAGATAATGCAATTGATGCATGCAAATGCGTAAAGAAAAATAGGTATATAAAGATAAAATTGGATACATATAATGATTTTGTTGCAATTCATATGTCAAATAGCATGGAGGGAAAATTGATGTGGTATCATGGAAAACCAGTATCCAGGAAGGGGAAAAATCATGGTATTGGTTTGATAAATGTAGAAAATACGATAAAGAAATATAATGGCAATATGATATTGAAGGAAAAACAAGGAGAATTTGTTTGTGATATTATTTTAAACAGTTAATAATAAAGAATGTACAAAAAATATTCGCGTAGAAATATAAAAAAACAACCCACATGACGGTATGGGTTGTTTTTGAGTACTCTATATATTCAAGACTATGCCATCTGGTTAACAGCTTTGGATAAACGAGAAACTTTTCTAGAAGCATAATTCTTATGGTATACGCCCTTAGATGTAGCCTTATCGATTACGCTAGTAGCGTTTAATAAAGCAGCAGCTGCAGCTTCCTTATCGTTAGCTTCGATTGCTGTGTAGACTTTCTTAATAGCAGTCTTCACACCAGACTTAATAGCTTTATTTCTATCAGCCTTTGTTCTGTTAACTAAAATTCTCTTCTTTGCAGATTTGATGTTTGCCATGCTTAACACCTCCCATTTTCCAGTATTGTCATTATTTCAAATGAAAATGTTTCATTAAATCCGGACACGGACGTTCTAATGTAAACACACTTAGATATTGTAATTTATGGAACCTTTTCTGTCAATACATATTTCAAAAAATGTCGGAAATAATTATAAAAAACAACGTTAAGAGTAGTTGTAAAAACAGGTGGAGAGATAGAAGGTAGAGGATTATGCAGCAGATACAGATTAGAACTGACCTTGCCTTAGAGGCAACAGAAAGCATGCGTAAGCAGGCAGAAGGAGAGATACGTGGTGTTGTTCTTGAGGAATATGATTGTATGGAAGATGTACATGTAACTCGTGTAATGATTACTAGTAAAAATGCAGCAAAAAGCGTAGGAAAACCAGTTGGAACGTATGTTACTTTTGAAGCGCCTCAACTACAGGGATACGATGAAGATTATCATAGAAGTATATCGGAAGAATTGGCAAAGGCGCTTAGAAGTGTGCTTCCAGGAATAGAAGAGGAGAAATCGGTTTTGGTTGTAGGACTTGGAAATAGAGATGTTACAGCAGATGCATTAGGACCGGAAACAGTAGATAATCTGTTTATTACACGACATATTATCAATGAATACGGCAAGCAGGCGTATCGGGCAGAGAAGATGCATCGCATTAGTAGTCTTGTTCCAGGGGTTATGGCAAAGACAGGAATGGAAACAGCAGAGATTGTAAAAGGGGTTATCCATCAGACGAAACCGGATATGGTGATTGTGATTGATGCCCTTGCGGCTAGAAGTACCAAAAGGCTTAATAGAACGGTACAAATAACGGATACGGGTATACATCCCGGTTCAGGGGTGGGAAATCATAGAAATGCATTAACAAAAGAATCCTTGGGAGTTCCTGTAGTTGCAATAGGAATTCCAATGGTAGTAGACGCGGCTACGATTGTGAGTGATGCATTAGAAAAACTTGCAACAGAATTAGATAGTGGAAAAGAATCTTTGGAGTATTTTAGGAATAGTGCAGACACACAGCTTCATAACATGTATGTAACAGCAAAAAATATTGATGAGACAACAAAGAGATTAAGCTTTACCTTGTCAGAGGCTATCAATATTGCGTTGGATATGGAACAAGATAAGGAGCGATAGTGTGAAAAAAAGGGACATAAAGGGGAAGAGAAGGGTAATGGTAGGGATTTCTTGTTTTCTCCTTTTTGGACCGCTTGTTTTACAGGCGGTTGAGGATATTGAAGTTGGGAAAGAATCTGTTAGAAAAGGAGTTTTGACTGCGATTTCAGAACAAGCAATGCAGTTGTATCATCCTTTTTGGCAATATGAGGAGGAACGACAGGAGACAGGAACCTTTGCGGAAAAAATGCTAAGACGAATTACAGATAATATTCCGTTTTATTATTATGGGAAGGAGTCGATAGATGAAACTTGTCTCGTAGAGGTAGTGGAGTTTGAACAATTGCAAGAAGAATTACAAGAAAAGGAAAAAGTAGAAGATTTAAGAGGACAGGAACTGGCAGCAGCAGTATTAGAGGAAAATCGAAATATAGAAGAAACTATGAAGATTCAGATAAATATGCCACAGGAATTACAAAATATTGAGCAGGAGTCATCAAAAAAGGAGCAGTCATCTGCCGTAGTAAATGGATTCGTGCCTCAAAGGCAAAAGCAGGCTAGGTATGTCGCTGCGCAGCTACAAAGTACGGAATTTATGAAAAAAACTTTTTTTACAGAGGATGCAACGACAATGATTCGACCGGAACAAATAGAATATCATACTTTAATGAATTTTGACGCTACTTTGAAGCAAGGTACGGAGGCACCTCAAATATTGATTTATCACACGCATTCGCAGGAGGCTTATGTTGACTCAAATCCACAAGATGCAGCGACTACCATAATGGGAGTAGGGGAACACTTGGCGGCAATTCTTCGAACGGAATATGGATTTCATGTGTTGCATCATATGGGGCAGTATGATGTGGATAGTAGAGATGATGCTTATGCCAAAGCAGCAGTTGGCCTGGAAAAAGTTTTAGAGGAGAATCCGTCCATAGAGGTTATTATAGATTTACATAGAGATGCCGTTGCAGAAGGAAATAAACTGGTCACTACATTACAAGGACAGGATATGGCACAATTTATGTTTTTTAATGGACTGAGCTATACTAGGGCGCGTGGGGAATTGACAAGTTTACCCAATCCTTATGTACAAGATAATCTAGCATTTGCATTTCAAATGAAACTTGCCGCAGATGAATATTATCCGGGGCTTACAAGAAAAACATATCTAAAAGGGTATCGATATAATTTGCAATACAGACCTAAAAGCTTGTTGGTAGAGTTAGGTGCGCAAACGAATACGGTCGAAGAAGCTATGAATGCATGTAGGCCACTTGCTCATATTATATCCATGGTTCTAAAAGGGGAAAATAAGCAGGAATAAGGGGGATTCACGTAGACAATTTAGAACTAGTTGTGCTATAATCACACAGAGTATGTTTAAATTGGAGGAACACTATGGCGAACATGGACCAGAGTAAGATCAGAAATTTTTGTATCGTAGCACACATTGACCACGGTAAATCTACCCTGGCTGATAGAATTATTGAAAAAACAGGACTTTTGACCAGCAGAGAAATGCAGGAACAGGTTCTTGATAATATGGAACTGGAAAGAGAAAGAGGTATTACGATTAAGGCTCAGACAGTTCGTACCGTTTATCATGCAGAGGATGGCGAAGAATATATCTTTAATCTTATTGATACGCCAGGACATGTAGACTTTAATTACGAAGTTAGTAGAGCTCTTGCTGCATGTGATGGTGCTATTCTTGTTGTAGATGCTGCACAGGGAATCGAAGCACAGACACTTGCAAATGTATATCTTGCCTTAGATCATGACCTTGATGTATTTCCAGTTATTAATAAGATTGATTTACCAAGTGCAAGACCGGATTGGGTGAAAAATGAGATTGAAGATGTAATTGGAATTGAAGCACAGGATGCACCATTGATTTCGGCAAAAAATGGTATTGGAATTGAAGAAGTGTTAGAGGCAATTGTTCACAAAATTCCAGCTCCAAAAGGAGATGCTGAAAAACCATTGCAGGCATTAATTTTTGACTCAATATATGACTCTTATAAAGGCGTTATCATTTTCTGCCGCGTGATGGAAGGACGAGTTTCTAAGGGAACAAAGATTAAAATGATGGCAACAGGAGCTTCTGCTGATGTTGTTGAAGTTGGATATTTTGGTGCAGGACAGTTTATTCCCTGTGAGGAACTGTCAGCAGGTATGGTAGGCTATATTACAGCTTCCATTAAGAATGTAAAAGATACAGAGGTCGGAGATACAGTGACAGATGCAAACAGACCTTGTGAAGAACCACTTCCGGGTTATAAAAAAGTGCAATCTATGGTATTTTGTGGATTATATCCGGCAGATGGTGCAAAATATGGAGATTTGAGAGATGCTCTTGAGAAGTTACAGCTAAATGATGCTTCCTTGCATTATGAACCGGAAACGTCTATTGCATTAGGATTTGGTTTCCGTTGTGGTTTCCTTGGATTGCTTCACTTGGAGATTATTCAGGAGAGACTAGAACGAGAATATAATCTTGATCTTGTTACGACAGCACCGGGTGTTGTTTATAAAGTGTACAAGACTAGCGGTGAGGTAATCGAATTAACCAATCCTTCCAATTTGCCGGATCCATCTGAGATTGATTATATGGAGGAACCGATTGTAACCGCAGAGATTATGGTAACAACAGAGTTCATTGGTTCTATTATGGAGTTGTGTCAAGAGCGTAGAGGACGTTATCTTGGAATGGAATATGTTGAAGAAACAAGAGCGATTTTGCGTTATGAGTTACCGTTAAATGAGATTATTTATGATTTCTTTGACGCTCTAAAATCACGTTCGCGTGGATATGCTTCTTTTGATTATGATATTAAGGGATATGAGCAGTCTGAGCTTGTAAAGCTTGATATTTTGATTAACAAAGAAGAAGTGGATGCGCTTTCCTTTATTGTACATAAGGAATCGGCATACGAGCGTGGAAGAAGAATGTGTGAAAAGTTAAAGGATGAGATTCCAAGACATTTATTCGAAATTCCGATTCAGGCAGCAGTAGGTGGCAAGGTCATTGCCAGAGAAACGGTAAAAGCTATGAGAAAAGACGTTCTTGCAAAATGCTATGGCGGTGATATTACACGTAAGAAGAAGCTGCTTGAGAAGCAAAAAGAAGGTAAGAAACGTATGAGACAGATTGGAAATGTCGAGATTCCACAGAAGGCGTTTATGTCTGTTCTAAAGCTTGATGATGGTAGGTAGTGTGAAAAATGAATTTTTCACACGCAACTTTGTTCTGCAATTTGAAAAAATAAAACGATGGAGATAGGAGGGATGTGTATGCAAACACTTGGTGTGTATATCCACATCCCTTTTTGCGTGCAAAAATGTGTATACTGTGATTTCCTTTCTGCTCCGGCAACAAGAGAAAGACAGCAGACATATCTGAATGCACTCAAAAGGGAGATAAAGGATGAAGCAAAGAATTATACAGAGTATGTAATAGAGACGGTTTTTTTTGGTGGTGGAACACCGTCTATTTTGAAAGCGGAAGATATTGCGGAGTGTATTGGGCTTTTAAAAGCAAATTATTTTATGAGTGCTAATGCAGAAATAACAATAGAAATGAATCCAGGAACTGCATCAAAAGAAAAGTTAGAAGGATTAAAAAGAGCTGGGGTGAATCGGTTAAGCATAGGATTGCAGTCAGCACAAAATGAAGAATTAAAGATGCTTGGAAGGATTCATACCTGGGAGGAGTTTGTTGATACTTATAAAATGGCAAGAAAAGTAGGTTTTGCAAATATCAATGTTGATTTGATGTCTGCACTTCCAGGGCAGAATATAAAAACTTGGGAGGATACCTTGCGTAAGGTATTAGAGCTGGAACCAGAGCATATTTCTGCATATAGTCTTATTATTGAAGAAGGAACGGTATTATATGACAGACTGGAAGAGTATCCACCAATTCCTTCGGAGGAAGAAGACAGGATGATGTATCAGCGCACGAAGATACTTCTAAGCGAAAAAGGATACGAAAGGTATGAAATATCAAATTATGCAAAAAAAGGCTGTGAGAGCCGCCATAACACCGTATATTGGGTAAGGAAATCGTATGTTGGCTTTGGTTTAGGAGCTTCGTCTATGGTAGCAGACAGAAGATGGAGCAATACAGGAGAGATGGCAGTTTATTTGGATGCAGAGATAGAAAAAAAGGAAGAATTTCATATACTGACACAAGAAGAATGTATGGAAGAGTATATGTTTTTGGGACTTCGTATGATACAAGGAGTATCAGAAAAGAAATTTTTTGTACTTTATGGTAAGCAAATGGAAGAGGTTTATGGGAAAGTGATTAGTAAGTGGATAAAAGAAGGTTTCTTACAAAAAAAGGAGGACAGAGTTAGTCTTACGGACAAGGGCATAGATGTCAGTAATGTAATTCTGGCAGAATTTTTATTGTAACGACGAAGGTGTTGAATTGTTATAGAAATAAAAAGTGGAAAGGCACAGAAAGGAAAGTTATCACATAGAATATAAGAAACAGGTCCGGGAGGAATTCCTTGAAAACCTTTCAACAGCCATTAACATCCCAGGAAGAAACCGGATATCTTAGTATCATGTGTGGTGAGGATCGAGAAGCAGCGGAAAAAGCACGTCAGATATTAATAGAGAGGAATCTTCGCCTGGTAGCACATGTAGCCAAAAAATACATAGGGGCAGGCGAAGATATGGAGGATTTGATTTCGATAGGTACAATAGGTCTGATTAAGGCCATTTCTACATTTCGTCAGGAAAAGGGAAATAGATTGGGTACATATGCGGCAAAATGTATTGATAATGAACTGCTGATGATGTTCCGTTCTAGAAAGAAATCCACAAGGGAAGTGTCTTTGTATGAACCTATCGGCACAGATAAAGAAGGCAACGAAATCAATCTTCTTGATGTCTGTGTTCAGGAACAGATAGACGTTGTGGAACAGCTTGATAACAATGAGAAGATTTGTAAGATTTCAGCTTTAATAGAAAAGGTGCTGGATGACAGGGAAAAAGAAATTATTCAACTTCGTTATGGTCTTGGTAGAGAAAAAGAAATGACGCAACGAGAGATTGGAAACATGAAGGGAATATCAAGAAGCTATGTTTCTAGAATTGAAAAAAAGGCACTGGAAAAATTAAGAGTAGCTTTCCAAAAAGACATAAAAATTGTCTGAAAATAACGATTTTTTACATTTAAAACGCGTTTTATTACATTTGAATTGAGTTTAAAGAACATATATGCTATAAAAAGGGACACGAGTGTTATTGAAAGGAAAAGAACAGTAACATACAAGGGACAAAGGAGAAGAAGTATATATGTACAGTAAAGTATTGACGGGGGCAATCAGTGGAATTGAAAGTCTGATTGCGGCAGTGGAAGTAGATGTATCTACGGGAATGCCCGGTTTTGAGATGGTGGGACAGCTAAGCAATGAAGTGCGTGAAGCAAGGGAACGAGTCAAGGTGGCATTGAAGAATACAGGAATTGAAATACCGGCAAAGAGGATAACGATTAGTATTTTTCCGGCAGATATGCGAAAAGAGGGTGCCTCCTATGATCTTCCTATTGCAATCGGAGTGTTAGTGTCTTTGGGGTATATTCCGGAGGAGTATGTGAAAGACACCTTAGTTGTAGGAGAACTAGGACTTGATGGACGTGTGCAGCCTGCAAAAGGAATTCTACCTATTGTAGCAAAAGCTAAGCAAAACGGATTAAAACGCTGTGTGATTCCCAAAGGAAATGAAAGAGAAGGTGCTGTTATTGAAGGAATTGAAGTTATTGGTGTTACAACGCTAGAAGAAACGATAGCTTATCTTACAAAGAGTGAAATAGAGAAATATGCAATGATAGAGCCAGCAAGACCGATAATTAGGGATAAGTCGGAGAATGAGAAAGAATCAGAGGTTGATTTTTCAGAGATAAATGGACAGGAAAGTGTAAAGCGGGCAGTTGAGATTGCTGCGGCTGGCTTTCATCATGTGCTGATGATTGGGCCACCAGGCTCGGGAAAAACAATGATAGCAAAAAGAATTCCAGGTATTCTTCCAAGCCTTACAATGGAAGAGAGTCTGGAAGTTTCAACAATTTACAGTGTAGCAGGAATGTTGAATGAGCAGAAAGCTTTGATGACACAAAGACCATTTCTTGCACCACATCATACAATTTCAGAGCAGGCACTTGCCGGAGGTGGACGAGTTCCAAGACCGGGTGTCATATCACTTGCTCACAGAGGCGTCTTATTCATGGACGAGCTTCCGGAATTTCGTAGAACGACATTAGAAATCTTAAGACAACCCCTAGAAGATAAAAAAATACATATTGCGAGGACTTATGGAAGTTTTATATATCCTGCGGATTTTATGTTGGTTGCAGCTATGAATCCATGTCCGTGTGGTTTTTATCCTGACAGGAATAAATGTACCTGTTCGGAAAATGAGGTAAAACGTTATCTAAACCGTATTTCAGGACCAATCCTTGATCGAATAGATGTAACAATAGAAGCACCTAGAATTGACATTAAGCAACTTTCTGCCAATATGAAAAATGAGAGTACAAAGCAAATAAAGGAAAGAGTCTTAGAAGCTCGTAGTCGTCAGGAAAGAAGATATCGTAATACAAGGTATCGTTTCAATGCAGAATTAGGGGCTGGTGATATAAGGAATTATTGTGCGCTTGGAATGAAGCAGCAGGAGCTGATGGAACAGGTGTTTCAAGTAATGAAGCTCTCTGCAAGGGCGTATCATAAGATTATTAAGGTTGCAAGAACGATAGCAGATTTGGATGGTGCGGAGCAAATACAGGAAATACATTTAAGTGAAGCGATCTGTTATCGTATGAATGATGGGAAATATTGGAATGGAAGAAAGGATGCATAAAAATGCATTATAATATAGAAGAAAAAATATATGCCTGTTGGATGGCTACTCTTTACGGAATAGGAAGAAAGAAGCTTCATGATCTTGTGCATGTAGTTGGGTCATATAGGGAAGCATATCAATTAAATGTAAGACAGGTAGAGATATTATTGGGAGACGCAGCAGGTAAATGGCAGCAGTATAAGAAAGCTACTTCGCCCTTGGCATTGTGGGACAATATAGTGAAAAAAGAAATTAGTTTTACTTATTATGGGGCGATGGATTTTCCACAAAAGCTTATGTTTATACCAGACCCACCGCTTGGTCTTTTCTATTTAGGAAGTTTGCCTATGGATGATGAAAAAGTGATAGCGATGATTGGTGCAAGGAAATATAGTGATTATGGCAGATGTATGGCAGAACATTTTGCTGAAAGATTGGCGCGTGCGGGAATTACTATTGTAAGTGGTATGGCAATGGGAATTGATGGAATCAGTCAGAGAACAGCATTAAAGGCAGGTGGAAAGTCTTACGCGGTGCTTGGTTGTGGAGTAGATGTGATATATCCGCAAAGCAATGAAAAACTGTATTATGAATTGATAGAAAAAGGTGGTGTGATGTCAGAAGTAGCACCGGGAACAGAACCAAGACCTATGTTGTTTCCTCAAAGAAATCGTATTATTAGTGCCCTGTCAGATGTTGTGTTAGTCGTGGAGGCGAGAGAAAAAAGTGGAACGTTTATTACGGTTGATATGGCATTAGAACAAGGACGAGAGGTGTATGCGATTCCGGGAAGGTGTACAGATGGATTAAGTATGGGATGTAACAAGCTATTACGTCAGGGAGCAGGAATTGCAGTAACACCACAAGAGTTGTTGGAAGATTTAAAATGGACTTGTGGAATAGATAAAACGAATAAAAGAAGATTACAGTATGAATTGTCGGATATTGCAGAAAAAATATATACAGTTCTAGATATTATGTCCTGCACTCAAGATGACATTATAGAAAAGTTAAGAAAAAGAAAGGTTTATGCTACTGTGCCGGAGATTTGTCGAGGGTTATTAGAGCTTGAAATGCAGCAAATTGTATCAAGAACGGGAGGGCAATATAGGCTGATAAAACCAAAAATATGATAAATTCTGAATTTTTGCTTGCAACGATGAAAAATGTGGTGTATAGTGAAACTCGATTACGAAAAAACAAGTAATTATTCAGTACCTTCATAATTACTTGCAAAAATCCATATTAAATTTGCTTTGCAAATGGATTTTTGCTTAATAATGATACATTTTCTTACGGAATCCGCAGTAAATGCGTATTCCTGCTGAATAATTATAAAAATCCATATATTTTGAAATATATGAAAATCGTAAGTATGAATATGTGATAAGGGGTAACTTTATGGCAAAGTATCTAGTGATAGTGGAATCACCCGCAAAAGTTAAGACAATTAAAAAATTTTTAGGATCTAATTATGAAGTTTTGGCAAGTAACGGTCATGTCAGAGATATGCCGAAGAGCCAAATGGGAATTGATTTTGAGAATAACTATGAGCCTAAGTATATTACAATACGAGGCAAGGGTGATATTCTTGCAAAGCTTCGCAAGGAAGTAAAAAAAGCAGAAAAAATCTATCTTGCAACTGACCCTGACCGTGAAGGAGAAGCAATTTCATGGCATTTACAGGTTGCATTAAAACTTGAGGACAAAAAAGTATACCGTATTACATTTAATGAGATTACAAAAAATGCGGTTAAGGAATCCTTGAAAAATGCAAGAGAGATTGATATGAACCTTGTTGATGCACAGCAGGCTAGAAGAGTGCTCGACAGAATGGTTGGATACCGCATTTCGCCGCTTTTGTGGGATAAGATTAAGAGAGGATTGAGTGCAGGTCGTGTGCAGTCGGTTGCATTGCGTATTATTTGTGATCGAGAAGATGAGATTAATGCGTTTATTCCGGAGGAATACTGGACATTGGATGCAACTTTTCAGATTCCTGGAGAGAAAAAACCGCTCGTAGCAAAATATTATGGCACAGAAAATGGCAAGGTTGACATAAATTCTGAAGAAGAGTTAAATAAGATTCTCAAAGAACTGGAACAGGCAGAGTATAAAGTTACAGATGTTAAAAAGGGTGAACGAATGAAAAAAGCCCCGTTACCATTTACGACCTCAACATTGCAACAGGAAGCAAGTAAGGTGTTGAATTTCTCAACACAAAAAACAATGCGTCTTGCACAGCAGTTGTATGAAGGAATCGAGATTAAAGGTTCGGGCACGGTAGGTATCATTACGTATCTGCGTACCGATTCAACGAGAGTATCTGATGAAGCTGTAAGTGCAGCACAAGAATATATCCAACAGGTATATGGCGCTGATTATGCAGCGATGGAAACGACCGAGAAGAAGAATGGACAGAAGATTCAGGATGCACATGAAGCAATCCGCCCTACAGATATTCGTAATACACCGGCTAATTTGAAGGAGTCCTTGAGTAGGGATCAGTTCCGCTTATATCAGTTGATATGGAAGCGTTTTGCGGCGAGCAGAATGACAAATGCAAGATATGAAACTACCTCTGTTAAAATAGGTGCAAATGGTCATAGATTTACTGTGGCAGCATCGAAGATTGTGTTTGATGGTTTTATGAGTGTTTATCGTGATGATGAAGATGATAAAACAGAAGCAAACACAGTTGTAAAAGACATTACAACGGATACGAAGCTTATGCTGGAGCAGTTTGATAAAAAACAGCATTTCACACAGCCACCGGCACATTTTACAGAAGCTTCACTTGTCCGTGCATTGGAAGAACTTGGAATCGGACGTCCAAGTACTTATGCACCAACCATTACCACAATTTTGGCTAGAAGATATGTAGTAAAGGAAGATAAGAATCTTTATATATCTGAGCTTGGAGAAGCAGTAAATAATATGATGAAAACAGCATTTCCTTCTATTGTTGATGTCAATTTCACTGCGAATATGGAAGCGTTGCTGGATAAGATTGGTGAAGGTGCAATTGATTGGAAGACTGTAGTGTCTAATTTTTATCCTGATTTGGATGAAGCTGTAAATGATGCAGAAAAGCAACTCGAAAAGATAAACATTGCAGATGAAGAATCGGATGAAATCTGTGATGTATGTGGAAGACGTATGGTAATCAAATATGGTCCTCATGGTAAGTTTTTGGCATGTCCTGGATTTCCAGAGTGTCGTAATACAAAAACTTATTTTGAAAAAATCGGAGTGGCTTGTCCAAAATGTGGAAAAGACATTGTTATACGTAAGTCCAAAAAGGGAAGGAAATATTACGGATGTGAGAATAATCCGGAATGTGATTTCATGGTATGGCAGAGACCAGCAGAAGAAAAGTGTGACAAATGTGGTAGTTTAATGCTTATTAAAGGAAATAAGCTGGTATGTACCAAGGAAGAATGTGGTAATATCAAGAACAAATAATTTGTGCAATTTTCATAATAACCATGAATTATTATCCAATTCTGATAAAAACGTGAGTAATCGTAAAAGTTCAGCAAAAAGCGTAAGTATTGCTAAAATATCAGTTTGGAGTATTGAAAAAAGAGTAAACGTATGTTAAAATGCCCAATATAGACAATTGAGGGAAATTTTAACTGGTCGGTAAAAAAACTTGGAGGTTTGTTATGAGTAGCGTACAGTTGTTGGATAAAACAAGAAAGATAGGTAAACTTTTACACAATAATAATTCCAGTAAGGTGGTTTTTAATGATATTTGCAAAGTAATGCGTGATATCGTTGATTCTAACGTATTGGTTATTAGTAAAAAGGGTAAGGTTTTAGGCGTAGGTAACTGCGAGAAGGTAGAAGAGTTAAAGGAACTTGTTGAAGATAATGTAGGTGGTTTTATTGATCCTATGTTAAACGAGAGACTTTTAGCGATTCTTTCGACGAAAGAAAATGTGAACCTTGCAACATTAGGGTTCGAAAGCCCGGATATTCGTAAATTTCAGGCAACAATTGCTCCGATTGAGATTGCAGGAGAACGTCTTGGTACGTTGTTCATTTATAAGTGTAATGAGCAGTATGATATTGATGATATTATTCTCTGTGAATATGGTACAACAGTAGTTGGACTTGAAATGCTTCGTGCAGTAAGTGAAGAAAGTGCAGAGGAGAACAGAAAGGTAGCAGTTGTTAAGTCTGCGATTTCTACTTTATCATTCTCTGAAATGGAAGCAATCACTCATATCTTTGATGAGTTAAATGGTACAGAAGGTATCCTTGTAGCAAGTAAGATTGCAGACAGAGTTGGTATTACAAGAAGCGTTATCGTAAATGCTCTTCGTAAGTTTGAAAGTGCCGGAGTTATTGAATCACGTTCATCGGGTATGAAGGGAACATACATCAAAGTATTAAATGATGTAGTGTTTGAAGAAGTAGAAGCTTTAAAGCGCCAGTTAAATAAATAATAAATATATAAAAAGAACGAGTAGTTTATACTACTCGTTTTTTGTGTATTAGGAAATTGCTGTAACATAGTGGTAGTTAATAAAGAATTTACGAAGTAAATTCTTTGAGTGATTGCCGCTGGGCAATCACTTTTTTACTTTATAGGAAAGTGCTGTAGCGTAGTGGCAGTTAGACAAGAATTTCGTAAGAAATTCTTGCCAAAGTGCGTGCGCTGGCACGCACTATTTTTACGTTATGCCTACAATTAAGCGATTTACATAATAAATTGCAATTATTGATAGAAAAAACGAAAAATAATTTACATAATAACAAAAATATACTTGAAATTATCTGAAAATAATATATAATGGAATAAGAAACAGATAATATTATGTAAATTTACAGTTCTATTAAAAAATTAGGAGGAGCATACATGTTTTGTTCAAACGTATATGATTATGTAAATGTATTAGGAACGGCGTTAGATGCGACAGCAACACGAAATGAGATTATTTCAAATAATATAGCAAATGTGAATACGCCAGAGTACAAAAGAAAAGATATTCGCTTTGAAACGGAATTAAAGCATGCATTTGCCCATTCTGGTGAGAAGACTGTAGATGCAAGGGTACGACATTTGGAATTAGGCGCTTTAGAACCTGAAGTATATACAGATTATGCAGATCTTTCTTATCGCTATGATGGCAATAATGTGGATATCGACACAGAAAATGCGATACTTGCAAAGAATCAAATTAAGTATAATGGTTTGCAGGCGAGCGTAAATAAAGAATTTTCTAATTTGAAAATGGTAATGAAATAAGGGGGATTGAGCTATGGGAATGTTTGATGCATTTGATATCAGCGCTTCGGGTATGACAGCGGAGAGGTATCGTATGGATATTATTTCACAGAACGTAGCGAATGCGGAAACGACTAGGACAGAGGATGGAACACCTTATGTTAGAAAAGTTGTTACATTTCAGGAAAAGCAGGATGTAAAAAAACGAAGTTTTTCACATATGTTAGATACTGCATTTAGCAACTTAAGCGGAAGACCGATAGGGCAGATTAATTCGGCGGAGCTTAGCAATGCTGGCGAGGGTGTTAAGATAGGTGGTGTGTATGAGGATACATGGACAGAACCGACTATGGTATATGATCCTTCACATCCGGATGCAGACGAAAACGGTTATGTAACATATACAAATGTAAATACTATTACAGAAATGACAAATTTGATTGATGCAAGCCGCGGATATGAAGCAAATGCGACAGCATTTGAAGCAAGTAAAGCAATTGCGTTAAAAGGACTGGAAATGAGTCAGTAATAAGCAAGTGAGAATAAGTAAAAGGGGAAAATGGCATGACAATAACGGCAGCGAATGATATCAAGGATTTATATAGTATAAATTCTGAGGCGGTAAAAAATACATTGTATGGAAATACAGAAACAATAGAAGGCAATGCAAATATGTTTGACTCTCTCTTGAATGCGGCAATGAATAACATTAATGAAACAAATGGTTATCTATCGGATCAGGAGAATGAGGAATTGAAGCTTGCGATGGGAATTAGCGAGAATACACATGACCTTTCTATTGCGATTCAAAAGGCAGAGACAGCATTGCAATATACCGTAGCAGTAAGAGATAAGTTACTGGCGGCATACAATGAGATTATGCAAATGCAAATTTAATGGGAATAATTTGCAATACGGAAGAGGTAACATGATGTGTAAAAGAAGCATTGAGGAATAAGGGGACTTGAAAAGGAGACACTTGAGATGACTGACAAGGTGATGGAGATATGGAAAAAAATCTACGAAAAGATGAAAGCGTGGTGGAACCAGTTCCAGCCAAAGCAGAAAACACTCATCATATGCGTAGGAGTAGCGATAGTTGTTGCGATTACCATTTTGGTTGCAGTGCTGACAAAAAAACAGTATGAAAGCCTGGTGGTATGTGAATCTACAAAGGAAGCATCGCAAATTCAAGAGTTGTTAGAGGGTGATGGACTTGATTATAAAGTATCAAGTGATGGGCTTTCATTTACAATTTTGAAAGAACAGGTATCAGATGCAAATCTTTTGCTTGGAGCAAACAATATTCCGACTTCGGCGTATACACTAGATGATGTTTTGGATGGAAACTTTTCTACAACAGAAGCTGATAAACAGAAGAGGTATCGATTGTATCTGGAAAGCCAGATGGAAGATGATCTTGAAAGTTACGCAGCAGTTAGTACAGCAACGGTACAGCTTACTATTCCAGAAGATGACGGTACATTAATCGCACAGAACCTTGAAACATATGCAAGTGTCCTGTTGGAAATCGTAGACGGAGAAACATTTACAGAAGAGAATGCAGCGAACATGGCTAGATTTGTTGCAACAGCATTAGGAAATGATACAACAGATAATGTTACGATTACAGATGTAAAAGGACAGATTTGGTTTCCTGTTGAAGATACTTATGCATCGATTGAAAAGGCAGACACGATGATGTTATTAAAACAGGAAGCAGAAAGCCTGATTAAGAATGAAGTGAGAAAGGTTCTTCTTGGAACCAATGAATTTACACAGATAGAAGTAGCAACTAATGTTTCTATGGATTTCTCACAGACAGAAATCACAGAGCATAACTATACACCAGCTGAAGGTCAGGAGCAGGGAGTGCTTTCACACGATGAATTATATGAGTCAAATGCGACAGATACAACAGGTGGTGTGCCTGGTACAGATTCGAATTCAGAAACAGATTACATGATTGATGAATCAACCAGTACAAATACTCGTCAGTATGAACACAAGAGAGATTATCTTCCAAATGAGAAGATTACCACAACAAAGATGCCAACGGGAAAAATTGTATATGATAACTGTTCTGTATCAGTGGCAGCGGTAAGATATAAGATTTTACGTGAACAGGATGCACAGATTCAAGGGCTGTTGGATGGCATTACATGGGAAGAATACAAGCTTGCAAATGATGTAAGAACTAAATTAGAGGTGGATGAAGATTTAGTAAGTGTAGTTGCAACAGCAACAGGGATTCCTTCCAAGAATGTTACCTTCGTAGCATACGAAGAGATGCAGTTTATCGATGCGATTGAAGAAGAAGTATCTTATAAGGATATTATCCAGATTGTCTTAATACTTATTATTCTCGGATTACTCGGCTTTGTAGTATTTATGAGCTTGAAGACAAAGAAAGAAGTCGAAGAGGAAGAAGAAATTTCAGTAGAAGATTTATTACAGTCAACACAGCAGGAAGAACTTGAAAATATCGAATTAGAACAGAAATCAGAGGCTAGAAAGCTTATTGAAAGCTTTGTGGAAGAAAATCCGGAGGCAGTGGCTACGTTGTTACGCAACTGGTTAGATGAGGATTGGGGGTAATCAGACATGGCAGAAGACTTAAAAGGGGTACAAAAGGCAGCAATATTATTGATTGCACTTGGTCCTGAAAAATCATCCATGATTTTCAAACATTTAAAAGAAGAAGAAATTGAAGATTTAACATTAGAAATAGCGAATACAAAAAGTGTTACATCACAGATGAAGGAAAGAGTGATTAATGAGTTTTATGAAGTGTGCTTGGCACAGCAGTATATCGCAGAAGGTGGTATCGGATACGCCAAAGAACTTCTGGAAAAGGCTCTTGGAAGCGAAAAAGCAATGGATGTTATTGGAAAGCTGACAGCATCTTTACAGGTAAAGCCTTTCGAGTTTATCAAAAAAACAGATGCGTCACAGTTGCTTAACTTCATTCAGGACGAACACCCACAGACAATTGCATTGGTATTGTCTTACCTTTCATCAGGTCAGGCTGCAGCGGTTTTAGCAGCACTGACCCCTGAGAAACAGGCAGATGTTGCTAAGAGAATTGCAACGATGGATAGAACGAGTCCGGATGTAATTAAAGAAGTGGAAAGAGTGTTAGAGTCAAAGTTATCATCACTGGTAAATCAGGACTACACAATCATCGGTGGTGTCGATGCAGTGGTAGATATCTTAAATACAGTAGATCGTGGAACAGAGAAACATATTATGGAAACACTCGAAATCGAAGAGCCAGAGCTTGCAGACGAGATCAGAAAGAAGATGTTCGTATTCGAAGATATCTTGTTGCTTGATGATCGTGCAATTCAGAGAGTTCTTAGAGATGTTGATAATAACGATCTTGCAATTGCTTGTAAGGGATCTAATGAAGATGTACAAAATGCAATTTTCAATAATATGTCTAAGCGTCTTGCAGAGATGATTAAGGAAGATATGGAATTCATGGGACCTGTTCGTATGAAGGATGTTGAAGAGGCACAGCAAAAGATTGTTAATATCATAAGAAAACTTGAAGACTCTGCAGAAATTGTTATTTCCAGAGGTGGAGGTGACGAAATCGTTGTCTAAGGGTAGCGTATTAAAATCTGGTTGGATGTATATGAATCCAACAGAAGCAAGAGTGATTGATACAAATGCAATGGTTGAGAGCAAGCTAAAGGAATTATCCTTTAAGCTTGCAGCAGAAACCGATGGTGATGCTGGTTTTACAGAAGGTTTTGTTCAGGGAATTAAAGCGGAACAGGTTACAGAACTTATTGGAGAAAGGCTAGAATCAATATCAGAAGAACCTGAAAATACAATACCTGAAAGTGAACTTCTGCTTCAACAGGCACAGGAAGAAATAGAGAATATGAAGGCGCAGGCACTTGCTGAAATTGAAGAAGCAAGAGTGCAGGTGATTGAAGAGGCTAGAAAACTTGGCTTCCAAGAAGGTTTTGCGCAGGGAGAACAGGAAGGCTATGAAAAAGGTCATGTAGACGGACTTAATAGCGTAGCTGAAGAAAGAGAAGAAGTTCTAAGAGAAGCATCTGTTCGGATTGCTCAGATGGAAGATGAGTATCAGAAAAAGATAGATGAATTAGAGCCACAGTTTATAGAGATGCTGACAGGAATCTATGAACATATTTTTCATGTAAGTTTAAAGAATTCAAGAGACTTAGTTGTGTATCTGATAGCAAATACAATGAGAAATCTCGAAGGAAGCAATGGGTTCTTGATTCATGTTTCCAAGGAAGATTATCCATTTGTAAGTATGCAGAAGAAGGAACTGGTAAAAGGAACCGGAATCTCAGTAGATGATATTGATATTCTGGAGGATGCAACACTTGGAAGAAGTGAGTGCATGATTGAAACAGGGAATGGAGTGTTTGATTGTGGACTGGGAACACAGCTAGAAGCTCTAAATGAAGAATTACGATTATTATCTTATGAGCCGATAAAGACAGAAGGGTGAGATATGGAAACAGGAATTTCCTTAGATAAATATCAGACAGTATTAAACAAGACATATTTTAAAAAGCTAGGGAAGGTTGAAAATGTAGTAGGTCTTACGATTGAATCGGCAGGACCAGATGCGAAGATGGGTGATCTTTGCAGAATTTATACGGATGCTGAGAAAACGAGCTTTATATTGGCTGAGGTTGTTGGATTTAAGGATAAAAAAACATTGCTCATGCCGTATGAAGTGACAGATGGAATTGGTCTTGGATGCATTGTAGAGAATATGAATTATCCATTGTGTGTTTCAGTAGGTGAGAGTTTACTTGGTAAGACATTAGATGGACTTGGAAGATGCGTGGATGGTTTTATACCAGATCCAAGGACAGTGGAAAGATATCCGTTAGAGGCACCGCCACCAGATCCTATGAGCCGAACAATTATTAATGAAGTACTTCCGTTAGGAGTAAAGGCTGTAGATGGCTTGATTACCGTTGGTAAAGGACAAAGAATTGGTATTTTTGCCGGATCCGGTGTAGGAAAGTCTACTTTGATGGGGATGTTTGCAAGAAATACCAAGGCAGATATAAATGTCATTGCTTTGATAGGAGAACGAGGCAGAGAGGTACGAGAATTTATAGAAAGAGACCTTGGAGAAGAAGGTATGAGACGTTCAGTTGTTGTAGTTGCTACATCTGATAGACCCGCATTGGAACGTAACAAAGCTGCCAAGACAGCAACAGCAATTGCAGAGTACTTCAGAGACCAGGGAAAAGATGTTTTGCTGATGATGGATTCTTTAACACGTTTTTCTATGGCCCAAAGAGAAATTGGACTTGCAAGCGGAGAACCACCGGTAACAAGAGGATATCCACCCAGTGTATATTCTGAAATGCCAAAGCTTTTAGAACGTGCTGGATGTGCGGAAAAAGGTTCCATTACAGGATTGTATACGGTATTGGTAGATGGTGAAGATTTTAATGAACCAATTACCGATACGGCGAGAAGTATTTTGGATGGACATATTATGTTAACTAGAAAGCTTGCAAATAAAAACCATTATCCTGCGATTGATGTATTACAGAGTATTTCAAGATGCATGTCAATGATTGCAACCAGAGAGCATAAGGATGCAGCAGGTAAGTTGAAAAATATCATGGCAACTTATAATGAGGCTGAAGACTTAATTAATATAGGTGCATACAAGAAAGGAAGCAATCCAAATATTGATAATGCAATTAGCAAGATTGATGCAGTAAATGAATTTTTATTACAGTCTACGGAAGATAAAATTGATTTTGAAGAGACATTAGAACAGTTGCAAGGCTTATTTTAATACAGAATGACATACAGTGCTTAGCATTTACGGCTAAGCACGTGAGAAAAGGTATATTTAGTAAGGCAAAATCCCGTTGCGAAGCAACTTTATATGGATTTTGACACATGCTGCGAACATAGTGAGCAGAATGGAGTGATAAGATGGCTGTATTCCGTTATAAGATGCAGGGGATCCTGAATGTAAAAGAAAAGCTTGAAACAAGAGCAAAGCAGGAGTTTGCAGAGGCGAACAATCGATTAGCCGAGGAAAAAGAAAAACTTGCAGAACTGCAGAGAAGAAAAGCTACTTATATGGAAGAAGGAGTCGCGCTTCGTTTAGAACATATCGATGTTAGAAAAATCAGAGAAAATAAAATGGCTGTCATGAAGATGGATGAGTATATAGCCAAACAAATTATTCAGATTAATCAGGCAGCCAAAGCAGTTGAAAGAGCAAGACTAGCGTTGCAGGAGCTTGTACAGGAACGTAAGACTCATGAAAAATTGAAGGAGAATGCTTTTGTTGAATTTGTAAAAGATGAGCTATATCAGGAAAGCAAAGAAATAGATCAATTAACGACATACACACATGGACAGAAAATGATGGGAGAAAACGAACATGGCAGGTAGAAATGCAAATTTAAGTCCGGAAGCACCGGAATATCAGATGCAACAATTGAAGGAATCAAAAAAACAGTTCAAACAGGAAGAAAAGAACAGAAAGAAAGAAGCGAAGAAAAGAGCAAAAGAAATTGAAACACAGGAAAGAGAACTTGATGAGCAAATTGATGGAAATAGTGTTTCGGTAGTTATTGTTACTTTGTTTATTATTGTAATCTGGCTTGGAATTCTAGGGCTGTTGATAAAAATGGATGTTGGTGGGTTTGGCTCTAATGTTTTAACACCAATATTTAAAGATATACCGGTCATTAATATGATTCTGCCGTCAGAATCAACAGTAGAGACTGTGAAAAAGGAAGAAACGTATGGTGGCTATAGTAGCTTAAAGGATGCAGCAGAGCAGATTAAGAAGTTGGAGTTGCAGATAGAACAGCTACAATCTTCAAACACAACTTATGTAGAACAGATTGAAGCGTTAAAGGCGGAAGTGAAGCGTTTGAAAACGTTTGAAGATAATCAGGTAGCGTTTCAGGAAATTAAGGAGGAGTTCTACCAAGAAGTTGTATATGCAGAAAATGGACCTGGACCAGATGAATATCAGAAATACTATGAAGAAATGGATCCGACAACAGCAGAACAGCTGTATAAGCAGGTGATTCAATCTGAAGCGACAGATAAGAAGATGAAAGAGTATGCTACAACATTTAGTAAAATGCAGGCGGCAGAGGCTGCTAAAATACTTGGGGCTATGACAGATAATCTGGAGCTTGCGGCACAGATTTTAGAATCATTAGGAGTAGAAGACAGAGGAGCTATTATGGGAGCGATGGATCCTGGAGTAGCTGCAAGGATTACCAAAATAATGGATCCAAACTCTTAAAAAAACAGGAAAATTACCGATATATATTATGTAAGCAAATGCGCTTTTGTGAGCGCATTTTGTTTAATAGATTAAGCACATTGAAAACAAAAGAGAGGAGGAAATGATATGACAAGTGCACCAGTGAGAGATGTGATGTATGGAATGGAATCAGTCTCTCATGCAAACACTGCAAAGAAAACAGAAACTGCACAGTCAAAAGAGCGAGACTTTGGACAGATTATGAATCAGGCCAAAGACCACGCAAAACAGACTGTGCATCAGCCAAATAATCAAATGGTTGAAAAAAATGATGTTTCGCAAACGAAAGATACATATGAAGCTAAGGAAGACTTTAAGGCGAAGGAAACTCCTAAAAAGGAGGATTTTGGTAGTAAGGAAGTTGAAAATGACACGTCTGATAAGCTGAATAATGTATCAGAAGCTGAGTCAATTGATGAAGAGATAGAAACCGCGTTGGAAGATGCAGTAGAAGATGTAATGAAGGAAATAGAGGAAATGCTTGAGGTAAGCGAAGAAGAGCTGGTGGATGTTTTAGAACAGCTTGGACTACAACCAATTGATTTACTTAATCCTGATAATATGGCATCGATTATGACAGCATTAACTGGTGAAGATTCGACGATTCAGCTTGTGATGGATGAGGAAATGTATCTAACTTTACAGGATCTAATGCAGATGGTAGAGGAAAAAACACAGGAGCTTTTAAATGCAACAGGGCTTTCTGATGAAGAGCTGGAATCAATTATGGATCAGCTGAAACTGTTAATAGACCAGCAATTATCACGAGAAGAGACAGAGATGAATCAAGCACAGATTCTTCCGTTCGAGGTAGCGAAAGAAGAAATGAAAGCACAAGCTGGAGAAGTACCAATTATTGTGAAGAACGAAAATGATATGCAGGATATGCAGCCAGTAGAAGAAATACAGGATTCTACAGAAGGTATTGAAAAAAATGCAGAAGCAGGAAAAAATGAGGATTCATTATTTCAACAGCAACAGCAGAATATGCAAAGCTTTCAAAATATGTCAGATGAAATTGCACAGTTGGCAGAAGAGAGCAAGTTACAAGGTACAGGAACACAGAATACAGAAAGTATTTTGAAACAGCTTGCAGATTATGTAAAAATACAGAATGGAAAAGAACTGACAGAAATGGAGTTACAGCTTCATCCGGCAAGTCTTGGAAACGTAAAAGTTACACTTGCTACAAAAGGTGGTGTTGTTACAGCACAGCTTACAACAGAAAATGAAATCGTAAAGAATGCGATAGAATCACAGGTGTCGCAGTTAAAACAGAATCTTGAAGAACAGGGGGTTAGAGTAGAGGCGATTGAAGTATCTGTAGCAAGTCACCAAATGGAAAAAAATCTGGAACAAAATGCAAATGACAGACAACAGGAACAAAACCAAGAGACAGGCGGTATTCACAAAATCCGCAAAACAAGCATCAATCTGAATTCTTTTGAGGATGCAGATGAACTGCTCGAAGAAATGACAGGAGCAGATGATGCAACAAGAATTGCCATGGAAATGATGGCAATGGGTGGCAATAGGATGGATTTACTTGCGTAGAAAGAAAGGAAATAAGTTATGAGTTTAGTGGCACCAGTCGTAGATGGACAATTAAAAACATCATCAGCTTCTTCGGATTCTCTTACGGGTGCAAAAAATAAGTCAAGTGTAGATAGTGATATGTTTCTTACCTTATTGGTAGCGGAAATGCAGAATCAAGACCCGTTAGAGCCAACCAGTAATACAGAATGGGTTTCTCAGTATGCAACCTTTACACAGGTAGAGCAAATGACAGAAATGGGAGAATCCATGGATTTGCTACGTGCAAACAGCATGATTGGAAAAGAAGTTGTTATGAAGGTAACAAGTGAAAGCACAGGTGAGACAAGCTATAAGAGAGGTATGGTAGATTATGTTACGGTAGAAGATGGCGAGGCACTTCTTGTTATTGATGAAGAGAAATACTCGATCGGTGACCTTGATAGTGTTGCAAGTGAAGAATACTTTACGGCATATGATTTATATACTGAGTTTGTAGGTATGGTAGAAGCACTTCCAAATCTGAACTTAATCGATAAGTCATACGAAAATACTGTTGGTAAAGTATATAAGCTTTATAATGGCCTTAATGAGTATCAGAAGAATTACATTGATAAGTATGCAGCGGGTCATGTATCTTCATACGAAGCATACATCAAGAAGATGGAACAGTTGGGTATAACGTTTAATGAAGAGACAACAGAAAAGGTAACTACCTTAGATGATGTATTGAATGCATTTAATAAAAAGATGGATGATTTGTTGGTTCAAATCTCAGCTTTAAATATGACAAACAAAAATAATACTTCAGAAGGTCAGGCTTCAGGAATAGCAGGTGCAGGAAACGAAGCGGCTGGAGGAACACAGCCTTCAGAAAAGGTAGAAGGAAGCGAAGCGGCTGGAGGAACACAGCCTTCAGAAAAGGCAGAAGGAAGCGAAGCAACCGGAGGAACACAGCCTTCAGAAAAGGCAGAAGGAAGCGAAGCAACCGGAGGAACACAGCCTTCAGAAAAGGCAGAAGGAAGCGAAGCAACCGGAGGAACACAGCCTTCAGAAAAGGCAGAAGGAAGCGAAGCGACTGGAGGAACACAGTCTTCAGAAAAAACAGAAGGAAGTAAAGAGAACGACTCAAGTGATGCTTCGAGTAATGAACAGACATCTGATGGCACACAAAGTGGTAGTGAAGATACAGGAGACATGTTAGACCAGCTGACACAAGATACAGAAAATGTTTAAGAAAAGCCAACAAGGGTAAGGAGATATGGTTATGAATATAAATAATAAGCAATTCCTTTCCATTGAACAGCTACAAGATCAGTTTTTAATAGGGCAAAAGAGTAGGCCAGCAATCAAGACTGCTGAAGGATTAAGTTTTGAAGAGATTCTTCAAAAAACACAGGAAAATGGACAAGTTCATTTTTCAAAACATGCAGCCAATAGATTGAATGATAGGAATATCGAGCTTACAGAGGAACAACTGGAAAGGTTGAAGGATGGTACGAAAAAGGCGGGAGATAAAGGGATTAAGGAATCCTTAGTACTGATTGATGAACTCGCATTTATCGTAGATACAAAAAGCAACACAGTAATTACTGCATTTGTGCAGGGGGGAACAAAAGAAAATATTTTTACAAATATTGATGGAGCCGTAATAACATAATAGCCGGACCTTTAAAGGAGGCTTACGCTTCTGAATGACAGAGGAAGCAGAATACGGCAAGAAAATTAGGAGGTCAATCGTTATGCTGAGATCAATGTATTCTGGTGTATCAGGTTTAAGAACACACCAGACAAAAATGGACGTTATTGGTAACAATATTGCAAACGTAAATACAACAGCTTATAAGAGCATGTCAATCAATTTCTCTGATCTTATGTATCAGACAACACAGGCAGCAACAGGACCAAATGCAAAGACTGGAACAGCAGGTACAAACCCTAGACAGATTGGTCTTGGTGTTCAGACAGCAGCAATTTCTACAAAAATTACAGAAGAAGGTGCAACACAGTCAACAGGTAATCCTTTTGATTTAAAGATAGCAGGAAGTGAGTTCTTCGTTGTTAGTAACGGTGTAGATACCTTCTTTACAAGAGACGGTTCTTTCTATGTAGATGCAGCAGGTAATCTTGCCATGTCAAGTACCGGTTATAATGTTATGGGATGGGAGGTAGATCCACAGACCATGAATATTAAACCGGATACCGTAAAGCCATTGAAGGTTATGGGTGACAATGAGACCTATGGTGCAGAGTGGACACAGTCAGCAACAGCAAGTGGTATTGTAGATTGGAATGATAAAAATCAGGGTGAAGCATCTGGCAAAATGATAAATTTACAGATTTATGATAATGTTGGATTTAGTTATACAGCAAAGATGAGTATTCATAATGCAAATCACCCGATTGGAGGAGATTATCAGTATTATGTAGAGTTAGAGGATATTATTGATTCTACTGGTACATCAATTCTTGATCAAAAAGGAAATAAAGATGGTGTAGTAGATGCGGACGAGAAAGCAAATCTTTTAGGTTCACCAGCAGATGTGGATGTATCAGAAGTTTTTGGATTAGCAGAAGGTTCGGTTGTTCCAGGAACAGCAACACATGTGGCATATTATGTGGATGATACGGCAGATCCTACTAAGAAAGTAGAGGTTTCTGTAAATCTTTGTCAGGGAGGTGATGGGCTATTTAAAGTAGATGCAGGTAAATGGAGTTTTAATGACGGATATACAGTTGATGTAACCATGTCTGATGGAAATACGGTTACATATACCGCAGAAGATATTTTTGCAACATTATATGGTGGAGCAATTAGTATGGATGAGGTTAATACTTTTGAGCTTGATCCATCAACCCTTAATATGAAGGTAACCAATAAGCATATTCCGAACGGTATCATTCTTACCTACGACGGAAAAGACGGTGTACTTACAGGAGTACAGGGCGGTGGTGGAGACAACAACACCAGTGCAACACTTGATTTATCATCCTTAGGAGAAGCATTTACTAAGATTAATGTTGACTTCTCTAAAACTTTAGTATCTGATAATAAGGGTAAGTCAACCATTGAAATGGAAAAGGGAGATGTAAAGGGATTAGAAGCAGGAAGAGCACTAGGTACTTTACAGGGTGTTTCGATTCAGACAAATGGTATGATTTATGCATCCTACAGTAATGGACAGAAGAGACTTCTTGGACAGATAGCAGTAGCAGAATTTGCAAATGCATCCGGTCTTCAGAAGGAAGGAAACAATCTCTATTCTGCAACTCAGAACTCAGGTGACTTTAATGGTATCGGTATTGATATTAGTGCAAACGGTCATTGCATGAATACTGGTGTATTGGAAATGAGTAATGTAGACTTATCTTCAGAATTTACAGAGATGATTACAACTCAGAGAGGCTTCCAGGCAAACAGCCGTATCATTACTGTATCTGATACACTTCTTGAAGAACTTGTAAACTTAAAGAGATAAATTGACATCGTAGTTTAACATCAGTAAGGCATTGAGGGAGAATTACTATGTAATTCTCCCTTTTTGGAGACAGAAAGGCAAGGCTATAGTGTGAAAAATAAATTTTTCACACGCAAATTTGTGCCTGCGGCCCAAAGTTTGCAGATATTGGAAAGGCAAGGTTATAAAATGATTGAAGTAACAAAAATTAATGGCGTGAAAATGCTTGTGAACACAAGCTTAATTGAGACGGTAGAAGAAACACCGGATACCATGATTACGTTAACGTCCGGCAAGAAATTAATTGTGAAAGAAAGCCGCCAGGAGGTTAAAGAGCTGGTGAGAATAACGAGAAAAGATGTTTTTTCAAATATTCATGCGGAAAATTAATAAAAAAATGACAAAATTTTCAGAAAATTGTTGCAATTTATGTAACCTTACAGTATTATAGATATATAAGAAATGTCAAATTGTGTTTGATAAGTAAAAGGGGTGTGTAAAAAAGTGGATTTAGCGTCAATTATTGGTCTGGTAGCGTGTATGGGACTTGTAATCTTCGGTATTGTCAGTGGTGAAGATGGTGTTGCCGCAATTGGATTTTTTATTGATCCAGCATCAATATTCATTACATTTGGCGGTGCATTTTGTGCGACAATGGCGTCTGTATCAATGTCAGATTTTATAGGCGGTTTAAAGAGTGTTACTTTGGTTTTTAAATCGGTAACAGTAAATATTCCGGAGATGATTACAAAGATTATTGAATTGTCGAATGTTGCCAGAAAAGAAGGTTTGCTTTCTTTGGAAGAAGCGGCAGGAGATTTGGATGATCAGTTTATGAAAAAAGGGATTCTGCTTATTGTAGATGGTACGGATCCGGAGTTAGTAAGGAGTATCTTGGAAACAGAGCTTGATAGTATCGAAGAACGACATAAAGCTAAAATTGGTTTTTGGGAGACGTGTGCTTCTATGGGACCTGCGTGGGGGATGATTGGTACGTTGGTTGGTTTGGTTATTATGTTACAACATATGTCTGACCCTTCAGCTCTGGGACCTTCCATGGCGGTTGCATTGATTACAACGTTCTATGGTTCTGTACTCGCAAACTGGTTGTGTACACCGGTTGCAAATAAGTTAAAGGCTAATAATGCAATTGAAATACAGGCAAAATCAATTATGATTGAAGGTTTATTGTCAATACAGGCAGGTGAAAACCCACGAGTTATTGAAGAAAAATTGAAATCATTCCTTGCACCGAAGGATAGAACCAGTACAAGTGAAGAAGGAGCCGGAGGTGAGGCTTAATGGCAAAAAAGAAAGAAGAGGAAGTAAAAAAAGGCCTAGACGAATGGATGGGTACCTTCTCGGATATGATGACTTTGCTGATGTGTTTCTTCGTAATGCTGTTCTCTATGTCATCTATTGACGCGGCTAAGTTTGAAGAGGCAGCACAGTCTTTTCAACAGACGATAAGTATATTTAAAGGTGGAGCAAAAGCCATTGGTGATGGTATTTTGGTGAGTAATGGTGTGAGTCAGTTGAATCAGTTGGATGAATTTTTTAACACGACTGGAAAAACAGCGGCAAGTGACAGTGATGATATTGAATTCGAAGAAAACGCACAAGGAATACAACTAGAAGAAAGACTTGGACTTACAGAAGAAGAATTAAAAGCAATGCTGGAAGAACTGGATATGACTGAGGAAGAGTTAAAAAAACTTCTGTCTAACATGGAAGAAGAAAAGATGAAGCAGTCAGAAGAACTTGCAGAGAGAATAGAAGAGTCTATAGCAGAAAGTATGATGCAAGACAAAATTGATGTGGAATTTAATGCAAATTGTGTTATATTATCATTAAGTGGAGCATTCCTTTTTGATTCAGGACAAGCAAGTTTAAAAAGAGAAGCGATTCCGGTATTAGATAAGATAGGTGTGATACTTACAAAATATGCAGATCACACAGTTGAAATTGAGGGTCATACAGATTCTGTTCCATTAAATGGTGGCAGATATGAAAATAATGACGTATTAAGTAGCTATCGAGCATTAGCTGTATTTAATTATTTAAAAGATAATGCTGCGTTAGATCCTGGTGTGATGAAACACACAGGAAGAGGGGAATATATACCGGTGGCAGATAATGCTACACCGGAAGGAAGAGCAAAAAACAGAAGAGTTGAAATTAAAATTTATAACGCATTGAGTGCCTATTAAAAGGGGGAGCATGAAATGAAGAAAAATCTATTATCTATTATTATTCTAGCACTGTTAGTTGTTAATATTGTTTTATCGGCAATTATGATGATTAGCGTAACAAGTGCATCTAAGAAAACAGCAGCATTGGTTGCGGATATTTCTACTATTATTGGTCTTGAAATAGACGGAATCGAAAAGACAGGCGTTGCAGGTGCTGTTTCTCAGCAGGATACCGTTGTATATACTCTGAGTAATACAGAGATGACGATTCCGTTAAAAGCAGGAGCTGATGGAAAAGTTCATTATGCGGTAGGCAAAGTATCTTTATCTATTAACTCAACCCATGAAGACTATGCAACATATTATACAGAAGATTTCTCATCCAAAGAAGGATTGATTGAAGATATTATCTTTAGTGTACTTGCAAATTACACTATGGAGGAGGCTTCAGGTAATCCATCACAAATTAAGGCAGAAATCTTACAAAAGATTCAGGAATTATATGGCTCTGATTTTATCTTTGGAGTATCATTTAGTTTCTTGTATTCATAAAACGGAATAAACCTCGAATGGTTCTCTTGAACCATTTTATTACAGCTACAGGGGGTGATTAGCAACATGGGAGAGGTATTATCTCAAAGCGAGATTGACAGCTTGCTTGCGGCATTAAGTAGCGGTGAGTTGGATGCAGAGACAGCAATGCAGGAAAAGGAAGAAAAACAAGTTAAAAACTATGATTTCTCTCGTCCTGCAAAGTTCTCTAAGGAACATTTAAGAACGTTAGGCATGATTTTTGAACATTATGGAAGATTACTATCTACGAATTTACCTGTATATTTGCGCAAAAATGTACAGGTGAGCGTAGCGAGTTCGGAAACAGTAACCTTTGCAGAATTTTCAAACGCTTTGTCGAATCCGGTATTACTTACAATTGTCAACTTTTCACCATTACAAGGAAGTATCATAATGGAACTTACATCCGGTCTTGGGTATGCAATTATTGACAGAATGTTGGGCGGAAAAGGAGAAACATTGGAAAAGACCAGAGAGTTCTCGGAGATTGAGATGAGTATTATTGAACGTGTCATGGTAATCTGTATGCAATTGCTCAGAGAGCCATGGAAGAACGTGACGGAGGTCAATCCTTATTTAGAAAGGATTGAGACAAATCCGCAGTTCGCACAGATAATCTCACCGAGTGATATGGTTGCGTTAGTTACGATGAATGTCAAAGTTGGTGATGTCGAAGGTTTAATGAATGTATGTCTTCCATTTTTTACATTAGAATCTGTTATGGACAGGCTGAACACTAAGTTTTGGTTTGCAAATATGCAGAAGATGGATGAAGAAGACTACGAACAATTCATTGAGACTATGGTTCGTAAAGTTGATGTTCCTGTAAAAGCAGTACTTGGTAAGAGTGTAATAACAGTAAATGACTTTGTAAATATTCAGGTTGGTGATATTATCAGGCTGGATTCTAAAGTGGATGATGAACTTGATGTTTACGTAGGTAATATTAAGAAGTTCTCGGCAGTACCGGGTGCAAGTAAGGAAGCATATGCGGTGAGAATAACATCAGTTAACAGGGAGGAGGAATAGACAATGGATGGTATGTTATCTCAAGATGAAATAAATGCGCTGTTGAATGGTGTTGATTTATCAGCAGACAGCGGAATGGAAACCAGTACAGCGACTGTTACAATGGAGGAAGGCTCATCTGGTGGGGGAAAATTAACAGAAGTAGAAAAGGATGCAATTGGTGAGGTAGCTAATATTAGTATGGGAACCTCAGCTACAACATTGTATTCTTTAGTTAATAAAAAAGTTAACATAACAACTCCTGTTGTAGAAGAAACGACATGGGATGAAGTGGTAGGAAATTATGAAAAACCATGTGTGTTTATTCAGATTAAGTACACAGTTGGCTTGAATGGTACTAATATTTTAGTGTTAAAGGAGCATGATGTAAAAGTAATCACTGACTTAATGATGGGCGGCGATGGCACAAATGTAGATGGTGAAATTTCAGAATTGCATTTGAGCGCTATCTCAGAAGCTATGAATCAGATGATGGGATCTTCAGCAACGTCGCTTTCGTCAATGCTTGGCAAGACAATAGATATTAGTCCACCAGAAGCAAGTCTTGTTGATTTACATAGTAGAGAGCCAAAAGAATTGACACCATTACTTGGTGATGAATTTGTAAAAATTTCTTTTAGTATGCAAATAGACGACTTGGTAGATTCTACATTGATGCAGTTATATCCGCTTGATTTTGCAAAATCAATTTATGAGACTTTTATGACAAATCAGATGGGTGGGGGAGCGACTGAGGAGCCGGCACCAATACCGACACCGGCGCCAACACCAATGGCATCAACTCCAGCGCCAGCGCCAGCGGCACCGACACCAACACCGGCACCAATGCCACAGCAGAGCATGGATATGAATCAGATGGGTATGGGAATGCCACAGATGGGAATGCCGCAGATGGCTATGCCACAAATGGGAATGCCGATGAATTATGGAGCGCCATATGGAATGCCAAATGTGAATATTCAGCCGGCACAATTCCAAAACTTTGCTGCTGGAGGCACGGAAATGGTAAGCGCCGAAAGCATTGGACTGATAAAAGATGTTCCGTTAGAAGTTACTGTAGAGCTTGGAAGAACGAGTAAATCCATATCCGATATATTAGAATTTGCTCCCGGAACGATTATTGAACTTGATAAGATTGCAGGAGAACCGATAGATGTTCTAGTCAATGGTAAGTTCGTAGCAAAAGGCGAGGTCGTAGTAATCGAGGAAAGCTTTGGCGTAAGAATTATGGAAATTATCAAATAAGGAATTACCGATAAATGGAGGGTAAAAAATGGGCAAGAGAATTCTAATTGTAGACGATGCAGCTTTTATGAGAATGATGATTAAGGATATCTTAACCAAAAATGGTTATGAAGTGGCTGCAGAGGCAGAAAATGGAAAAATTGCTATTGACAAATTTAAAGAAGTATCTCCGGATCTTACATTACTTGATATCACAATGCCTGAATTAGATGGAATTCAGGCGTTAAAAGGTATCAAGGCCATTGATCCGGCTGCGAATGTAATCATGTGTTCAGCAATGGGACAGCAGGCAATGGTTATCGAGGCAATACAGTCTGGTGCAAAGGATTTCATCGTAAAACCTTTCCAGGCAGAAAGAGTATTAGAGGCAGTTAAGAAGGTAGTAGGTTAATGAAATATGCTTTTATCAATGACATCTAATAGGTTTGACTCAATAGTTCAATTGATTACCGTAATACTCATATTTATATTTGTTCTGGCGATTACGTATTATACAACAAAGTTTACAGCAGGACTTCAAAAGGGGAGAATGCAGAATTCCAATATGGAGATTGTAGATACGTTTCGGATCGCTCAGAACAAATATATACAGATTGTAAGAGTGGGCGATAAATATTATTCCATGATAGTGTGTAAAGACACGGTTACTTTACTGGGTGAAGTATCTCAAGAAGAGTTAAAATTAGGGGAATCACAACTTGGAACGACTATGAGTTTTAAAGAAATTTTGGAGAAGGCAAAAATTACGAAACAGAAGAAGTAGGCGAAATTTATGAAGAAACAAATTACTCGTGACAAGATAAAAACTTTTCTGTATATGCTTTGCATGATACTTGTCATACTTGGGGCAGATACAATGGTGGCAAATGCGACGAATGATGATATCATAGCGGATTCGATTCTTTCGAATGAGCCAATTGATGAAAATAGGACAAACATCAAGGATCCGGGAACAGCAGAAACAGGAGAGGATTTAAAGGAATTAAATATAGCGAACAATCTTACCATTTCTTATGACAATGGAAATGGGGAATTATCAGGTACGTTAAGAATTTTATTGATTCTAACCCTGATATCGCTAGCACCTATTTTACTGGTAACATTAACATCGTTTACAAGAATACTTATTGTACTTCACTTTACAAGGCAGGCATTAAACACAACAACTGCGCCGCCAAATCAAATATTGATTGCAATTTCGTTATTTTTAACATTTTTCATCATGCAACCGGTATTTACGGAAGTGTATGAGGAAGCGATTATTCCTTTTGAAGCCGGTGAACTTACTACAGAGGAAGCTTTTTCTGTAGCAATGGAGCCGATGCGAGAATTCATGATGACTCATGCGCAGACAAAGGATGCAGATGCATTTATGCAGATTGCAAATATTCCATGGGATGGAAAAGATTTGAATGCGGTACCAACCTCAGTATTAATACCAAGTTTTATTATCAGTGAATTAAGAACGGCATTTATTATGGGATTTATGATTTATATACCGTTTATTGTCATTGATATGGTAGTAGCGAGTGTACTGATGAGTATGGGTATGATGATGCTGCCGCCAACAACGATTTCCATGCCATTTAAGATTTTGTTATTTGTTCTTGCAGATGGATGGAATTTAGTTATTGTAAATTTGGTAAGGACATTCTATTAGAAAGGCGGGTAGCAGATGAATGTAGATATTGTAGTTGATATTGTGCGTGAAGCGTTGTTTCTTGTTTTAAAAACAGCTGCTCCGCCATTAATAGTATCTTTGGTAATTGGTTTACTTGTTAGTGTGTTTCAGACAGTGACTTCTATACAGGAACAGACACTGACCTTTGTCCCCAAGATGGTAGGAATGTTTCTTACCTTAATGCTAATAGGGCATTGGATGTTAAATGGGATGACTACATTTATGGAAGAGTTGTGGAGAAATTTTTCATTATACATTCGATAATCGGAAAGGAGTTTTTTAGACTTCATGGTAGACTTATCTTTTCCGGTACAGGAACTGGAATATTTCCTGCTTGTACTTGTAAGAATTGCAAGTTTTGTATTTGCAGCTCCTTTTTTTAATCAGAGGGGAGTTCCCAATACTGTTAAAATTGGATTAAGTGTGTTCATAGCCTATGTAATGTATACATTCATTCAACCACACGTATATCCGGAATACAGCAGCGTATTTGGTTATAGTGTTATCGTCATGAAGGAAGTTGCAGTAGGTTTGTTTCTAGGAACAGGAGCACAACTGTGTACTTCCATTGTTTTATTTGCGGGAAGAATCATTGATATGGAGATTGGTTTATCAATGGCGAATGTGTTTGATCCGACTACGAATCAGCAGTCTTCCATTACAGGTTTGTTATTGCAGTATGGTGTAACATTAATACTTTATGTAACAGGATTACATAGATATCTGTTAAAAGCGCTAATGGAGACATTTGCTTTGATTCCGGTTGGAGGAGCTGTTATTCACACAGATGAATTGCTTGTAACGGTAATTGGATTTTTAAGTGATTATATTATAATAGGATTTCGAATTTGTTTACCGGTTTTTGCAAGTATATTATTAATGAATATTGTACTTGGCCTGTTGGCTAAGCTTGCACCACAGATGAATATGTTCTCTGTAGGTATCCAATTGAAATTATTAGCCGGACTTAGTGTTTTATTCTTGACAATTGGAATGTTACCAAATATCTGTAGTTTTATTTCGACACAGATACAACAGATAATGGTAGCAGTCGTGGAGGGCATGATGTGATTTTAGAATTAAACCTACAGTTCTTCGCAGCAGAAGGACCTGGCGGTGAGAAAACAGAAGAACCTACCGCCAAAAAGAAAGAAGACACCCGTAAAGATGGCAAAGTTGCTAAGAGTAAGGAACTTTCCAGCGGTGTTGAGCTTATTGCATTATTTCTTATATTGAAGTTTTGGATTGGACATATGGGAACACAATTTATGGAGTTGTTTGGCAATGTCTATGAAAAGTTCCCAGAATATACAACGTACTGGGAAGGGAATATTGTAAAAGAAGATTATAATATTTTGTTTAAATCTGTATATTTGGAAATTTTATTAATATTATTACCGTTTTTTGCGGTTGGTGTTGCAATTGCTTTTATTGTAAATATGATGCAGTTTAAATTTAAAGTGTCAAGCAAACCATTGCAACCGAAGTTTAGTAAGTTAAGTCCGATATCTGGTATGAAGCGACTTTTTTCAGGAGAAAAGCTGATGGAGTTGCTGAAGTCAATTTTAAAGGTTACTTTAATCAGTTATGTGGTGTATGACACCATAAAAGATGATTGGATATATCTTTATAAGTTTTATGAAATGCCAATGAATCAAGCATTGGAGTTGATTGGCAGTATTGTTATTAATTTAGGATTGAAAATATCACTTTTCTTTCTAGTCATTGCTTTTGGGGATTTTGCATATCAAAAGTACAAGTTTAATAAAGATATTAAGATGACAAAACAGGAAGTTAAGGATGAATATAAAAATGCAGAAGGAGATCCGCAGATTAAAGGAAAAATCAGGCAGAAAATGCGCGAAGTATCGCAAAGAAGAATGATGCAGGATTTGAAACAAGCGGATGTAGTAATTACAAACCCGACACATTTTGCAGTAGCAATCAAATATGCACCGGAAGAACATGCGGCTCCGATTGTCGTAGCCAAGGGTGCTGATTATCTGGCTCAGAAGATTAAAGCGGCAGCCAGAGAAGAAGGCATAGAGATTGTAGAAAATAAACCGCTTGCCAGAATGCTATTTGCAAATGTGGAAATCGGTCAGGAAGTACCGCCGGAGCTGTATCAAGCGGTAGCGGAAGTGCTTGCTTTCGTATATAAGATGCAGGGAAAGCTGTAAAGAAATAACATAGAGCTTTACAGAAGAAGAATACATGGATGTATTTTTCGTAGCCTATTAAGTGGCTTCAGAGAAGGTTTGAAAAGGGGAGACAGCAGATGAAGAAGCAGGACTTGGGAGTTGCACTGTATTTACTGGCAGCAGTTGTTATGTTGATTGTACCAATCAATAGTACATTGCTTGACGTATTACTTGCATTTAACATCGCGATTGCATTCACAATTTTATTTGTCACAATGTTTGTTAAAGAAGTGTTGGATATGTCATTTTTTCCAACTATATTATTGTTCACAACAATTTTTCGAATTGCTTTGAACATATCCTCAACTAGATTGATTCTTACTACAGGAGATCCGGGAAATGTTGTTGCTACTTTTGGGGGATTTGTAGGTGGTGGCGATCTCGTTATCGGTATCGTAGTATTTATCATCTTATTGATTGTACAGTTTGTTGTTATCAACAAAGGTTCTGAACGAGTTGCAGAAGTAACAGCCAGATTTACTTTGGACGCAATGCCAGGTAAGCAGATGGCGATAGATGCAGATTTAAATACAGGAGCGATTACCGATGCACAGGCAAAAGAAAGGCGCCAGAAGCTTCAAGATGAAGCAAGTTTCTTTGGCTCTATGGATGGTGCAGTTAAGTATGTAAAGGGAGATGCAGTGGCAGGACTCATCATTACAGGTGTAAACATTGTTGGTGGTATTGTAATGGGAGTTATCAGGCAGAATATGGAGTTTGGAGCAGCTCTTGATAAGTATACGATTCTTACTATTGGTGATGGACTTGTAAGTCAGATACCTTCGCTTCTCATTTCGCTATCAACAGGTATTTTGGTAACAAAAGGATCAAAAGAAGCAGATTTTGGTACCGTTCTTGTTAAACAGATGTTTGGATTGCCAAAAGTTTTATACATGGTGGGTGGAGTGATTACGGTACTGGGTATTATTACTCCATTAAGTAATTTGATTTTTATTCCGATGGGAGCCATTTTTATCGTATGTGGAAGAATGGTTGCAAATACGATTGAAACAGCAGAAATTGAAGCGCAGGTTGACAGTGACGAAGAATCAGCGGAAGAAATCAGAAGACCGGAAAATGTCAATTCTCTTTTACAGGTTGATCCGATTGAGTTGGAATTTGGATATGGCATTATCCCACTTGCAGATGTAAATCAGGGTGGTGACCTACTTGACCGAGTGGTTATGATTCGAAGACAGATAGCGTTAGAGCTGGGGACAGTCGTTCCGATTATTCGTCTACGAGATAATATTCAGCTTAATCCGAATCAGTATATTATCAAGATTAAAGGTATACAGGTTAGTGAAGGAGAGATTCTATTTGATCACTATATGGCAATGAATCCAGGATTTGTAGAGGAAGAAATATCGGGTATTCCAACCTTTGAGCCATCTTTCCACCTTCCGGCTATTTGGATTACAGAAAACCAAAGGGAACGAGCAGAAAGTGTTGGTTATACGGTAGTAGATCCACCTTCTATTATTGCAACACATTTGACGGAGATTATAAGGCAGTATCTTGCAGATTTACTTACAAGACAGGATGTACAGAATCTGGTCAACAACGTAAAGGAGTCCAATCCATCCCTTGTGGAAGAACTTGTTCCAAAGTTGCTTGGTCTTGGTGATATTCAGAAAGTATTACAGAATTTGTTAAAAGAGGGCATCTCTGTAAGGGATTTAGTAACGATTTTTGAAACACTGGCAGATCATGCGGCAACGACAAGGGATACGGATATCTTGACAGAATATGTTAGACAAAGCCTTAAGAGGGCAATATCCAATAAATATTTTCCAATAAATGAAACAACCAGTGTAGTAACATTGGATCCAAAGTTAGAACAGGAAATTATGGGAAGTGTGAAGCAGACGGAGCAGGGAGCATATTTAACTCTTGATCCGGATAAAACGAAGGATATTATGGCATCTGTTGAGGTGGAGGTTGGCAAGTTAGAAAAACTTGGCAAGAATCCTATCGTAATAACTTCTCCAATTGTCAGAATGTATTTCAAGCGACTGACAGAGGATTATTATAAGGATTTGGTAGTAGTGTCATATAATGAAATTGACACAAGCGTAGAATTACAATCAGTAGGAATGGTGACGGCATAATGATTATTAAGAAATTTCAAGGAAAAACAAAAGAAGAAGCATTAGAATGTGCAAAGAAGGAGCTTGGAGAAGGCATTGTAGAAATGAATGTCAAAACAGTAAAAGCGAAAGGCTTACTTGGTGTTTTTAAAGGAACAAAAGTAGAAGTAACTGTGGCAAAGGAAGAAGAAAGCGAAAAATATGGAATTGCTTCGAATAAGGTTTCTAAAGAAGTAGCCGATGGGGTATCAGTAAACTTGAATGTAAGCAATCAGGCCGGAAAAATTATACCGATGAAGCAGCCGGTGAAGCTTGCTTCGGGACAAGGCTCAGAAACAGTCATGGAGGATGCAAGAGTGATGGGGGAGACAGTGGCAGACGTACTTGCCGCTTTCCCACAGGCAATGAAGAAGAGCACAGCAAATAGTACAGAAGCATCCAAGACAGTGGAACATAGAAGAACCACAGAGGAAGCAGATGCTTCCAAGGGAAGCCTTTTGGAAGAAAAATTGGATAATTTACAGAATCTTTTAGAGAAACAGTTATCACAGCAAGAGGAAAAAGCAGCAGCAGAGGAAGCAGAAAAGGAAGCTGCATTAGAAGCACAGAAGAAGGAAGAAGAAAATCGGACAAGAGTCAATTTTTTAAGACTGTTGTATAACAAGATGATTGATAATGAAGTGCATGAAACCTATGCAAATGAGATTATTGATGAGATTGAGAAGAATTGTAAGCAAGATTCCAGCATGGACTATATGCTTTCTGATATTTATCAGAGAATGATTTTAAAATTTGGAAAGCCATATATGTTAGAGGAAGAAAAGGGACCTAAGGTATTATTCTTTGTGGGACCAACTGGAGTAGGTAAGACGACAACGATTGCTAAAATAGCATCCTCTTTCCGAGTAGAGCAGAAGAAAAAGGTGGCTCTTCTTACATCGGATACCTATCGAATTGCAGCTGCAGAACAACTTAGAACGTATGCCAATATTTTGGAAGTACCATTTAGAGTTGTATATACAGCGCAAGAAATAACGAATGCAATCAGCGATTTTCAAGAATACGATTATATTTTGGTAGATACAACAGGGCATTCGCCAAATAACGAAGCTCAAAGAGAGAGTATGAGTGAATTGATTCATTTGGTTGAAACGGATGCGAAAAAAGAAGTGTTTTTAGTATTATCTGCAGCTACAAAATATAGAGATTTAATGAAGATTGCGGATACCTATAAAGAAATAGCAGATTATAAACTTATTTTTACAAAATTGGACGAAACATCAACACTTGGAAATATTTATAACTTAAAGATGTATACAGGTGCTTCGCTGTCCTATGTTACATGTGGTCAAAACGTTCCCGATGATATTGCATACTTCAATCCACAAGCAACAGTAAAACAGCTCCTAGGTGGAAGAAAATAAGTGTGAGGGGGAGTGAAAATATGATGGATCAGGCAGAACAGTTACGAAATGTCATAAAAATGAATCCTGCGCCAAAACCACTTGCAAGAGTCATAACCGTAACAAGTGGTAAAGGTGGTGTTGGAAAGTCAAATACTGCAATTAATCTCGCATGCCAGTTTAAAAAATTAGGACAAAGAGTTATTATTCTGGATGCAGATTTTGGATTAGCAAATATAGAAATTATGTTTGGAGCAGTACCAAAACATAATTTGTGTGATCTGATTTATCAAGGTAAAAGCATAACAGATATTATTACCTGGGGTCCGATGGATATAGGATTTATTTCAGGAGGTTCCGGAATTACCGGATTATCAAACCTTAGTCGTGATTATTTGAATTATATTATTCAGAATCTGGCAAAGTTGGATGCTATTGCAGACATTATTATCGTAGATACTGGAGCAGGAATCTCGGATGCAGTTCTTGATTTTTTGGTAGCAAGCGGTGAGATTTTAGTAGTGGCCACGCCAGAACCAACATCAATTACTGATTCTTATTCATTACTAAAGGCATTAAACAGCCACTCGAGATATTCTCGAGACGATTCCAAGATTAAAGTGATTGCAAATAAGGTTACTTCGTTTGATGAAGGTGAAATAATGTATAATAAATTATATTCTGTAGTAAACAGATATTTAAAACTTCCAATTTCTTTTTTGGGAGCAGTAACACAGGATGTACAGTTGGAAAAGGCAGTTATGCAACAGATGCCAGTAAGCATGCAGAGTCCAAATTCAAAGTCGGCAAGAGCATTTGAGAAAATGGCATATGCGTTGATGGATAAGGAATACGATAGAACCCTTTCGAAACGTGGAATGGCTGCTTTTTTCTCACATATTGTGGCTACAAATAAAAAAATGGGGTAACGGTAAATAAGGAGAGGGGAATATGGGTGTATTAGCAAAAAAATTAGAGCAGGAGGCTTCTATGATTGAAAAGTTTATTTCGCCGGGCGATAAGCTTGAGATGAAATCCATACAGGAAGTGACTTTGCCGGATGAAACGGTAGGTATTAAAATGTATAAATCTACGGTTTTTGATATATCGGAAGATGGAAAGATTATGATAGTAATGCCGATGGAGAAAACGAAAATGGTACTTCTGCCAACAGAAGGGGAATATGAAGTATGTTTCTTCACTCATGGAGGCATGTATAATGCTAATATTAGAATAATTGACAGACAGAAGATAAATAATACATATGTTTTGGTTACGGAAATGCTCACAAATCTGCATAAATATCAGAGACGAGAGTATTATCGATTTAACTGCATTATTGAAATGGTGACGAAAGAATTGGATAAGGCAGAAGCAGAGGCTTTTGGAAAGCATCTAGGATATCTGATATCAGAAACAGATATGAAACGTGGTGTTATTGTTGATATAAGTGGTGGAGGACTTCGATTTGTTTCCAGGCAGCCGTTTCAAGAAGGAAACATATTATACCTAAGATTTCGACTTCCATTCAATGATAAGGAAAAAGAATTTAAACTGGCAGCAAGAGTTATACTCTCAAGAGAAATTGAAAAGCGTCAGAATGAATATGAGAATCGTGTGAAATTTTTATATATTGATAATATAACTCGTGAAGAAATTATCAAATACATTTTTAATGAAGAACGCAAAAATAGAAAAAATGGAAAAAGGTAGGAGAAAAGTATGACAATTAACTCTTTAAATGAAAAAAGTAAGAAAAAAATATTGATAGTTGATGATTCTGCACTTATGAGAAGAGTTATGTGTGATATAATCAATTCAGATGAACGGTTCCAGGTTGTTGAACAGGCATTTGATGGAGAAGCGGCATATGAATTATTGAAAAAAAATGAGTATGACGGCGTCGTACTAGATGTAAATATGCCAAAGCTGAATGGTATTCAACTCTTACGGATGTTACAAAAGGACAAGATTCGTGCAAGAATTATGATGGCAAGTACCGATACGAAAGACGGTGCATCGGTAACTTTGGAATCACTCGACTTAGGTGCGATTGATTTTGTCGAGAAACCAGCGAATCTTAGTTACTTAAAAGGTGATCAGTTCAAGAAAAAATTCCTTGATATTTTGTATGCGGTAGTAACAAGTCGCCAAACAAATATTCAGAAGGAAAGTGTAATTCCTAAACAAAAACAGGAAGAAAGCACAAGAAAACTTGTTGATATCGTAAGAAGAAGCCAGCCTGCAGTTGGAGGGCAGAAGATTGTAGCTATTGCAAGCTCCACAGGTGGTCCGAAAGCATTACAAAGTGTTATTCCGAGATTACCGGCAGAACTGGCAGCGCCTGTTCTGATAGTTCAGCATATGCCGAAAGGTTTTACTCAGTCATTAGCAGAACGCTTGAATTCACTTAGCAAGATGAATGTGAAAGAAGCGGTAGACGGTGAGACGGTAGAAAATGGTACTGTATATATTGCCAAAGGAGGACAACATATGAATGTTGTTACCAAGGGTGGAAAGGCATGTATCAGCTATACGGATGAACCACCAAGAGAAGGGGTTAAGCCTTGCGCGAATTATATGTATGAATCTTTGAAAAATAGCAATTATTCTCAAGTCGTATGTGTTGTGCTTACGGGGATGGGAGCGGATGGAACAAAAGGAATCGTGAATTTGGAAACTGCAAAAAAAGTACACGTCATCGCACAGGATGAAGCAACTTCTACCGTTTATGGAATGCCCAAATGTATAGCAGCTACGGGATTAGTGAATCAGGTCGTCGAATTGGATGACGTGGCCCAGGAAATAATAATGAATGTGGGGGTCAAGTAGCATGGATACAAGTCAATATCTTGAAATTTTCCTTGATGAAACAAAGGAGCATTTACAGAATTTGAACACACAGATTCTGGATTTAGAGCAGGAACCGGATAACATGGATACTATTAATGAGATCTTCAGAGCTGCTCATTCGTTAAAGGGTATGGCTGGTACGATGGGATTTAAACGTATGCAGACATTAACTCATGATATGGAGAATGTATTCTCGGAAGTAAGAAACGGAGCAATTAAGATTCAGTCAGATATGATTGATACATTGTTCAAATGTTTGGATGCGTTAGAGGAGTATCTTGCTAACATTCAACAAACAACAGATGAAGGAACGAATGACAATGCAGATCTTATTGCTATCTTAAATGGTATTTTGAATGGCGATAAGGCGCCGACAGCACCAGCAAAAGAAGCACCGAAAGAAAAAACAGCAGAAACAGTTGAAAATGCTGATAAAGAAAAATGGAGACAAATTAAGGTTAATGATACAGAGAGAATGCTGGTAGAAAAGGCATATCAGGAAGGATTAAAAGCCTATGGCATTTCCGTATATATTGACGAAACATGTGTTTTAAAGGCTGCTAGAGCTTTTTTGGTATTCAAAGCGTTAGAAAAGCTTGGTGAGATTATTATATCAGAACCATCTGCGCAGGATATTGAGGATGAAAAGTTTGATCTTACCTTTAGTTTGATATTTATATCAGGAAGCACAAGAGATGAAGTGGTTGCAGCAGTAAAGAGCGTATCTGAGATTGCAGAAGTGTTCTGCTCTGAATTTGAACTCACACAGCAAGCACAGGAGGTTAAGGAAGCAACAAAACAGGAAGGTAAAAAAGAAATAACTCCTGCAGTAGCTCAGACAACAGCTGTAAAAACAGAAGTAAAGAAAACGACAACAAAGCCAGTTGTTAATAGAACAGTCAGAGTCGATCTGGAGAAGTTAGATGGACTTATGAATCTGGTAAGTGAGCTTATTATTGCAAAGAACTCATTAGTATCTGCAGCTACAGCGGCGCAGAGCAATGGAGAAAATTACTCGAATGTAAATGAACAGATTGAATATCTGGAAAGTGTAACGACTAACCTTCATGAGTCTGTTATGAAAGTTCGAATGGTTTCTATCGAAAGTGTTGTGGCAAAGTTTCCACGTATGATTCGTGATTTGTCCAAGAAACTTGGCAAAAAGATGGAACTGTATATGACAGGTGAAGATACAGAGCTTGATAGAACCGTGGTTGACGAGATTGGCGATCCATTAATGCATATGTTGAGAAATTCAGCAGATCATGGCCTTGAGCCAAATGACGTCAGAGTTGCAAATGGAAAACCAGAGGTTGGATCAATTTTTCTTGATGCATATCAGGATGGTAATAACGTAGTCATCGAAGTAAGAGATGATGGTGGCGGAATTAATACCGAGGCTGTAAAGAAAAAGGCGATTGAGCGTGGAACCATTACAGCTGAGCAGGCAGAGAGTATGTCTGAGAAGGAAATTGTTGATTTACTATTCCTTCCAAGTTTCTCTACTGCAAAATCTGTTACAGACGTATCTGGAAGAGGTGTGGGTCTTGATGTTGTAAGATCTAAGATTGAGGCTTTAAGTGGTGAAGTAGAAGTTAAGACAAAGTTTGGTGAAGGTTCAACCTTTACAATCAGACTTCCACTTACACTTGCGATTATTCAGGCATTAATGGTAGTAATCGGAAATGAAAAGTATGCCATTTCATTAGGTTCTATACAGACAATTGAAGATATCTCTCCTGATGAGATAAAGTTAGTTCAAAATAAAGAAGTTATACATATTCGTGGAACCGTTATTCCAATTATCCGTCTTAATAAGATACTGGATATTGAGTCAACAAAAGACGAGAAGAGCAGTATGACAGTAATCATTGTTAAGAAGGGCGATAAGCAGGCAGGTCTTGTGGTTGATGAACTGATTGGACAGCAGGAAATCGTTATCAAGTCTATGGGTAAGTTTATCAAAGTACCAAAGATTATCAGCGGTGCAACTATCTTAGGCAATGGTGAAGTAGCATTAATCTTAGATGCAAACACATTGATTTAGTGTGATGGAGGGATAACATGGAAGAATTAAAAGTAATGGATGACCAGAAGCGTGCAGAAAGCCTGAATCGTCCAAGAGAATATAATACAACGCAGTACATTGTTACACAATTGGGTGAGGAACAGTATGGTATTGATATTAAATTGATTTCAAATATTGTAAGAATGCAGAAAATCACAAGAGTACCAAAGGTAACACCGTATATCAGAGGCGTTATTAATCTTCGAGGAGAGGTTATTCCGGTTATTAGTCTTAGATTGAAAATGGGATTATCAGATGATGAGATTACCAAAAAGACTAGAATTATCATTCTTACGTTAGAACAGCATGATTCTATTGGCGTTTTGGTAGATGAAGTTAAAGAAGTGGTTACCTTAGACGAGGAACATGTTGAAAAAGTATCTTATGATAAGGAGGATAAGTCAAAGTTCCTCAGCGGTGTAGGAAAGTACGATGATAAGTTGATTTCACTTTTGGAAATTCATTCTGTGTTAGCGGAGAATGAGTCATAAGTAAAGGGCATGGTATTATATGGCAGAGAAGATAAGCTTTCAGAAGGTTACAGCAGAATATTATGATGTATTAAAGGAACTTGGAAACATTGGGGCAGGCAACGCAACTACGGCGCTTGCCCAGATGCTTCAATGCAAGGTTGATATGCATGTTCCGCAGGTTCGACTTCTTAACTTTAGTGAAGTAGGAGAAGTTATGGGAGGCGAAGAGCAGATTGTGGCAGGAATCTATCTTGCTGTTGAAGGTGATATTACCGGAAGTATGATGTTTATATTGGAACAAAATGCCGGTAAAGCGTTGGTGTCTAAACTTATGGGAACACCAATGGCAGATGGCGAATTTAATGAGATAGAAATTTCGGCAATGAAGGAAATAGGTAATATTATTACAGGCGCTTATCTCAATTCTTTGTCGCAGTTGACAAATCTCAAAATGCTTCCGTCTGTGCCTGATTTGAATATCGATATGCTGAATGCAATTTTAAGTGTCCCGGCAATTGAATTTGGTATTATGGGGGATCAGATTCTGTTAATACAGACAAGATTTACCGATGATGTTGATTTGAATGGATACTTTATTTTGTTACCTGATTTGGAATCTTATAGTAAGATTTTAACAGCGTTAGGATTAAGCATATAGTAGTGCATAGGAAAGAGGCATGGAGCCATGAGTGAGATTATAAAGGTAGGTATGGCTGATTTGAAGGCATGCAAGAGTCCGGACGGGGTGACGACACTGGGATTGGGTTCTTGTGTTGGTATCGCAATTCGTGATCCGATTGCAAAAGTGGGTGGCTTGGCTCATGTTATGCTACCGGATAGTACACAAATTGAGAATAATTCCAATAAATTCAAATTTGCTGATACAGGTATAGAAGAACTAGTAAAACAAGTTATCGCTTTAGGTGGAAATAAGTCTAGATTTGAAGCCAAAATTGCAGGTGGTGCACAGATGTTTGCGTTCCAAAATAAGTCGGATATGGTTCGGGTAGGCGAACGTAATGTTGAAGCCAGCAAAAAGAAGCTTAAAGAGCTGGGGATACCACTAAAAGCAGAGGATACAGGATTGAATTATGGTCGTACCGTTATTTTTTATCCTGAGAACGGTAATTTTGTGATACGTTCCGCTGGTAAACCGGAAAAAACAATCTGATATATTGCATGTATCACATAGAAAAAGGGGAAAAGAAAAAATGCAAAATGGTAAGGTAAAGCTTATTACACCATTTTTGATGCTTTTTGCAGGAGCATTGGCATCAATTATTATGTTTGTGAAAAAGTATGATTTATATACGATGTTATGGGTTTTACTGATAGTTCTGATTGTGTTTTACGTGATAGGTGATGTAGCACGTTATCTTTATATGTCAGTGCGGCCTCGTGTACTTCCTCAAGGTGAAATTGAGGACATGATAACTATGTTAAATAGTGGTGTAATGGAAAAAGATACGGAAGAGAACGAAGAAGATGTATTGACAGATGAAGAAGAATTCCAAGAAGAATCTTTGGAATTTGACACGGATGAAGAATACAGCATGGATGAAGAGTCTGTGGAAGAATATACTGATGAGAATCTGGACGAGATGTGATAGACGGGGGTAAAGAATGAACGAAGCAGTACGCAGAAAACTTTGGGAAGACTACAGCAGACTAAAAACACCGGAGATAAGAGAAAAAATTATTTTGGAATATGCGCCATTAGTAAAAGTAGTGGCAGGACGACTTAGTATGTATCTAGGCTATAGTGTAGAGTACGATGATATGGTAAGTTATGGTGTTTTTGGATTGATTGATGCGATTGATAAGTTTGATATGACAAAGGAAGTAAAGTTTGAAACCTATGCAAGTCTGCGTATTCGAGGTGCGATTTTGGACCAGATTAGAAAGATGGACTGGATTCCAAGAACAATCAGGCAAAGGCAGAAACAAATAGATGCTGCTATGAAGGAGATTGAACAAAGTACAGGTAGAGAAGCAAAAGACGAAGAAATTGCTGCAAAGCTCGGTATTAGTCAAGATGAATTTTTAGAATGGCAGTCACAAATGAAAGTGAATAATATTGTTTCCTTGAATGAATATGTGGAGCAGGGAAGCGATATTCCTTCTGATAAAAATACAACAGGCGGGTTTGAATCGCCAGAATCAGTGATTGAAAAAAGTGAACTTAAGGAAGTGCTTGCTGAGGCACTAGAACTTTTGACTGAAAAGGAAAAAAAGGTCGTATTATTGTATTATTATGAGGAACTTACACTGAAAGAAATAAGCCGTGTTTTGGAGGTGTCGGAATCTAGAATTTCACAGTTGCATACCAAGGCATTGCAAAAAATGAAAACGAAGATGGGTGCATATATTGGCATTCTGAATCCCTAAGAAAGGAGTAATATGAACAGCTATTTTCAAATATCAATTGATGCAAAAGGTGTAAGCCTTGTTTTGATACCACCAACGGATGGTGGGGAAAAAATTAAAGTACAGGAATTAAGAGAATATCTTGAGAGAATAGGTGTTCTCTTTGATCCTGTGGCAATCAACTCAGCCTTATATAATATGGGGGAGGAGAAGGTTGTCCTTTTTTTGAGTCCGATAAAAATTCCTACGGTTGATGAAAAGTGTAAAATGATTGTCAGTCAGGATAAAATGACTGTAACGGCAAGAATCTATCCGCCAAGTGAAGGTGGAAAGATGTTGACAAAGGGTGAGCTTAAGCAAGAATTGGTGAATTTGAAAGTTAAATTTGGAATAGATGAAGATGCAATTGATTTGGCAATTGATGGAAAGATGTATTGTACGGATGTGATTCTTGCAAAAGGAAAGTTGCCAACGGCAGGAAGAGATGGTAAAATAAACTATTATTTTGATACAAATAATAAGGCAAGGCCAGAAATTAAAGAAGATGGAAGTGTTGATTATTTTAAACTAAATATGCTTCATCATTGTACAAAAGGACAAGTGCTTGCAGAGATTGAGCCAGAAGAACGTGGACAAGATGGTGTAGATGTGTTTGGAACTATTACGAAGGCAAGAGAAGTTAAAAAGCCTAAGTTTGATTATGGACGTAACCTTGAGATTTCCAAAGATGGTTTAAAACTTATGAGTATGGTTGATGGTCATGCATCGTTAGTAGATGGTGCAGTGTTTGTATCAGATATTTATGAAGTAGAGAATGTAGATACTTCAACGGGTAATATCGAATATCATGGAAATGTTGAGGTAAGAGGAAATGTCTGTGAAAACTTCAGTATCAAGACAGATGGAAATGTCTTTGTTGGTGGTGTAGTAGAAGGAGCGGAAATCGAAGCGGGTGGTAATATTGTCATTGCCAGAGGTATGCATGGACAAAATAAAGGAAAGCTTAAAGCTGGTGGAAATGTTGTTGCAAAATTTATTTCAGCAGCAGAGGTACAAGCGAAAGGATATGTAGAATCAGAACAGATATTGAATTCTACAGTAGAAGCTGTGGAAGTACATGCAGAAGCTGGAAAAGGGCTTATAACAGGTGGCAAGATTATGGCATCCAAGGCGGTTAATGTGAAAAATGCAGGCTCACCAATGGGAGCAGCTACTATAATAGAAGTCGGCAATGATCCGGAGATGAAAAAACGTTTTGTAGAGCTTCAGAAAGACATTGCTGAGAAGTCAAAGTCAATTAGCCAGATGCAGATGATTCTAAAAGCAACGACAGAAAAAATAAAGTCAGGAACAAAACCGACTGTCGAACAACTTAAAAATGTACAGATGATTCAACAGACGTTACCAGAACAGCAGAAGACATTAGCAGCAGAACTTCAAGAGGTACAAGAGCTTGAAGAGGCTTTGAAATATGATGATAATGCTCATATTGATGTGAGAGGAACCATGTATCAAGGCGTTGCGGTAACTATTTCGGGAGCGGCTAAGACGATTAGGAATGAATATACATTCTGTCGTTTGATAAAAAAAGCGGGAGATGTTGCTTCAACGAATTTGTAAATTTGAATTGACTTATGCTATATAGGTAGGAGGAGGATATATGGCTATTAGTCCTATTTTATTAAATGCAACAATACAACAGACGAATGATGTTCTTCAGAATCAGACCCGTCAGATGGAGAAGGGGATGTTGGATCAGGGAAATATTGTTACTCAGGAGACCAAGCAGGAATATCAGAAGGCTCGTCAAGTTGTGCGTTCGGAACAGTCTTTTATGAAAGAAGGACGTTTTGATGCAAAAGAAAAAGGGAATGGAAGTTATCAGGGGGATGGTGGAAAAAATAGAAAAAAACAGTCACAGGAAGGCAGAGTGATTACGAAGCCGGAGAGTGGTTTTGATATGAAAATTTAATTATTATATGGAGGGTTAAGAAGAAAAGATGAATTGGATGGAAGCAGCATTACTGATTTTGGGCATAGGAGCATTTGTGGCAAGCTTTATCATCCCGGAAAAAAAGAATAAAGAAGAGAAAATACAGGAAATTGATGTAGAAGTTATTCGAAAGTTGATTGAAAAGGAAATGGAAGCTGCAAAAAGTAGAGTGTCTGAGGTAGTTGATGAGACTCTGGAGTATGCAGTAGAAAAGACAGAACGTGCATCCGAAAGAATTTCAAATGAAAAGATTATGGCAATCAGTGAATATTCAGAGACGGTACTGGCGGATATGAATAAGACACATCAGGAGATTATGTTCTTGTATGATATGCTTAATGATAAGCATGAGAACCTCAAAGAAACAGCGAAGCAGGTGGATAAACAGGCAAAGGAAGCAGAAGAAAAAGCTAACGCTGCGGCTACTGCATTAGCTGCGAAAGAAGAGGCAAGTGCATTTCTTGAAAAACAAGTACAGCTTACAACACAGGTGGTAGAAGCTAAACTTACGGAAGCAAAGAGTGAAGAAACGAAGAAGGAAGATATAAAAAAAGTAGAAACTACAGAGTTTGTTCCTATGGAAAGTAAGCCACTTGAACGTATTACGCTTGATAAGATTTTTGGGGATAATATTCCGACAGAAGTAGTAGCGGTAGAACAAGCCAGAGTGCAGGTTCAGACAGAAGACTCTGGTTCAGATGAACAGGAGGAAAGAAAAACACCAGAAGAGAAAAATGTAGAAGTATATTCTTTTGTGGAACAGGCACCACATGTAGAACGTCCGGAAAAAAGAGAAGACCAGGCGGTTAAATTGGAAGATTCTATACAGGCGATGAAACAGCAGGAAGAAAGGAAAGAAGTTTTAAAGGGAATGGGAGAACTACAAGAACCAGCTGTTGAAAATAATAATGATAAGATTCTTCGTATGTATAAGGAAGGCATGTCTAATGTAGATATTGCTAAAGAATTAGGACTTGGAGTAGGGGAAGTCAAACTTGTGATTAACCTATTCAAGGGAGCATGATGGAGGAATATTACATATGAGATTGAAGTATCAGTTAAGAGGACTGGGAATCGGAATTATTTTAACTGCGGCGCTTCTTATGGCTTTTGCGGATGATGGAAAAGACTCTGTAAAAGCAGATGATATGGAAGTTTTAGCGAGTATAGAGAACGAAACACAAGAGAGTTCTATGGAAACAGAGAGTGTTAGTAGTGTGGAAGAAACTTCTGTGGTAGTTGAGGAAGAGTTCTCGACAGAAGAAAACAGTTTGGAAATGGAAACAACATCGGAAGAAGAATCAATTGTTCAGACGCAGATGGAAAATGAGTTGGTTATAGCGACAACAGAGGAAAGTCTAGAGGAAAAGTCTGTAGAAGAGGAATTGAGTTTAGAAGAAGATGAAACAAAAGTTTTAACAGATGTAGTAAAAATAAAAGTTGCCAGTGGAGATGATTCGGGAACAGTTGCAAGAAAGTTACAGATTGCAGGACTTGTAGATAATGCAAGTGAATTTGATGCATATCTTATGCAACATGGATATGATAAGAAGATTGCGGTTGGAGAAAAAGAAATTCCAATGGATGCAACGTGGATAGAGATTGCAGAAAAAATTTCATCAAGATAATAAAATAATAGAAAAAGCCCCTTGATTAGGGGCTTTTTTTGTGGTAAAATGCAAATGTTGTGGTTATGCGCTGCTTGCATACACAATAAGAAAAATATCAATGATTCACGTTTACTGATTTGTGGCCCATTGCCCTATACGTTCGGGGTGGCACACAAAGATGATGTGGACGGAAGAGGCGGTAAGACCGCAGAAAATGGAGGTAAAACATGAGCGTTATTTCAATGAAGCAGTTATTAGAAGCAGGTGTTCATTTTGGACATCAGACAAGAAGATGGAACCCTAAGATGGCTCCATACATCTTTACAGAGAGAAATGGTATCTATATCATCGACTTACAGAAGTCTGTAGGTAAGGTTGACGAGGCTTACAAGGCTGTGGCTGATATCGCAGCACAGGGTGGTACAGTTCTTTTCGTTGGTACAAAGAAGCAGGCTCAGGATGCTGTTAAGACAGAAGCAGAGCGTTGTGGAATGTTCTATGTAAATGAGAGATGGTTAGGTGGTATGCTTACAAACTTCAAGACCATCAGAAGCAGAATTGCTAGATTAAAGGCAATCGAGACAATGGCTGAGGATGGAACATTTGATGTTCTTCCAAAGAAGGAAGTTATCGAACTTAAGAAGGAATGGGAGAAGTTAGAGAAGAATCTTGGTGGTATCAAGAACATGACAAAGGTTCCAGATGCTATCTTCGTTGTAGATCCTAAGAAGGAAAGAATCTGTGTACAGGAAGCTCATACACTTGGTATTCCTTTAATTGGTATTGCAGATACTAACTGTGATCCAGAAGAACTTGATTATGTAATTCCTGGTAACGATGATGCTATCAGAGCAGTTAAGTTAATCGTTTCTGCTATGGCTGATGCAGTTATCGAAGCTAAGCAGGGTGAAGTTATGGTAGATGCAGCAGAAGAAGCTGCTGAAGAAGTAGAAGCATAATTACACACATTCTTTGATTGGAGGATATTAATATGGCTATCACAGCAGCAATGGTAAAAGAATTAAGAGAAATGACCGGTGCAGGTATGATGGACTGCAAGAAGGCTCTTAACGAGACTAACGGTAATATGGAAGAAGCAGTAGAATTTTTAAGAAAGAACGGACAGGCAAAGGCTGAGAAGAAGGCTAGCAGAATTGCAGCAGAAGGTCTTTGCAAGGTTATCGTTGATGGCGATAAGACAGCAGCAGTTGTTGAAGTTAACTCTGAGACAGACTTCGTTGCTAAGAATGAAGAATTCCAGAATTATGTTGCAGCAGTAGCAGAGCAGGCTCTTGCTACAACAGCTACAGATATCGATACATTCCTTGCAGAAGCTTGGAAGGCAGATGCCTCTAAGACAGTTAAGGAAGCATTAGTAGAGAAGATTGCAGTTATCGGTGAGAACTTATCTATCAGAAGATTTGAGAAGGTTGCAGCTGAGAATGGATGTGTTGTAACATATACACACGGTGGTGGAAGAATTGGTGTTATCGTTGAAGCAGAAACAGCTGTTGTTAACGATGCAGTTAAGGAAGCACTTACAAATATCGCTATGCAGATTGCGGCTTTAAATCCTAAGTATATCTCTACAGAGGAAGTTTCTGAAGAATACAAGGAGCATGAGAAGGCAATTATCGCTGAGCAGATTAAGAATGATCCTAAGATGGCTGGAAAGCCTGAAAAGGTTATTGAAGGTGCTGTAAACGGACGTCTTAACAAGGAATTAAAGGAAGTTTGCTTACTTGAGCAGGCATATGTAAAAGCAGAAGATGGAAAGCAGACAGTTAAGCAGTATATTGAGGCTGTTTCTAAGGCTAACGATACAACTGTTACACTTAAGAAGTTTGTTCGTTTCGAGACAGGTGAAGGTATCGAGAAGAAGGTTGATGACTTCGCAGCAGAAGTTGCAGCACAGGTTGCAGGCAACTAAAATATAAGGTAATTATTTGATTACAGAGTGTTAGAAAGAAAATAAAAGGTAAGGCGCTGAATTCTTATAAGTTCAGCGTCTTTTTTGCTTTATAGGAAAGTGCTGTAGCGTAGTGGCAGTTAGACAAGAATTTCGTAAGAAATTCTTGCCAAAGTGCGTGCGCTGGCACGCACTATTTTTATGTATTAGGAAAATGCTGTTACATAGTGGTAGTTAATAAAGAATTTACTATGTACTGAGAAATAACAAAGATTATATTTTGTTAATTGTATAAAAACGATACTATAGAGCGAATAGCAATATGAAAAACGGTTGTATATAGAAAATGACAAAAAATTATTGCCATATAACAATAATAAAAGTTATAATATGAAAGAAGGATGGTGTAAAAAGTGAAAAAATAACACACAAATTTTGTCTGCGACCCAAAACTTGCAGGTGTTGGAAAGGCATGGTTAATATTATGGAAAGTGTAAAAGAGGGAATGGTTTCAAAAAACAGTCAGGAATATCGATTGAAAAAAATTATAAAAAATTCGCATAGATCATTGGTGATAGGGACGATATTATTAATATTGTTTTTGCTTGCAAGCGTATTGATGGTAAGAGTTTCGGATAAGTGTCTTGAAAATACTATGTATTTAAATCAGTATAGGCTTGGCTCGAAGACTCTGACTTATGCAGTGCAAGCGTATGCAGTAACAGGAGATAAACATTATTATGATGATTATATGCAGGAATTGAACGAGGATAGAAATCGCGATATTGCATGGCGTGGATTAGAGCGAAATGATATTAAAGAACAGGAATGGGAAGCACTTCGAGAAATTGCTAATTTTTCAAATGGTTTGGTTCCGTTGGAAGAAGATGCGATGAAGGCTGTAGAAAGTGGGGATATAGGAAAAGCAACTGCATTTGTGTTTGGAACAGAGTATGGTGATACAATTCAGAAAATTAATGATTTGACAGATAGAACAATTCAGAAGATTCAGGAACGTATGGATAGAGAAAAACAAGTGATTTTGCTGATTCAGGCAGGACTTGGATTTGCATTTCTAATATACTTTATGCATATGATATTCCAGAATGTGAGAACACTACGTTTTTCGGTGCAGGAGTTATTGACACCGATATTGAAGGTATCGGAACAGATGATTATTATGTCAAAAGGTAATCTTCATACGCGATTAGAAATGGAAGTAGATGATAGTGAAGTAGGACAGATGGTGGCAGCGATTGATGCTATGAAACTGAATTTGGTTAATATTATAGATGAGATTTCGTTTATTCTAGAGCAGATGGGATCGGGGAATTATAATGTTACAATTAGTCAAAAATATGTAGGAGAATTTATTCAGATTAAAGATTCGTTTTTGCAGATTGTAGAAGAGATGCGCCACACAGTTGGGACGATACAGGAAGCGTCCAAAGAGTTAGATGGTGGTTCTGGTCAATTGGCAAAGGCAGCAGAGGAACTGGCAATTTCTTGCACGTCTCAGGCAACACAAGTGTCTGATTTAATGATGTTGTTAGATTTTTTGGAACAGAATATAATGAGTAATGAAAGGGATGCGGAAGAGGCGGTTAAAATATCCAATACATCTCAATCTGTGTTAGAAATGAGTAATGTAAAGCTGAATGAACTAAAAGGTACCATGCAATCGATTATGAATGCTGTGATGAAACTGAATGAGGTGATGATAGCGAATGGTGAAGAAGAGTTGATTCGGAAGGTTAATTCAGAAATAGAAAAAGGTATTTTTATCACGGAAGAAGCATCTGCTAATATGGAGGATGTACTTGTAGGAGCAGAAGAAACAACGGGAAGGATAGATAATATTGTAAAAAATCTTCAGGCTGAGATGCAGAGTATTGAACAGATACAAGAAAGCATATCTGTAGTAGCAGGAGTTGTGGATAACAATTCTGCGATTTCACAAGAAACAGCGGCGATAAGTGAAGAACAAAAAAGTCAGGCAGAATCATTGGTACTATTATTGAATAAGTTTCATATATAATAAGAAAAGGCCTGTGTTGTATACGGGTCTTTTTATAAAGGAGGGAATTGTATGATTATTGATGTTTTTAAAGGGTTAATGATTCCGTTTGTGGGAACAACATTAGGAGCAGCATGTGTATTTTTAATGAAAAACAAAATGAAACTGAATGTACAGAGGGCACTAACAGGATTTGCAGCAGGTGTTATGGTAGCGGCATCTATTTGGAGTCTTATTATTCCGGCAATGAATCAGGCCGAAGATATGGGAAAAATGGCATTTTTACCTGCAGTAATAGGATTTTGGATAGGGATTTTTTTTCTATTGATGCTTGACCACATTATTCCTCATTTGCATATAAATAGTGAAAAAACGGAAGGCCCAAAGAGCCAGCTTCAGAAAACTACAATGCTAGTACTAACAGTAGCATTACACAACATACCAGAAGGTATGGCGGTTGGTGTTGTTTATGCTGGATTATTAGCTGGAAGTACACATATTACTATCATGGGTGCTTTGGCGTTGTCGCTTGGAATTGCGATTCAGAATTTTCCTGAGGGAGCAATTATATCTATGCCTCTTCGTGCAGCAGGAATGAAGAAAACGAAGGCATTTGTTTATGGTCTGCTTTCGGGAATTGTAGAACCGATAGCAGCACTTCTTACAATTCTGGCGACAAGTTTTATAGAGCCGGCATTGCCATATTTACTTAGTTTTGCGGCTGGTTCTATGATATATGTAGTGGTAGAGGAACTGGTGCCAGAAATGGCAGAGGGAGAACACTCTAATATTGGAACAATATTTTTTGCAGTAGGATTTACTGTAATGATGAGTCTGGATGTGGCACTGGGATAATTATTGCTTAGTATGAATAGTAAAGCACCACGGATACAGATATAAAAGTCGTATTCGTGGTGCTATTTTTATATGATAGGAAATTGCTGTTACGTAGTGGTAGTTAATAAATAATTTACGAAGTAAATTATTTGAGTGATTGCTGCGGGGCAATCACTTTTAGTCGGATATTCTGTTTAAAGTAAAGTCGTCCACAGTTCCCCAGCTCTTAGCATTACAGCGCATGCGAACGCCAATCGTAAGAGTGCCATTTGTAACTTTTATTTCTGAAATCGTAGGTTCTTGCCAGTTGGCATAACCATTTACCATGAAGGAAGCAGTCTGTTCCTTGTCGTTAGTAATTGCGTACAGTTCAAGTATGGAATCTGTTGACATGTCACCACCTTGAGCGTAGGCGATTAGTTGATAGGTACCAGGCTCTAAGTCAGTGAATTCCTGCTCGATAGCAAATTCCATGTTTGATTCTGACCAGAAGTGATAGGCAACATCACCGGAGTGTGCATCAGCAGTTTTTTTCTGGAAATCAGTTGGATTCTTCTCGCCGGCATATGTAATATTCCACATAGAAGTATCGGAATCTTCGAAGCTTGGATTCTGAACAAAGTTCATCATAATCACATCAATGTGACAAGTGACAGCAGTTCCGTCGTCAAGAGCGCCTGTAACCTCATATGTGCCGCCAATGGTGGTGTCGATAGCGGTAAGTTGTGCGTCATCCCATGTAACGGTAGCTTGTTCCTTTGCAGAACGGTCATTATAGATAACATCAATCGTTTCGGGAAGAATAATTTTACTGCCTACATTGCAGGAAAGGTAAAGTTCTGGAATAAAGTCTATGGCAAGTGGAGCAGTTGTACCGTGTTCTAAGTATTTAAACACGTTCAAGGAAGCAAGAGGATAACCGTTAAAATCAAACATGGCCTGATTATCCCATGAGCATCCACCATAATATAATCCTGCATCATCAGGGTCGTAATGACCAGCAAAGCTGCTTGCCCAGCCGCTTCCATATTTTTCCCAAATAGGAGAATTGTTGGCAGTGGCTTCGCCTACAGGAATCCATGTACCCTCCCAGTAGAATATGCCAAGAACACCGACTTCATTTGCAGCTGCACAAATATCACGAATTATGGTAGCCTGACTTTGTACAGTAGCGGCATATCCTTCAACAAGGTCTTCCTTACCGCTTATACTGTTGCCACAGCCATCGCCATCTTCTGAGGTATAACAATAAGAAGTCTCTGCAATAACAACCTTTTTGCCATATTTTTCCTGAATATTTTTTGCTACAGTCTGCATGTTTTCAGGAGTACCGTGCCAAAATGGATAATAAGACATTGCAAAAATGTCGTAATCGACACCAAAATTTAATAAATTCATAGCAATACGGTCGATTTTATCGGCTTCGTTTATATCCGTATAATGTACGGCAATTTGAATGTCTTTTCCATAGGTTTCAGATATTTCACGAACAGCACGGCTTCCGGAAGAAAGAAGATTCATAACACTCGGAAGAAGAGTTTCTCCGGACATACCATTGTTTATTTCATTACCAATCTGCACCATTCCTACATCTACACCGGCATCGAGAATCTCGGAAAGACTTTCTTTGGTAAAATCATAAAGTGCATTACATTTTTCGTCTGCACTCATACCTTCCCATGCCTTTGGTGCATGCTGTCTCTTTGGATCTGCCCAAAAGTCAGAATAATGAAAGTCGATACATACCTTCATTCCATATTTTGTAGCACGTTTACCGAGCTCAATGGCTGTTGGAACATCATTATTACCACCGCCATAGCCATTACCGTTTTCGTCATAAGGGTCATTCCAAACGCGTAAACGAATGTAATTTACGCCAGACTGTGCAAGGGTCATAAATACATCCTGCTCTTCACCATCATAATTATAATAAGTAACACCACTGTTTTCGTTTGCGAGTACAGCAGAAGCGTCCATACCACGAATAAAGTCGTCTGAAATACCTGCGATTGGTTCCAGATAGATTGATGATTCTTCCGAAGCATCTGGAAGAGGGAAGGTAGTTACATCGATTTGTTCCACATTCGGAGTGGAAGCAGCATTTGTTACAGTGGCTTCTAAGAGAGGGGGTTCTGTGGACACGTTCTCTGTGGTAGCTTCGGTTGTAACAGTAGACTGCGGAGCTTTGGTAGAAGTGGTATTTTTTGAACCACAACCTGCCAATGCTGCTAAAACAAGACTGGCACTGATACAAAGCGCCAGAAGCTTTGTATGATATCGTTTCATAAATAATCCTCCATGTTTTGTTTTTAGATACCATGATTACGCATTAAGCGTCATAGTATGACATATTTACCAAATGATTCTTTGAGCCATTTGATAAATTGATTATGCGGATATTATACCATAAAAAGAATAAAGCGAGTGAAATTTCGCATATCATGGTTTATTATGCATGGAAATTGAAATAATATAGCAAGAATTGGCTATACTATAGTGCGGTTTTTATATAATAAAGCAAAAGATATAACAAGTGAATTGTTACACAATTCCTACAATTTAATTGGTTTTGAATTATTGTATAATGTATAAAAGGCGAAAAACGGGCGTTTCTTTGCAATGAAAAAATAAATAAAAAAAGATACAATTTACTGTTGACATCTTCGGAACAGAGTGGTAAGATAAAATTCGTCGCTGAGGAAAACCGATAAAGCGACAGAAAACTTCTTTATTTTTCAAGATGTGAAAATAAAAAAGTCAAAAAAGTGCTTGACAGGAAATGACAACTTGTGATATTCTATCAGAGTTGCGCCTGACAATGTAAAACAAAGAGAAACACAGAACATTGACAAATAAACAGTAATGCAACCCTGAAAATTCTATTGAGAAAACGAACCTTTTGGTTCATGGTTCAAAAGGAACCATTCGATGAATATTCAGAGAACAAATCCTTTATAAACAGCAATGAAAATTGCAACGGATATTTAGCCAGTTCTGAACTGGTGCTGGTATCAAAACTTTTAAACATGAGAGTTTGATCCTGGCTCAGGATG
>JAFSCH010000066.1 GCA_017436865.1 Lachnospiraceae bacterium
AAAATCTGAAAGCAGGCTATATTGGTACGGTAAGCGTACACCCAAAGGCTCGTGGGAAAAAATATATGATAACTCTTATGGAGCAAGTAGAAAAGCAGGCAAGAGAAGATGGGATGGATATGTTGATATTAGATGGAAATCGTCATCGTTATCAGTATTATGGATTTGAAAAAGCAGGAATGAAGTATTGCTTTAATATTACTGAGGATAGTGTCAGACATGGTTGCCATGCGTTAAGTTGTGAAGAAAAAGATTATCAGTTTGTATTACTACAGGAAAAGGATCAAAAATGGATTGATGTGGCATATGCACTTTATCAAAATAAAAATGTAATAACGCGAACAAGAGAGGATTTCTTTCTGTGTCTTAGTAGCTGGGAGGCGGATACCTTTGTTGTTTTGGATGGAGAGGAATGTGTTGGCTATTTAAATGTAGCGGCAAATGAAAGAAATATTTTTGAATTTGAATTAGTAAATATTGCAGAATTGCCATTTATTATCAAAGCATTTATGGACGAAATCGGGAGTGATGAGCTTGGAATACATGCAGCGATGGATGAACAACAGAAAATTGAACGATTGGATTGTATAGCTGATTATTATACGGTAAACACTTCACATCAGATAAAAATCTTGCATTATGAAAACGTTTTAAGCTTTATGTTAAAATGGAAACAGGCAATGTTCAAAAATGAAAATCTGCTACAAGAAGGTAAGTACGTAATTGGTGTGTATTCAAAAGAGACTAAAACACAAAAAAGATTTCTGCTGCAATATATGTCAGGAGAGATAGAAGTGTTACAAACGGACTTAGAGGCGGATATCGTTTTAGAAGAAAAAGAACTGGTGAAAACATTAACGACTAGTTTTTATTATCATACAATGCAAAAGCCAAATTCAGCATTGTCAAAAGCACCACAAGGTTGGTTTCCGCTTCCGTTTTTTCTGCCAGAAGCAGATGCATTTTAAATCTATAAAGTTTTATCAAAACTCTACCGATATATACTATAACCCGTTTTAGCAGTATCAGGAATGGGAGAAGTTAGATTATAAATAATCGGATAAAGGGATTTATCCGACATAAGTCACATGGAGGTGGCAAGGATGAACAGCAGGAAGCCGATGGAGCGGAATCTGCTACACAGGCTTTCCCATATTAATGACATCCACAGACAGACGGTGCTGCTTAACAGGAACATAAAGGATGCACGTATGGAAAGCATGTCGATGCAGGAAGCCATAGCAATGTATATGCAATGTGCGGTTGTAGAGACAATTTCACAGCCAAAAGAGAAGAAGCGGGTACGAAATCAAAAAGAAGAGGCAGAGCGTGCAAGCTGTGAAGCTCTGGCAATTGTGGAAGTGAGTCAGATTTCCAACCAGAGAAAAGAGGATGCGAAGGAACGTATCAAAGAAAAAAGAGAAAGGCAAAGAAAGTCCCCGGGAGTTCCCGTAGGCAGTATACCTGATCTGGAAGAAGAGATTATTCTGCCACAGACTCCCTATGATATGCTGGATGTGAATCGTTGTGCAGGCTTTCTTTTATATTCATATAATAAGCATGGAACGCATAGCATCCTTGGAGAGGATATAAAACCGGGAAGTTATGGTGGACGTATTACCAATGGTGAATTTGGGCGTAAAGCGTAGTTATTTTAAGGCACTTTTTACACTTTTTCGGGTACGACAGCGTTCTTCACGATTGGCAAGCGCCTTTAAGCGACCTTCTAATAGAAGCATGCGCCCACGCTCATTGCGGGTATAGACAAGTTCATAATCACCGATATAAGGTTTTACGAAGACGCTGAATTGTTCGGCGTCTTCTTTTTTACTTTATAGGAAATTGCTGTAGCGTAGTGGCAGTTAGACAAGAATTTCGTAAGAAATTCTTGCCAAAGTGCGTGCGCTGGCACGCACTATTTTTACTTTATAGGAAAGTGCTGTAGCGTAGTGGCAGTTAGACAAGAATTTCGTAAGAAATTCTTGCCAAAGTGCGTGCGCTGGCACGCACTATTTTTACTTTATAGGAAATTGCTGTAGCGTAGTGGCAGTTAGACAAGAATTTCGTAAGAAATTCTTGCCAAAGTGCGTGCGCTGGCACGCACTATTTTTACTTTGCAAAGCATTCAGGAACACAGTAAAAGCCATCGAGACCTTCATGACTGCCGTTTTCAATGGTATTTTCCGTGTAATGTAGTCCGAGAAAATGCTCCATACGTTCGTAATTCATGAAGTACCTCTTTCTATTTGTGCAAATAATCTAAGATTCATTTTACATGATAAATCTATCTAGGGAAAGGGGATTTCTATTTCAACCGTATCGAATGCATTAAATGATGTAAATGTGTTAGCTTCTTTTTTGAAAAAGTAGTAGAATTTTAGAAAACAGCGTTGTATAATACTCAAATGTGAATGGAAAACCACGTATTTAGAAAGGCATGAGTGTTATGAAGATAGGATTTGATAATGAAAAATACCTAAAGATACAATCAGAGTATATAAAAGAAAGAATTGGTAAATTCGGAGACAAGCTGTATCTGGAATTTGGAGGAAAGTTATTTGATGATTTTCATGCCTCCAGAGTGCTTCCGGGATTTGCGCCTGACAGTAAGTTAAAGATGCTTTTACAGTTATCAGAGCAGGCTGAGGTTGTGATTGTAATTGGTGCTGATGCCATTGAAAAGAATAAGAAACGCGAAGATTTGGGAATAACTTATGATAAAGATGTTTTGAGATTGATTGAGGAATATAGAAGTGTTGGTTTGTATGTGGGAAGCGTTGTAGTAACCATGTATTCCGGTCAGCCGGCAGCAGCGGCCTTTAAGGAAAAACTGGAAAATAAGGGAATTAAGGTATATCGTCATTATGCGATTGAAGGTTATCCGACCAATGTTGCTCATATCGTAAGTGACGAAGGCTTTGGTAAGAATGATTATGTAGAAACAACAAGACCATTGGTAGTTATTACAGCACCGGGACCGGGAAGTGGTAAGATGGCAACTTGTTTGTCTCAGCTCTATCATGAGAATAAGAGAGGAATTAAGGCGGGATATGCGAAGTTTGAAACTTTCCCAGTATGGAATCTGCCATTGAAGCATCCGGTAAACTTAGCTTATGAAGCTGCGACTGCTGATTTGAATGACTTAAATATGATTGATCCATTCCATTTGGAAGCTTATGGAGAGACAACGGTTAATTATAATAGAGATATTGAGATTTTCCCTGTACTAAATGGTGTCTTTGAAGAAATCTATGGAGAGAATCCATATAAGTCACCAACCGATATGGGTGTTAATATGGTAGGAAATTGTATTTTTGATGATGAAGCAGTTTCTGAAGCATCCCGTATGGAGATTATCAGAAGATATTATAAGGCACTGAATGCATTATCACTTGGTGAGGATGTAAAGAATCAGATTTACAAGATGGAGCTTCTGATGAAGCAGGCTAAGATTACTACGGATGACAGAAAGGTAACGGTTGCAGCCAAGGAACGTGCGGCAGATCTTGGTGTACCAACTGCAGCAATCGAATTGTATGATGGAACGATTATCACTTCTAAAACAAGTGAATTGTTAGGAGCTTCGGCGGCTTTGTTACTGAATGCGTTAAAGTATTTAGGTGGTATTGATGATGAAGCACATTTGATTGCACCAAATGCCTTTGAGCCGATTCAGGCATTAAAGACTTCTTATCTAGGTAGCAAGAATCCAAGACTGCACTCAGATGAGGTGTTAATTGCACTTGCATTATCCGCATTAAATGATGAAAATGCCAAAAAAGCAATGGAACAGCTTCCAAAGCTTTCCGGTTGTCAGGTGCATACTTCTGATATGTTAACAGATGTAGATATCAAAACTTTTAAGAAATTAAATGTTGATTTAACAAGTGAACCTGTATTAATAGATGGGAAATAGGAATGTATGAAAAAGTGGTTGTCGATTAGATAATCACTTTTTGTTTATAAAATCTTAATAATTGCTATTTTTATTTCAGAAAGAAAATGTTGATTTATAAAGAAGCAATCTCTATAATTATATATGTGAAATTATATTCAGGGGAATACTAATGATAGCATGAAAATATTTTGTCTGTAGAATAGAGACTGGCAGGCAATAGAGAGGCATGGATATTTTATTATGGATAACAATCAAATGAACAATTATGACAACAATTCGGGAAGGAATCCGAATGGTCAGGGAAATGGTAATGGAAATGGAGGAAACAATAACGGAAATGGGCAGAATCCGAAAAAGCAGAATTTGCTGATTCTTTTGGTTGCTGCTTTGATTTCATTATTGTGCATCAGTTATTTTATGAGAGCCATTACCGGGGCAACGAATAAGGAAATCACATACAATGAATTTGTGACGATGATTGAAAATGGCGAGATAGAGAGTGTAAAAATTGAATCCAGCCAGATTACGATTTATCCAAAGGTGAAGGAGACAAATGTTTTCTTTTATGCGCAACCGACAATTACGTACTATACCGGCAAGGTGGAAGATGATAGTATCCTAACACAGAGACTGTTAGATGCAAAGGTTGAAGTGAAAGGAACAGTGCCGGATGGCTCTGGGTTGATTATATCTATTTTGACTTATATTTTACCAATCCTGTTGATGTGGGGCCTATTAAGTATGCTGTTGAAGAAAATGACAGGTGGTGGAGGAGCCTTTAGCATGGGTAAGAGTAATGCTAAGGTTTATGTACAGAAGGAAACAGGCATTACTTTTAGGGATGTAGCAGGTGAAGAGGAAGCAAAGGAATCCTTACAGGAAATCGTAGACTTCCTGCACAATCCTGGAAAATATTCAAAGATTGGTGCAAAACTTCCGAAGGGTGCACTTTTGGTAGGACCTCCTGGAACAGGTAAGACACTTCTTGCAAAAGCAGTAGCCGGTGAAGCACATGTACCGTTCTTCTCTTTGGCGGGTTCTGATTTTATTGAGTTATATGTAGGTGTTGGTGCATCACGAGTAAGAGACTTATTTAAGGAAGCAGAGAAAAATGCGCCTTGTATTATCTTCATTGATGAAATTGATGCCATTGGTAGAAGCCGTGATTCTAAGTATGGCGGTGGAAACGAAGAACGTGAACAGACCTTGAATCAGTTGCTTTCCGAAATGGATGGTTTTGATGGCAAGAAAGGTATTATTATTCTTGCAGCAACTAACAGACCGGAGATTTTGGATAAGGCACTTCTTCGTCCGGGACGTTTTGACAGAAGAGTTATTGTTGATAAGCCTGACTTAAAGGGGCGTGTTGATATTTTAAAGGTTCATGCAAAGGATGTTCTGATGGATGAAACCGTAGATTTACAAGAGATTGCTTTAGCAACTAGTGGTGCGGTAGGTTCTGACCTTGCCAATATGATTAACGAGGCTGCGATTAATGCAGTTAAGGAAGGCAGAGAATTTGTAAGTCAGAAAGACTTATTTACCGCAGTAGAAGTAGTTTTGGTTGGTAAAGAGAAAAAGGACAGAATCATGAGCAAGAAGGAACGAGAAATTGTTTCTTATCATGAAGTTGGTCATGCATTAGTCAGTGCATTGCAGAAAAATTCTGAGCCGGTACAAAAGATTACGATCGTTCCTAGAACCATGGGAGCGCTGGGATATGTTATGCATGTTCCGGAGGATGAGAAGTATCTGAATACGCAGGCAGAGTTACATGATATGATAGTAGGATTGCTTGGTGGTCGTGCAGCAGAAGAAATTATGTTTGATACCGTAACGACAGGTGCTTCCAATGATATCGAAAAGGCAACCAGTATTGCACGTTCTATGGTTACCAGATATGGTATGAGTAAAAAGTTTGGTCTGATAGGTTTAGAAACAGTAGAAGGTAAGTATTTGGATGGCAGAAGTGCGCTAAACTGTGCGGAACAGACGGCATCTGAAATAGACAGCGAAGTAATGTTGATTTTAAAGGATGCTTATGAAGAAGCATTGCAGTTACTCCGTGAAAACAAAGAGGTTATGGAGAAAATTGCGGCCTACTTAATCGAAAAAGAAACGATTACGGGTAAAGAATTTATGAAGATATTCCGTAAGGAAAAGGGATTACCAGAGCCGGAGGAAGAAAAAAAGGATTCTGATTCAGAGGAAAGCAAACAAGAAATGGCTTCTGAGGAGATGCGTGCACAGGAAGATGTGGAAGTAACACAGGAACCGGAGAAAGCAGTTGAGATTAAGATGCATGAGGAGCACAATTCTTATGTACCAACGCCGGAAGAGATTAGGAGTAATCCACAGATTCAGCAGCAGGCACCACCACAGTCACAGAACTATGTCTGGAGTCAGCCAAATCCGCAGATGGAGCAACCGAAGCAGGAAATGCAGAATAGTATACAGACAGAAGCATCAGAACAGGAAGAAAACAGTGAGGTTTCAAAGTATGGTTCTGCGTGGGATCAAAATGTAAATGGAAAATAATAAGAACTTGATGAAATTCTTCAGCAAGTATATGATAAAGGTACGCTAAGGCGTACCTTTATTACTTTATAGGAAATTGCTGTAGCGTAGTTGCTATAAGGAGTATAACAGATGAACGAGAAAGATATAGAAAACATGATAAAGCTTTTGGATGGTTTTGCGCAGTCAGAAGAAAGTAGATTAAAGGTAAATGCAAGTGAAGAATTAGAACAGGGAGAAACCAAGAAGCAGTATCATCATGGACGATGCGATATAGGAAGTCCATGGGCAAAAGGGTTGTGCTTTGACGTATTGGAGGATAATGAAATAAATCCATAGGCGGAAGATTTTTTTCATGCAAATATGTGCAGAGCACATATTTGAAGATATTGGAAGGAAGAAAAAGTATGCAGGAATTTGATGTAAAGGAAGAGTTGAAAAAGCTTCCGAATAGGCCAGGTGTCTATATTATGCATGACAGTGATGACACGATTTTATATGTAGGCAAGGCGATTAATCTGCATAATCGTGTGAGGTCATATTTTAAGGATAATATTGGGCGTGGCCCTCAGATTGATAAAATGGTGTCGCTGATAGCCCGATTCGAATATATTGTTACAGATTCTGAGCTGGAAGCGCTGGTATTAGAGAATAATCTGATTAAGGAACATCGGCCAAAGTATAATACTATGTTGAAAGATGACAAGACCTATCCATATATCAAGGTAACAACAGGTGATGCCTATCCGAGATTACAGCTTGTTCGTCAGATGAAAAAGGATAAGGCTAGATATTTTGGGCCATATATGGGCGGAAATGTAAAGGAAACCATAGATTTTCTCAATAAGCTCTATAAGCTTAGGACCTGTAACCGTAAGTTACCAGCGGATATCGGTAAGGAGCGCCCTTGTCTGAATCATCATATAGACCAGTGCTGTGCGCCATGTCAGGGGTGCATTTCACAGGAGGAATATGGAAAGCGTATTGAGCAGGTGATTGACTTTTTAAATGGGAAATATCAGCCGATTATAAAGGATTTACGGGAGAAAATGCTTGCTGCTTCCGAGAAGATGGAATACGAAGAGGCGATGAAATATAGAGACTTAATCGAGACCGTAAAGAAACTCGGAGAGACACAGAAGATTTCAGACAACGTGGGAGAAGATAAGGATATTATTGCTCTTGCCATTGATGGAAATGAGACAGTGGTACAAATCTTTTTCCTTAGAAATGGAAAGCTAATTGGACGTGAGCATTTTTATATGACACAGATAGAAGAGCCGGTTGCAGATAAAATTTTGACCAGTTTTGTAAAACAGTTTTATGCAGGAACGCCATTTATACCAAGAGAAATCATGCTACAGGAACCGATTGAAGATATGGAGCTGGTAGAGAACTGGTTAAGCAATAAAAAGGGAGCCAAGGTACGTTTGCGAGTTCCGTTAAGAGGTTCGAAAGAAAAGTTTGTGGAGCTTGCCGCAAAAAATGCAGCCCTCGTTTTAAGTCAGGATAGAGAGCGCATCCGCAGGGAAGAGGGAAGGACCATTGGTGCAGTAAAAGAAATTGAGGAAATACTAGGACTTCAAGGCTTAGTGCGTATGGAGGCGTTTGATATTTCCAATACGAGTGGTTTTGCGAATGTTGGTTCCATGGTTGTTTATGAAAAAGGTAAGCCAAAACGAAGTGATTATCGAAAGTTTCGTATGAAGACCGTAGCAGGACCGGATGATTATGCCTGCATGCAGGAGGTTTTAACCAGAAGATTTCAGCATGGAATTGATGAAAAACAGGAAATGCAGGAAAAAGACATGGATGAGAGCTTTGGCAGCTTTACTAAGTTCCCGGATTTGCTGTTAATGGATGGTGGACGAGGACAGGTAAATATCGCGTTACAGGTATTAGATGAGTTAGGCCTGGATATTCCAGTCTGTGGTATGGTAAAGGATGATAATCATAGAACAAGAGGCTTGTATTTTAATAATGTGGAATTGCCAATTGACCGTAATTCTGAGGCTTTTAAGCTGATTACTAGAATTCAGGACGAAGCACATCGCTTTGCGATTACGTATCATCGTTCTCTTAGAACGAAGGCTCAGGTTCATTCGGTGTTAGATGAGATTCCGGGAATTGGTCCAAGCAGAAGACGAGCGTTGATGAAGTATTTTAAGTCAATAGAAGAACTGAGGGCAGCAGATGCTGCAACCATTGCAGAGGCACCAGGAATTCCGATGTCAGTTGCTGAGGAGATTTACACCTTTTTCCGAAAAGATAGAAACAATAATGATAACACCTAAGATGAAAGGGTAGAAACGATTTTAAAGATATGCTATACTATTTTAAATAACCCTGCAGAGAGGAAGGTCAAAAGATATGCCAAATGTTCGTATTCAAACCTTAATTGACAAGTTTAATTTGAAAAATTTAACACCGGATGTGGATATTACGTTAAAGAAGATTACCCTGCCGGATATTAATAGACCGGCATTACAGCTGGCTGGCTATTTTGAACATTATGAAGAAACAAGAACAGAGATTATTGGTTTTGTTGAATATTCCTATATGGAGCATATGGATGAGGAGAAGAAAAAAGAAGTCTATCCTAGAGTATTAACGAGTAAGGTTCCATGTGTTGTTTTCTGTAGGGATTTACAGCCGGATGAGCTGTTTATCAAGACAGCAACAGAGAATAATGTTGCCGTTCTTTCTACGGATATATCAACTTCTGCTTTTATGTCAGAGATTATCCGTTGGTTAAATGTAAAACTGGCTCCATGTATTTCTGTGCATGGCGTTTTAGTTGATATTTATGGTGAAGGTGTACTGATTACCGGTGAAAGTGGCATTGGTAAGAGTGAAGCAGCGTTAGAGCTTATTCGAAGAGGACACCGTCTTGTGTCTGATGACGTAGTAGAGATTCGCAAGGTAAGTGATGAGACATTGGTAGGCTCTGCGCCGGATATTACCAGACATTTTATCGAGCTTCGTGGTATCGGTATTGTGGATGTTAAGACCTTATATGGTGTTTCCAGCGTAATGGATACGACCAATATTAATCTTGTAATCCGTCTAGAAGATTGGGATAAGGAAAAGAAATATGACAGACTTGGTCTTGAAGAGAGCTATACCGAATATCTTGGTAATAAGGTAGTATGTCATAATATTCCGATTAGACCGGGACGTAATCTTGCAGTTATCTGTGAATCGGCAGCAGTTAACCATAGACAGAAGAAAATGGGCTATAATGCTGCGCAAGAGCTGTATCAGCGTGTGCAGAATTCATTAAGCAAAAAAAGAGATGAGGATGAGGAGTAAAAAAATTGCAAAATCCATATATGGAAGATTTTGCAATTAACAAGTTGTGCTGAGCACAACTTGAGGATAAGAGAAAGGATGTATAAGTAATGAACCAGTATTGTTTTGGCGTTGATCTTGGAGGCACAACAGTAAAAATCGGTCTTTTTGACCCAAAAGGAACTGTTTTGGAGAAGTGGGAGATTCCAACCAGAAAGGACAACAATGGAAGTAACATTTTACCTGATATTGCAGCAGCAGTTCTTGGTAAGATGGAAGAGAGAAAGATTCAAAAAGAGGCAGTTATCGGTGTAGGTATCGGTGTACCAGGTCCGGTAAATGACGAAGGTGTCATTTTTAAAGCAGTAAATCTTGGTTGGGATGTTATGAATATCAGTGAGGTATTAGGCGGTTTATTACAGCTTCCTGTTAAGGCTGGAAATGATGCCAATGTTGCTGCATTAGGTGAAATGTGGTGCGGTGGCGGTAAGGGCTACGACAACATGGTACTTGTTACACTTGGAACAGGTGTTGGCGGTGGTATTATCGTAAATGGCAAGATTCTTACCGGTGCAACAGGTGCAGGTGGAGAAATTGGTCATATTCATATGGCTGATGGTGAACCGGATACTTGTGGATGTGGAAATCATGGTTGTCTTGAACAGTATGCATCTGCAACAGGAATTGTTAGACTTGCTACCAGAAAACTTGCGTCAACAACAGAAGAAACTGTTCTTCGTAATGGAGAATTGAGTGCAAAAGCAGTATTTGATGCTGTAAAAGCAGGAGATAAGGTTGCTTGTGAAATTGCTGAACAGTTTGGCGAATATTTGGGCAAGGGATTAGCAGCGATTGCATGTGTTGTGAATCCGGAAGCTTTTGTAATCGGAGGTGGTGTATCTAAGGCCGGAGACATTCTTCTTGATTATGTAGCAAAGAATTATGTGAAATATGTATTCCATAGATGCGAGGATGCGGCATTTAAGTTAGCAACACTTGGAAATGATGCAGGTATCTATGGTGCTGCTAAGTTAGTACTTGATAAATAAGAGAGGATTATAGACTTGAAACAGAATTTAATTCAGAAAATAAGTCAATATATTCCGAAAGACCGTATTATGCAGAACGAGCCGATGAAGAATCATACAACCTTTCGTGTTGGTGGTCCTGCGGCACTTTATTTAGAATTGAAAACGGAGCAGGAGTTTGGAGATATCCTTCGCCTGCTCCATGCAGAAGAAGAAGATTACTTTACCGTAGGAAATGGTAGTAATCTTCTTATTAGTGATACGGGGTATGATGGAATTATCCTTCATCCGTCTAAGGAATTTAGCGATGTAAGGATAGAAGGAGAAAGACTCATTTGTGAGTCAGGAGCAACCTTGGCAGCAATTGCAAGAGTGGCATTAGAACAGGGGCTTACAGGCTTTGAATTTGCAGCAGGGATTCCGGGAAGCCTTGGTGGTGCAATTGTGATGAATGCCGGAGCTTATGATGGAGAGATGAAGCAGGTGGTAGAGTCGGTGAGACTAATTACCTCTGAGGGAGAGATTGTTACGAAAAGCTGTGAGGAGATGGGATTTTCCTACCGTCACAGTATTTTAAAGGAAGAGCCCTATCTGGTATTGAGCGTTGTGATTAAGCTGGACAAGGGCAATCGGGAACAGATTAAGGCAAGAATGGATGAGCTTGCCATGAAAAGAAGAGAAAAACAGCCATTAGAATATCCAAGTGCAGGTTCTACATTTAAGAGACCAGAGGGATATTTTGCAGCTAAGCTGATACAGGATGCAGGCTTACGAGGATTTACGGTAGGTGGAGCACAGGTATCAGAGAAACATTGTGGCTTTGTCATTAATAGAGAAAATGCGACAGCACAGGACATTCATGAGTTGATGAAGCAGGTGCAGCAGAAAGTACAGGATGCTTTTGGCGTAAAGCTGGAGCCAGAGGTTATCCGCTTGGGAGAGTTTGAGAAAGGCTAGGTTATTTACATGAGATTTGTAATAGTAACTGGTATGAGTGGAGGCGGAAAGAGTACAGCAATGAAAATGCTGGAGGACGCAGGGTTTTATTGTGCGGACAATATGCCGGTAGCTTTGATTGATAAGTTTGCAGAGCTGCTTGCCATGCCAAACAGTGGGATACAGAAGGCAGCCTTAGGACTGGACGTTAGAGCGGATCAGTCCTTTAAGGATATTAAAAAGATTATTGCAAGCTTGCAGGCATCTCAATATTCCGTTGAGGTTTTGTTTCTAGAATCGTCAGATCAGGTGCTGTTAAAGCGTTATAAAGAAACAAGAAGATTGCATCCGTTATCAAGTGATGGAGATATTATGCAGGGGATTACTGCAGAACGTCAGTTACTGACAAGTATTAGGGAAACAGCAGATTATGTCATTGATACGACGAATCTTCTGACGCGGGAATTAAAAGCAGAGTTGGATCGTATTTTTGTAAATAATGAAAAATACAACAGTCTTATGATTAACATTATGTCTTTTGGGTTTAAGCACGGAATTCCACAGGATGCCGATTTGGTATTTGATGTGCGTTTCTTGCCGAATCCATTCTATATTGATGAATTGAAGCATAAGACAGGACTTGATAAAGAAGTACAGGATTATGTCATGGCATACTCTGAGGCGCATGAGTTTTTGGATAAGCTTTCGGATATGATAAGCTTCTTGATTCCGAATTATGTAAAAGAGGGCAAGTATCAGCTGGTGGTAGCAATCGGTTGTACCGGAGGTCAGCATAGAAGTGTTACACTTGCAGGAGAATTATTCAACCGTTTCCGTAATCAGGGAGAGTACGGTCTGACCTTACGCCATCGTGATATTAGATAGGAAATGGTTACTAGTTACGTTTGATTGAAAAGGAAAGGACATGGGGATTGGTATGTCATTTTCGGGAGAGGTTAAGGAAGAATTAGTAAAACAACTGACAACGGCGAGACATTGTCAGCTTGCGGAGCTTGCAGCTATTATAGAATATACAGGTGCAGTATGCCAAAGGGAAGATGGGACAAGTCTGTTGGAAATACAGCAGGAAGCACCGTTTGTAGCACAAAAATGCGTTACATTATTAAAGAAACTATTTTGTGTTGAAACCAGAATGGAAGAAGATGAAAATCACTTTTATTTTGATAACAAGGAGCAGGTAATAAAGATCTTACAGGCGATTAAGTATACTCCACAGGATGATAGAGTGGTTAATGCGTTGGTCATGAAAAGCCTTTGTTGTAAACGTGCTTTTTTGCGAGGGGCTTTTTTAAGTCTTGGTTCCATGAGTAATCCGGAAAAGGGCTATCATTTGGAATTTGTTTGTGAAAATGAGACCCAGGCAAAGCAGATACAGGATACATTGTCAATTTTTGATGTAGAAGCAAAAATTGTTGCAAGAAAGCGTTATCAAGTGGTATATATAAAAGAGAGTGAAGGAATTGTAGAAGTGTTGAATATTATGGGAGCCCATATTTCACTTATGAATCTGGAGAATTTACGAATATTAAAGGATATGCGTAATTCCATTAACAGAAGAGTAAATTGTGAGGCTGCTAACATTACAAAAACCGTAAATGCAGCAACCAAGCAGATTGATGATATTTTATATATTAGGGATCATTATGGGTTTGACAATCTTTCTGAGAATCTACGGGAAATCGCAGAGGTCAGACTTGATTATCCGGATGCAACTTTGAAAGAATTAGGAGAGTACTTAGAACCCAAGGTTGGAAAATCGGGAGTCAATCACAGGCTAAGGAAACTTAGTGAACTGGCTGACAGATTGAAAAAATAGTTGTTTGAATAAGATAACAGAGAGAGGATTATGGAAAGGATAGGTGTGTAAAGTGATTCAGAAAACTATGACAGTTAGGCTGGATAAGGGTTTGGATGCAAGACCGATTGCGGTGTTTGTACAGATTGCCAGTCAGTACGAAAGTACGGTTCATGTGGAAGTGGATGGAAAGAAGATTAATGCAAAGAGTATCATGGGTATGATGAGTCTTGGATTAGCAAACGGCGGTGAACTTACCGTTATCACAGATGGCTCTGATGAGAGTGCAGCTGTAGAACATATTGAGAGATTTTTAAATGGAGAAGCAGTTTAAAAAAGCACTTTTTATTGTGAATCCTCATGCTGGAAAAGGACTTATTAAAAATCATCTGTTATCAGTGGTAAATACACTGACTAAGGAAGGGTATCTGGTAACTACTTATATTACGCAGAGTCGTGGAGATGCGATACAGGTTACGCGTGAGCGGGAACGTGACTATGACCTTGTAGTATGTAGTGGTGGGGATGGTACTCTTGATGAGATTGTAACAGGAATGATGCAGTCTGGATTTCAAACAAAGATAGGTTATATTCCAGCAGGTAGCACCAATGATTTTGCAAAAAGCTTAAAACTTCCATCATCAATGAAAAAAGCTGCAGAAATTGTGGCAGCAGATAATACCTATGCATGTGATGTAGGAGTATTTAATGAAGATGTATTTGTATATGTAGCAGCGTTTGGTATTTTTACTGAGGTTTCTTATGGAACACCTCAGGAATTGAAGAATATGCTGGGACATACGGCATATCTGCTAGAGGGTATGAAACAGATACAGAATATCAAGTCTTATCACATGAAGGTTACAAGCAATGAATGTGTGATAGAGGGAGATTTTATCTATGGAATGATAACGAATTCGTATTCCATAGGTGGTATCAAAAATATTACGGGAAGAGAGGTTGCCTTGAACGATGGATTGTTTGAGGTTACTTTGATTCGACGTCCCAATAATTTGATAGAGCTAAATAAAGTATTGGTAGCACTGGTTAGTGACAAGATAGATGCAGATTGTATGTATACATTTAAGACATCTTCCATTGTATTAGAGTCAATGGAAGAAGTTGCATGGACACTGGACGGTGAGTTTGGTGGCAAGCATACGAAAGTAGAATTGTTCAATAAACAGGAAGCAATGGAAATTATAGTAAAAGGATAAAGTAGTAAGGCGGTTTACAATTTGTTTTGTAAGCCGTCTATATGTATCTATCGTTACTGTTCACTCCGTTCCAGTAACAAGTAGAAATCCATCCTAAATTTGCTTCGCAAATGGATTTTTACTGGCTTATGACACATTTTCTCACGTATTTAGCAGTAAATGCTAAGTACTGTCTGAACAGTAACTATCTATCATATAACAAATGATAAAATATGAAATAGTACTTGCTATATTTTTGAATAAAGTGTAAGATAACAACAAGGAGTTTGATAACAGACACCTTTATTTTTTACATCGCTTGGAAAACGTTTTCCGAAGCATAAATACTGAATTAGAGAATGTTAAAAACAGGATTGGTAATAAAAGGGTATTACAAGAAAGGCAGGTATTTCGTATGGAATTTGCATCCGTATTTCACAGAGCAACAGATAATTATTGTTATGCATTAGATGAGAATCAATTAATTATAAATCTGAAAACAGGATACGATGTGAAGGAGGTAAACATTGTTTATGGTGATCCCTTTGCAAATGGTATCTTAGGTGGTGGCGAGGAATGGAATGGTGAAAAGGCAGGAATTCCTTTCAAGAAGAAGTTAAAGAATCAGATTTGGTGGACAACAACTATTGTACCGAAATTCAAGAGATTAAAATATTATTTTGAATTAATTACTGAGGATGAAAAGTGGTATTATTTCGAAGATGGTTTTGTAAGCGAGGAACAGATGCACTTAAAGGGCAGAAGCCGTCAGTGCTTTACAATGCCTTGGTTGAATCCATGTGATGTGAACCGAACACCACATTGGGTAAATGATACCATTTGGTATCAGATTTTCCCAGACCGTTTCTGTAATGGTAATCCTTCCATTAATCCGGAAAATTGTTTAGAGTGGGGAAGCAAAAAAGAAATTGGTCACATGGATTTATATGGTGGCGATTTGCAGGGTATTATTGATAAGCTTGATTATTTACAGGAGCTTGGCATCAGTGGAATCTATCTGACACCAATTAATGAAGCACCTTCTAATCATAAATATGACACAACAGATTATGAGAAGATAGACCCACATTTTGGTGATGTTGAGACAATGAAAGAGCTCGTACAGAAAGCACATGATAAGGGAATCCGCATTATGTTGGATGCGGTTTTCAATCATAGTGGCTATTTCTTCAAGCCATGGCAGGATGTGTTAGAGAAGGGCAGAGAATCTGAGTATTTTGACTGGTTTATGATTAACGAGTGGCCGTTGACAAAAGAGGGTGGTGCAGCAAAAAAAGGACAGCTTTATACCTTTGCATTCTTTGATAATATGCCAAAGCTTAATACCAACAATCCGGTTGTAAGAGATTATCTTGTTGGTGTCGTTTCCGGTTGGGTAAGAGATTATGATGTAGATGGTATTCGTATTGATGTAGCAAATGAGATTTCACATACTTTCTGTAAGGAATTGCGAGCTGCCCTAAAGGCAATCAAACCTGACATTTATATTTTGGGTGAGATATGGCATGACGCTATTGCATGGCTTCGTGGTGATGAATATGATGCGGTTATGAACTATCCGCTTGCAGGAAGTATGAAGGACTTCTTCATTGATAAGAGCCTGTCAGGTGAGGATTTTGAGTTCATGATTAACCGTTGCTATACCAACTATATGCAGCAAACCAATGATGTTCTTTTCAATTTATTAGACTCTCATGATACGATTCGTTTACGAAATGTGGTTCAGAACATGAGCGAATATCGTGCGCTTTTGACCTTGCTGTTTACGATGCCGGGAAGTGTATGTATCTATTACGGAACGGAGCTTGGCATGGAGGGTGGCTTTGACCCGGATTGTAGAAGATGTATGCCTTGGGAAGAGATAGAAAAAGGAAAATATAACGAACAGATAGAATTTATTCAAAAGCTAACAGGGCTAAGAAAAACGGAGAAGCTTATGCGTGAGCGTAATTTCCATTTCCCTAGTGAATACGAGAATCCAAGAATTGTACAGTTCCAGAAGATTGGATGGACGGAAGCGCTCGATATCGTAGTGAACAGCAGCGATGAGGATATAGAACTGCTTCATACGGAACATGGAAAGGTGATTTTCTCACAACATCTGGAAGGCAATATTTTAAGAGCAGGCGGTGTATGTATTCGTTTCTATGAGGATAAAGCACAGTGCTCCTAGTATAAAAAGTCATAAATAAACAAATCATGTTAAAAAAAAGACAATTTTATTTACAATTTGCGGGTTTTGCGATATGATAAATGTGGTATTAAAATAAGATTAATGTAACAGTTCGGCAGACATTTGGTATGTTGTGGAAGTGTTACAAAAAATAACGGAGGTTTTCATTATGTTAGTTTCAGCTTCAGAAATGCTTAAAAAAGCAAAAGCAGGTCACTATGCAGTTGGTCAGTTCAACATCAACAATCTTGAGTGGACAAAGGCTATCCTTTTAACAGCACAGGAATTAAACAGCCCTGTAATCTTAGGTGTATCCGAAGGTGCTGGAAAATATATGGCAGGTGTTGAGACAGTTGCAGCTATGGTTAAGGCTATGGATAAGTCTCTTGGAATCACAGTTCCAGTTGCATTACATTTAGATCATGGTACATATGACGGATGCTACAAGTGCGTAAAGGCTGGTTTCACATCCATCATGTTCGATGGTTCTCACTATGCAATCGAAGAGAACGTAGAAAAGACTAAGGAATTAGTTGCTGTAGCTCATGCTATGGGAATGTCTATCGAAGCAGAAGTAGGTTCTATCGGTGGAGAAGAAGATGGTGTTGTAGGTGCTGGTGAATGTGCAGATCCTGCAGAGTGTAAGGCAATCGCTGATCTTGGTGTAGACATGCTTGCAGCAGGTATCGGTAACATCCATGGAAAGTATCCTGAAAACTGGGCTGGACTTAGCTTTGATACATTAGATGCTATTCAGCAGAAGACAGGAGATATGCCATTAGTTCTTCACGGTGGTACAGGTATCCCTGAGGATATGATTAAGAAGGCAATCTCTCTTGGTGTTGCTAAGATCAACGTTAACACAGAATGTCAGTTATCTTTCGCAGATGCTACACGTAAGTATGTAGAAGCAGGTAAGGACTTAGAAGGAAAGGGATTCGATCCTCGTAAGCTCTTAGCTCCAGGTTTTGAAGCAATCAAGGCTACCGTTAAGGAAAAGATGGAACTCTTCGGTTCTGTTGGAAAGGCTGAATAAGAATAAGCGTACATTACGCCTTGTATAGAAAAAATCGGTTATACTTCTTATAAGTATAGCCGATTTTTTGTTTTAAAACAGAGAGGAAAGATTATGAAAAAGACAAAAGGTATTTATATACTGTAATTAAATCTGCATATTTTTTTTATTCTATATGCAGATAGATATTGATTATCTGCATATAAAAAGATAAAATATATGCAGATACAAGGAGGAAATGTATGCATATATTTGATTATTCTTTTTTAGATAATGGTTTATTGCCAACAGGAATTGTAAATTTGACATCTACCATCAGTGCATTAAAAGCTTTGGCAAGTGAACGAAGAGACAAAAATCAGACGATATATACGCAATTAGAGTCGATTGCTAGAGTACAGTCTGTTAAGAATTCGAATGCAATCGAAGGAATTGTAACAACAGATGCGCGTATTAAAGAAATTGTAAATGGAAATAGTGCGCCCATAAATCACAATGAAATGGAAATTGCAGGATACAGGGATGTACTTGATGAAATATACCGTGCTCATGAAATGCTGACGATAAGTGAGGATACGATTCTTCATATGCACAAAACAATGCTTGATATTGCAAACTATCCTTATGGTGGTCAGTACAAAACAGAGGACAATCTGATTATGTCGATTGACGATTTCGGAAGAAGAAGCGTTCGTTTTAAACCAGTTCCTGCAAACGAAACAAAGGATGCCATGGAGCAATTGGTTCTTGCCTATATGGATGCTCGGGCGAACTCGAATATTAATCAGCTATTATTGATACCTTGTGTTATTTTAGACTTTTTGTGTATTCACCCATTTAGTGACGGAAATGGACGAGTTTCCCGATTGCTATCACTTTTATTGTTATATAAAAATGAATATGATATTTGTAAGTATGTATCTTTTGAAGAACAAATCAATTATTCGAAAGAGTCTTATTATCAGGCATTATATGAATCGTCTCAAGGATGGCATGAAAATAAAAATTCCTATATCCCCTTTATGGAAAATTTTCTTATGACACTATATAAGTGTTATAAAGAATTAGACCAACGGTTTTCGACCATAAATGGTAAACGCTTAAAGAAAAGTGAGCGAATTGAACAGACAGTATTGAATAGCATATTACCGATATCAAAGGCTGATGTTTGTGAAATTCTTCCAGATGTCAGTGCAACTACAGTAGAAGCTGTGCTGGGAAAAATGGTAAAAGAAGGAAGTGTGAAAAAGCTTGGGCAAGCCAGAGCAACTAAGTATGTAAATGCAAAATATGTGAAATAAAGCAAGCTGAATTTAATCTGCTGTAAAGTTGCAGTAGGCAGGAATTATAATTTATTGTATGCCAATGTCAATTGAGGGACAAAAAAAGACAGATAAGGGAAACGAACACACAAATATGTTGAATTGTACGAAAATATAAATATCAAGTGCCTTAGAAGCATTATAAAATAAACTAAGAATGACGATATATCTATAGATTGATTCAAAGATAAATATCGTATAAGGAGATTCACAGTGTTTTTTTCATGGACAGAGTTATATAGTGGTATGGATTATAAAGAATATACCCGTATACAGAAGCTAATGGATACTAACAATATTCCAATGAAGGCAAAGGTAAACAACTTGCGTGGCAGAATGGCTGATAATGCAAGATTCGGAGGAAATCCTCTAGTGACAAATACGGTAGGTGTTTGTTCTATGAATGAAGAATATAGAATCAAGGTAAAAAAGAATGATTATGAAAAGGCAAAAGCCATACTAAGAAAGGAGGTTGTTATGTGGAACTTGGATTAGTTGTAAATAATACTAGATGTTTTGAGAACAATTATTTGATGAGTGATAAATACAGTGGTGCAGAAACATCAGCATTTAAGCATCTGATTTTTTTCAGTAATGATGATAGACTAGACAAAGATATGAGTAGTTGTTCATCTGGAAGAGAGATGAGCAAACAGGAGTTGTTTGAAAAGCTTAAAGCTTCATCTGCGGGAGTCCAGAGCCGCATTCAAAAGAAGAGTGCGATTGAAGCTATAGCAATTGAGGAAGAGGTTTCTGATTCTGAATTGAAAAACATAGGACTTACTAGTTTTGAATTATCCGATACAGCAAGTCAGTTAGTTGTAGCTTCGCTTGTGAAAAATTCTGAGCCTGACAATCCTATTATTCAGGTTTCTTATGGTCGGGGCGATGCTAGAAAGGTTTATCATGTTCATGTGAATGATATTGATACTACGAATGCATCAGATTTGGAAATGTTTGCGCTGCTTTCGTATGAAGGATATAAAGGAAGGACTGCACCAGATGCCATTAATAATTATGCGGCATATAAAACAATGAAATTCGGAGCAGGATTAGGAATGTCCTCTAGTAGCGAAAACAGTTTTGTGAATGAAAAAATAAATATAGATGAGCTATTACAACAAGTGTATGAGTTATTAAAGGATGGAAAATCGGCAGAAGAAAAAAAGAGTGCTGAAAATTGTGACTATTTGATTCAATTGCTTAAGAACCATTCCGATCCTGTTTAGAATCATAACGAAAATGTTCATCATATGAAAAGAGCCGGTCTTGATTTATAGACGGGTTCTTTTTGTATACAAAATAACAATTTGCGGACAAAAATCGACAATTAAAGGACAAAAGCAACATGATGTGATATATTATGTTAATATACAAAAAATAAGTGGGGAATATATGTATCGGGTTGCGATTGTAGATGATAATGATATGGATAGAAGTCTGATAGAGAGATTATCAGATGAATATTTCAGAAAAAAGGAATACGAATATGAGATAAAGACCTTTGAACGAAGTGAGCGTGCAATTATGGAACTTCAGGAGGGCGGCTATTATGATGTCTTTCTGTTGGATATGGATATGCCGGACAAGACAGGCTTGCAGGTGGCAAAAGAGATACGCCAATATTACAATGAGCCAATTATTGTCTATGTAACTAACCATGTAGAATATGCCATACAGGCATTTGAGGTAAATGCATTCCGTTATATACCAAAGGCGTTATTGAGAGAGAAGCTGCCAGAGGCATATGATGTGCTGTTGCCGAAGATAGATGCGTTAGATCAAAGAGCGTATATCGTAGATTCTATATATGGTCTGGAAAAAATATTATATCGAAATATTTTCTATATCAGTAAGGATGGAAAATATATCACCATTGTACATAGAAATGGCGAAAGCAGAGTAAGAACATCGTTGCAGAAGATTTATGAGGAGCTTGCTTCGAAAGAATTTATATTTATAGATAAGAGCTATATTGCAAATATTGAGCATGTGACCTCTTGTCAAAGAGGTGAACTGTTTATGAGAAGTGGTGACGTATTACCGATTAGCAGACCTCGATATCAGGAAGTCAGAAAGGCGATTGCTGATTATTGGAGGGGGATGAGGTAATGGAGCTATATATATTATCCTTTATAGAGATATTATTTCAAACGCTCTGTGGTCTGGGAATATTTATTGAGGCGTATGGAACGGATGTATCCCATAAAAAGTGGACAAAGTGGATATTAGTCTTATTTTTGATACTGGATTTTGATTCTAATGTTAGAAATAATACTCGTTGCTTAATATCGACAAGTAATTTCCTGATAGAAGTACCTGTTATTTCACTTTGGTTATGGGGTTGGACGCAGACATCATTAAGTAGAGTATCTGCATGGACTGTATTTTACTTGGCGACTTGTTTGCTGCTAAAAATGCCGGTATTAATCTTAGGTGGGATTGTATACGGAACCGGATTAGGAGATACGAATTTAAATCCATATCCATGGGAAATGCTGATTAATATAGGAATTATAATCAGTGTGTATCTGTTGAGTCGAAAATATAGGACACGAATTATTTCTTTTCTACGACAGATGCCGCATCAAAGAGCAATTTTAAGTGGGATCGGTGCATTAGAGTTTGCGGTTGTTATATATCTTATGAACCTTGGTGTCGAGCGGTTTTCTGCTTCCATTTTTATTATGGCATGTGTGTTTATTATTTGTTTGCTTCTTGCGATGATATTGTCTGTGACTACAATGGAATATCAGTTGATTTGCAAGAATAAGCAGATGATGGAGTCGAAGGAAAGCTCACTGAGAGAGAACTATACATTGCTAAGTCAGGAAATAGAGCGTAATCGGAAGATAAACCATGACAGAAAACATGATTTTTCTTATCTGTATGATTGTTTTCTAAGAAATGATTATGCAAGTGGGATTCAATACATAGAAACAAAAAATGCATTCCATGAACAACAGAAGCAAAGAGAAGTCTGGACTGGGCATGGAGGAATTGATTTCCTGCTTAACAAGGCGAAGCAGAGAGCAGAAGCGTTACAGGCAAATTTTTATCTGGAAATTGATTTACTGGAGCTTCCTATGGCGGAATATGATATTTTTTATGCACTGGGAAATTTGCTTGATAATGCCATAGAAGCGATAGAAAAATGTGATGCAGGTAATAGATTTATACATATAAAAATGATGAACAAAAATAATGTATTTCAGTTATATATAGAGAATAGTTACAAAATTGAACCTCATAAAAAAGGAAAAAGATTCCTTTCAACAAAAGAGAATGAAAAAAATGAACATGGTTGGGGAATTGAGAATGTGAAGGAGATTGTAGAGCGATATAAGGGGATGCTGGATATAAGCTATCAAAATCAAAGGTTTCAAGTAGATTTGGTTTTGATAAAATAGATATAAGGAGAAAGTGGCATGGAAGACTTAATGCTTTATGCAGGAGATACTGTGAAAGAATTACAGGAGGCAGAAAAGTTATCTGCAAAAACAGAAGAAGTTATTTCGCTTACAGTAGGATGTGGAGGAGGAAAAACCTTACTGTGTTGTTAAGTAGGAAGAGGACTGGAGATATTTCGATATCGAAAGTCTTTTTTTCTTGATATAAATGTGATGATATAGGTGATTATAATGATACGAATAAAAGAAATGACAGAAGAACAAAAGGTGTATTGGAAGAAAATCTTAGGAGAAAAGTTATATGAAAGACTTATGAATAACTATGAGCAAGAGCTTATAGGTATACCGTTTGACGGAGTAGAGGAAACACAACATTTTTTGAGTTGTTGGTCGGAAACAGATAAGAAAAAAGAAGTAAAAGCATTAAAAGGTTTAAAGGATGAAGTGTTTTCACCATTTTATCGGTTGATGATTCGAGGATATCTTGATTTTGTACAAGTAAAATGGGAAGAATTTGATAGTATACAGAATGCCAAAAAAGTAATTGTGAAAACATTGTTCGACAGCATTTATCATATTCCATTGCGTGTGTGCATCTATGATATGCAGCTTTGTAAGAGAAAGGGAGAGTTAAACGGTGATACCGGTTATCAGGAATATTTGGCATATTGCGAGAAGCTGACAGATAAGGAATATGTCATAAAGCTATGTCAGGAGTATCCTGAAATGACGAGACTGCTTTATACAAGAATGAAGTATGCATATCATAATCTGCGAAGCTTTGTGAAAAGATTACAAGAGGATAAAGAACTAATAGAAGAACAGCTATGCTTGGGAAAAAGGTTTAAACGGGTTCAGAGTATACAGCTTGGTGGTTCTGACAGCCATAAGCAAGGGCAACAGGTTATACAGTGTTTGCTGGATAATGGGTGCAGAATAATTTATAAACCACATAGCATGAATAAAGAGATACAGTATCAATATCTATGTAATATGTTCTGTAAGAAAATAGGACTGCCGTCATATTCCTATAGCATAATAAATCAACAAGAATATGGCTGGGAAGCATATTTACACAGTAAGGAGTGTGAAAGTGAGGAAGCGGTTAAAAGATATTATAAGAGAATGGGGATTCATTTGTTTCTTTGCTATTTGTTGCGGATTACGGATATGCATCAGGAGAATATATTGGCTGTTGGAGAGTTCCCGGTTGCAGTTGATGTGGAGACTATGCCGGGAATCGCAATGAGGCAGGAAAAAGAGAATGCAGAAGAATCGATAAAATGTAAGATCAGTACGACAGTTCTCACATCGGGCATTTTGCCGACACCAGTATGGAGTAATGGACAGGAAGGGGTTATTATCAGTGCCTTGTACTGTAATGATGAAGTAAAGGCCACAGTAAAACTGCCAGTTATTCGAAAACCAAAAACTTCAGAAATGTACATAGATTATGAATTTAGAAAAATAAAAAGGACAAATAGTATTCCTACATATCGGGGTGAGAAACAGTATGTAGATACTTATTTAGAAGATATTTGTGAAGGTTTTGATGGGGCATATAAACTGTTTCTGAGAGAAAAAACGAGTCTAAATACAATAATAGAACCAATATGGAAGGAGAAGACAAGATATCTTGTCAGACATACACAGCAATACAGTATGTATTTATCAAGCTCCTTGCATCCAATATTTTTGAAAAGTTCAGAGTATCGTTTGCTTATGTTGCAGATATTGCAGAAAGAGGATATTGACAGAGACGTGATAAAGCAGGAAATATCCGCAATGATAAATTTGGATATTCCTTTATTAGAATGTGATGCGAAAGAGGAGTTATCTGTTTTTAGTCAGTCTGCTCATGTAACATACATGAATAAGGTTAAAAGCTTAAATGAGAGGGATTTGCAGGAGCAGCTAGAACTAATCAGACTTTCTGTTGAAATGATGGATTTCCAACACATACAAAATGAATATTTCAAACCGAAAATGAAGCCAATGGAAAGCAATAAAATAGATAAAGCAAAGGTTAAAAAGGCTTTAAATATCATAATAGAACGAATTATTAAAACGAGTGTAATAGAGCGAGAGGATATTAGCTGGCAGACTATGAAACTCGAAGGAACCAATCTGTGGAGAATGGAACCTATCACATATGATTTCTATCATGGGATTAGTGGTTTGACTTTGTTTGTTGCAGTGGCATATCAGGAAGGATATTTTACGGATAGTAGTATTTATAAGCTGTTAATGAAGAGGTTATATAGGTATGTAGATGATATTTGCGATTGTCGAAATGAAGCAGTGTTGAGTGAGCAGAATGGACTAATGTTAGGAAGTAGTTCTGTTTTATATACGTTTTTGTTTCTTTATCAGAGTTTAGGAGAAGAAGAATTCTTGAGTTATGCAAAGAAGCTGGCATCGCATGTGGTGTCAAGTTATCAACAGGATAAGGAGCATGACTTATTAGCCGGAAACGCAGGAATAATCTTTGTATTATCCAAACTTTATGAAATTACCAAAGAAAAGGAATATATAGACCTTGCAATAACGATTGGTGACTATCTCATGAAGCGTATGGAAGAACAGAGTGTAGGCTATGGATTTCGAGGACAAACCTGTAAAGAAGTGCTTTCAGGAATGGCGCATGGAAATAGCGGATTTATCGTGGCTTATGCAGAACTGCTAAAGCACACAAAAGACAAGAAATATTGCAAAGTAATTGATGAACTATTGGCATACGAAGATTCGCTATACGATGAAGAAGTAGGGAACTGGAGGGATTTACGCTATGCACAGCAGAATTCCTATGCCAATGCATGGTGTCATGGTGCTGCGGGAATATTGCTTTCCAGATTGCAATTATTACAATTACCGGAATATCAGCAGAATATTGTTGTTCAGCGTGATTTGGAAAATGCAGCTAAGGTATTGTTCTCACAGTCTATGCGAAAAGGGTTATGCATCTGTCATGGAATGTCAGGCAATTACCTGATCATGAGAGAATATCAGAAGTACTATAATCTTACGACAGAACAAAAAGAATATATGGAACAATTAAAAAGGGAGATTGTTCATGCAGTATGTGCGGATTCTTTACTGCCACAGGATAAATATATGATGGGATTCATGATTGGAATATCAGGAATTGGGTATACATTGCTGCAAATATTGTCGGATTATGTCAATTGGGGGACAAAAAAAGACAGATAAAGGAAATAATCACATAAATTATATAATTTGTGTAAAAATAGGAATATCAAGTGCTTGAATAAGAAAAGGAGGAAATAGAAATGAAGAAAATGGCAATAGTATTAATGGTGTTTGTAATGAGTATGGGAACTGGTGTGACAACATATGCTTCTGAGGAACAAAAAACAGTTAATGAAGATGTTGTTATTATTCGAGAAGATGTAGCAAGAGAAGAAGCGATGCAGGATGCTACGTTTAGTGTAGGTAAAGCGAATAAGCTTAAAAAGTTAGAAAAGGCGCCCAATGATTTTATGAGTATTTTTTCAGCAGATGAGCCAGTATCATGGAAAGTATGGGGAGAAAGAAAATATAAACAAATAGACGGTAAAGAAGGTTACATTCCATATGGATATTCAGCACATATGAAAGGTGAAACGGTGTTAGACACTTATCATTATACAAGAACGTATTTCGGAGCGATAATGAAATATGGAGATTCAGATAGGCGGTGGGGAACGGGAACTGTTTGTGCACCAGGAACTTGGGTTGACAAAGAAACTGCATCAAATAAAACATTATATGTTAAATATGGAACAGAAGATTAATATATCAAAAAAATATATAATAAAAATTGTGATGCTTTTTTTGAATATCATGTGTTTGATAGTAGGGATTTGGGGAATACATGGACTTTGGATAGATGGAAAAGTAGTAAGGAGAGATGAAGGATTTATTTTCTTCTCATTGCAGCATGAGAGTTCCCCTTTTTCAGTGGATATTCAGAATTTTAGGCAATTGCAAAAAGAATTGTTGGATACGGAATGGTATGAGTACTATGAAATATATGGACAACCTTTATTCTTAGAGGAAAATATTTTTCAAGATAAGGAAAATGATTGGAAAACAGATGATGGGAAACATATCATAAATGCAGTACAAATAGGGCAGAATGTATGTGATGATTTTGGCATTGAAATATATAAAGGAAGAGAATTTATAAAATCGGATTTTTTATATAAATCCAAAGAAAAATTGCCAATCTTAATAGGATATGAATGGGTAAATAAGTTGTCAATTGGAGATATTGTTTGTGTAGAGTATTTATATGATACCTATGAATGTGTGGTAATTGGTGTTTTGGCTCCTGAATCTATGATATATATGACGAATAAAACATATCTTTTAGATAATTGCATTGTTATGCCTAGTTTTGAGGTCTTACAAGGAAGTAATATTACAGATGGATTGAAGATTCACTACGCAAATAAGGTTAGTGGAATAATCAAAGCTGAAAAAGGGAAAGAGAGACAGGCAATAAAATATTTGAATTCTTGCATTAAGAATACATCTACGGGGGAATATTCATGGTACTCTACTTTGATGGATATTAATCTTAGACATACATTTCATGTTGGAATTTACGAAATACTTGTTATGGATATAGTAGTTTGTTTTCTTATGAATGCTTTTATACGAAGAAAGGTTAGAAGAAATAAATGACGAAGGATACGTATATGAGAAGTAGCATATTGTTAGTAGGAATTATAATTGCTTTATTAGCAGGATGTACACAGGATGTCAAAAGGTGCAGGGGGATTGTGATATATCGGTAAGTAGTGATGGGAAAAAATATATGGATAAAACCAAAGAAGGAAGAAGATAGTTATCTTTTCTCGTAGGATAAGGATTTATTAGTGGAGTCAGAGGGAGAAGAGAAAAATATTTTTTCTGATATAGTGTCCAAATGGGATGTGTTACGGGATGCGTTGGGAAGTAGAATAAGGCTATGTAGTGATGATGTAGTGAAATTCACAGATGGAACGTATGGATATCTTTTGATAGAGGATGCTAGAATAACAACACTAACTTATCAGAGTGGAGATCATGTGTGGAGAATATTTACCGAAGAAGCTTGCAGTGAGCCGATGTTATTAAAGCAGGATGATAGTTATTATGAAGCGTATCGAATCTGTGCTCAGGAATCTTTAGATGATTTTTTGTATACATATGGTATGTTTTATGGTGTAGGTGATTATGCTGGAATTTGCGTATTATCAAAAGGAATTGAATATTCAGATGAGCAACAGATAGAGTGGGAAAAACAGAATATTCGCATAACGCAAATGGAAGTAGAAGAAGGAAAAAGTGAAGATGAAAAGAAAGTAAAGTGTGTATTTCGATTTGCAGACGGCGAGAAAGTGTTATATTTACACTTGGTAAGAGAAAATAATAATTGGTATGTAAATGGATTGCCACAGTAAGAAAGGGACGTTAAGCGTCCCTTTCGCTCGTTATCCGCACTACTGTCCCGGAAAGTGCCAGCACACCAATCAGATTCGGGATTGCCATTAATCCGTTAAAGGCATCGGAGATATTCCACACAAGGTCAAGGTTCATGGTTGCGCCTATCATAATAAAGAGCACAAAGATTCCTTTATAGATTATGGTAGACCGTGTTCCGAAGAGGAATTCCCAAGCCTTTGCGCCGTAATAGCTCCAGCCAAGTATGGTGGCAAAGGCAAAGAATAAAATAGCAATGGCAATGAAGATACTGCCAAACCGAATATCACCAATATGGAAAACCGTGCCAAAGGCTTCACTCACAAGGGCGGTGGGCTTAGCATTGGTCAAGACTTCTCCTGTTTGCAGGTCGATTAACCCGGAGGAGAGAATGGCAAAGGCGGTTAAGGTACATACAACTATGGTATCGGCAAATACTTCAAAGATGCCCCACATGCCTTGTCTTACAGGATCAGATACATTGGCAGCAGCGTGAACGATGACTGAGGAGCCAAGTCCTGCTTCGTTAGAAAAAATTCCTCGTTTTAAGCCCCATGTGACGGCATTCTGAATAGCAATGCCAATAGCAGCCCCACCTAAGGCACGAGAACCGAAGGCAAAAGAGATGATAGAGTGAAATACCTCTCCAAGCATGGAGAAATTACCTAACAGAACGAGTAAGGTGCCAAGGATATAGGCACAAGCCATAAAGGGAACCAGCTTCTCTGTAATCTGGGATATACGCTGGATGCCACCTAAGATAACCATTCCGATTAGAAGCATGAGGATAAATCCAATGGTTAGGGCATAAAGATTCACATAGAGAGAGCCAAAAGAGATAGTTTTATCTAAGGCAGGAAAGCGAAAAACAGAGATGATATTGTGAGCGATGGTATTTGCCTGACTCATATTTCCCATGCCAAAGGAGGCAAGAACGCAGAAGATAGAAAAGAGATAGGCAAGAGCTTTTCCAAGTGTCTGAAAGCCTTTGATAGAACCAAGCCCATCCCGTAGATAATACATAGCACCGCCACACCATTCACCATCGGCATTTTTGCAACGGTAATGGATACCGAGTACGATTTCGCAGTAATGAGTCATCATGCCGAAAAACGCAGATACCCACATCCAGAATACAGCACCGGGACCACCGGAGACAATGGCAGCAGCGACACCTGCGATATTGCCGACTCCCATGGTTCCTGCAAGAGCGGTACAAAGCGCCTGAAAGGGGGAGATGGAAGAGGTTTCAGTAATAGAGGTATTATTTAAAGGTTTTTTAAACAAACTTCCAAATGTTTTTGAAAGTATTTGCCCAATATGTGTAAGTTGGAAAAATTTTGTCTGTATGGTAAGATAAATTCCGGCTATAAAGATAAAGAGGAACATGGAGTACCTGTTTTAGAATTTACTTAGTATATAATCTATACTTATTTGGTTCAGAAAATGCAGAATACATAAAAAAAGCCCCATAAAAGGGAGGATGCCAAGTAATCAACCGATTACTTGGCATTATTATGAAAAAGTTATTATAAGTAATGCTATCATTTATTGTGTTATATATCGAATGTCGTTTCATTTACTTATCTTATGAACTTAGTATATACAAAGTTCGTGACTAAATCGTGTTAATTTTTTGAATAATTATAAAAATAATTATGAACGAAATATGAATGGGAACACACAAAAATTTGTAGAAATAACTGAAAAAATAAAAATACCCGTCAGCATAAACTGACGGGTTCGCTATTTAGTACTGTTCTGGTTCTGCATATTCTACGCCGAAGCAGTCAACCGTAACGGTTTTCATCATCTGCTTAGCGAGTGGTCTGTCAGAGTAATCAGTCTGTGTGGTTGCGATTTTGTTCACAATATTCTGGCCTTCGATTACTTTACCGAATGCAGCATAAGCACCATCAAGATGTGGAGAATTCTTATGCATAATGAAGAACTGGGAGCCTGCTGAGTTAGGCATCATGCTTCTAGCCATAGATAACACACCTTCGGTATGTTTTAAGTCATTCTGGAAGCCGTTCTGAGCAAATTCACCTGCGATAGAGTAGCCTGGGCCGCCCATACCTGTTCCGTCAGGACATCCGCCTTGAATCATAAAGCCGTTGATGACTCTGTGGAAGATTAATCCATCATAGTAGCCTTTTTTTACAAGACTGATGAAGTTATTTACCGTATTAGGAGCGATTTCAGGATAAAGCTCTGCTTTGATGATATCGCCATTTTCCATTTCGATTGTTACAACTGGATTCTGTGCCATAAAATAGATCTCCTTTTCAAAGTATTCTACATGATAGTTTACTTGAAAACATCCTTAACGTAAAGTAAAATGTTTATAATGTGAAATAAGGTTACTGGAACGGAGAGAACAGTAACTGTCTACCAAAACACAATTAAAGGAAAAAGTGTAGAATTTGACAACTTATGAATGATATGGCTAAATATAAGAGGCACCAATAATGCAAAAGAAATTTTATATAAATATAGATAAAGAAATGGAAAAAGATGAATATGTCCTTTTGACGGACGAAACAGAGGTTGCGATAGAATGTAGCGAACAACAGCAGCCCTATCTGTTTTTGCTGACAGAGGAGAATAAACATGAGAGTCTTCCGACAGGAGTGTATTGTATTGAGAGGATGGAAGATGCGAGCGAAGACTATCTGAAAAAGGTTTACCAACGGGCAAAGGGGCTTCCGTGGGAGATTCTGACAACGGAGAGGTTATTGATTCGTGAGATTACTGTAGAGGATGTGCCACGCCTTTATGAGTTGTATGCAGAGGATTCGATTACTCGTTACATGGAGCCATTGTTCCCGACACGGCAGCAGGAAGAAGAGTATACGAGAGATTACATTAAGAATGTTTATCACTTTTATGGCTATGGGATGTGGCTTATTACGTTGAAGGAAAGTGGAGAAGTAATAGGCAGGGCTGGTTTAGAATATAAAGAGGGTTTTGAAGGTTTGGAAATGGGGTTTATGTTGGGAAAAGAGTACCAGCATAAAGGATATGCTTATGAGGCATGTAAGGCGATTTTGGAATATGCCAAATCAGAATTAGAGCAGAATGATATTTATGCGGTTGTTCATAAAGAAAATCTCGCATCGATATCGTTGTGTGAAAGAATAGGCCTAAAAGAAAAGAGAGAGTATACCGTTCACACAGAATTTAACATTTATTACTAATAGCATATATGGAATCCAGTAAATATGTAGAACAGATGGTTTATGGAATTCCGTCTTCTGCGTATTTATCAGGAATCGTTTATAACAAGGATGTTTTCTATCAGGCAGGGATTTCACAGCCACCAAAAGGGAGATGTTCAGTGGTATAAGATGTTATCCTATGTAGTATATGATAGCAATCATAAGCCACAGCATTTGATTGGTAAATTGATAAATGTGCAGAAGGAAATTGTGGAAAAGCAGCAGATTGAAAATAAAGCATACCGTGATCCGCTTACGGGCATTTATAATCGTGAAGGATTTCGTAGCAAGTTGGATTCGATTTATGATGAATTGGAACAAAAATTACCAGTCACGATAGTGGTTATGGATTTTGATAGCTTTAAGAGTGTGAATGATATGCTTGGACATGCGGGTGGTGATGCGGCTTTAAAATTTCTTGCGGATACACTCTCTAAAATTTTTGCTAGAAATGCGATTGTTGCACGCTATGGCGGTGATGAGTTTATGCTTTGCCTCTATGAGACACAGGAGGAGAAGGTTCGGGAATTGCTCGAAGAGCTTGTAAAGGAGATGGATAGGGTATTTACTTATCAAGCATTGTCGCATAAGATTTCTATTAGTGTCGGAGCGGTCTTGACCAACGAGCCGGTTGGATTTGAGATATTATACAAAGAGGCAGATAAAGTATTGTACTATACGAAGAATCATGGCAAGAATGGCTATCATCTGATTCAACATTTAGAAGAAATATAGTAACTATTATAAACAAAAAAACAAGTTCGTAAGGACTTGTTTTTTTGTTTATATAATGGTTTCAATTGAAACGCTCTTTTGTTTTCGTAGGCTCATGATACCTTGATAGTATTCATTCTGAAGGTCGATAATCTCATCGGTTGATGTACGGATAACTGGTCGTGAAAAGCTATCTCGGTTGATAAAAATAACATCGCCTTCCATGCCGTTTGTAAGTGTTACATGGTGGTTTAGATAAGAATTTGCAACGTTTTCTAAAAAAGTGAGAATATATTTCATTTCGTATTTCTGAATACCCTCATCTTCAAAAGTTTTAATAACAGAAAATGGACACATAGCTTTTCGGTAGACACGTTCGCTTGTCATGGCGTCAAAAATATCAGCAATGGTAACGATTTTTGCAAACTTGTCAATTTCGTCTCCTGAGAGACCGTAAGGATATCCGCTTCCATCGCATTTTTCGTGATGCATGAGAGCTGCATTTTTTACTGAAAGAGGTATGTTTTCAAAACGACTTAATAGATGAAAGCCTTCAACGGTATGAGTCTTGATGATGGAAAATTCATCAGGAGTCAGTTTTCCGGGTTTTCTTAATACACCTGAAGGAAGTAAAAACTTTCCAACATCATGAAAGAGACCACAGGCGGTTGCCATTCTTTGGTCTTCTTCGGAAAAATGTAACCATTTTGATAAAATATTAGAAATTAATGCAACATCAATGCAGTGTGCATAAACGGAATCATCATGGTTTTTCGTATTGAGGAGCATATCAAAAACACTGATGTCAGAGTCTTCCTGTTTCATCAGTTGCATGGTTTCTTCTATTAATTCATTTGCAAAAAGCGGCTGATTGTGATATAAGGATTTCATCAGATTGTCACGGAAATGTTCCGCACATTTTGTGAAATCATTGCTGAAATGCTGAAATTGTAAACTGTTGCGAATACGCTCTTTGCTGGTCTGAATGGAAGAAGAGTCTTGCAGCTGTGGGAAATCAGAAATCGGTTTTGACAAATCATCTGCGATTTCATCATTGATAAAAATGTAATAGACGGAATATCCTTCCAAACGTGATATGATATTTTCTGTTAATACGATGCCCTTTGGAACAAGTGTCGTAAGGTCGTAGGTTAGGACATCCTCAGCGGTTACCATACCGGGAATGAGTTCGGAGACTGGTATCTGTTTCATGGGCCTTCACCTTTCTAAATAACAATATGTTCATCTTTAAGTTTACGTGTTAATAGTACAAAAGTCAATAAAAAAGGAGGCAATTGAGTGAAAAAATATACATCAATAAATAAAATATCAGATAATAAGTTTCTAAATCTTTTTCATATGCATGCATTAACAGATGCGGGAAGGCCATTTGATTATTTCTTTGTATCAAGAAGAAAGGAAGAGAGGTTGAAGCTGTATACCAAAGATATAGAGGCGGAAGGGGTTGTTATCTATCCGATATGCAAGGAAGAACCGGATAAAATCATAATGATTCGCCAGTATCGATACCCGTTGGATGATTATTTGTATGAGTTACCAGCTGGTTTGATTGATGCAGGTGAGACACCTTCTGAGGCAGCAGTTCGCGAGATGAAAGAAGAAACAGGGATGGATTTTGAAGTATATGAAGCTGGAAATGCTGCGTATCGCAGGCCGTTTTTTATGGGAGCAGGATTTACAGATGAGAGCTGTAATGCTGTTTTTGGGTTTGCAAGTGGTGCGATTAGTAGAGATGAGATGGAGGATACAGAAAACATACAGGTATTAATTGTTGATAAGCAGGAAGCGAAAAGGATTTTAGCAGAGGAAAAGGTATCTATTCGTGCGGCATATTTGCTGATGCACTTTATTCATGCTGACAATAATAATGCATTTGCCTTTTTAGAGTGAAAATAAACATAAAATGTAAAAAGAGTATATAAAAAGTGCACAAAAAATGCACACTGTATTGACAAATAAGCCGTGCGATTTCTATACTTGAATTATGTAATGGTAAAAGGGGTAATTAGTGTTAGCAGAAAACGGAAAGGGATGATTATGAACATGAAAAAGGTTACGATACAAGATATCGCAAAAGAGATGGGGCTTAGTCGTAATACAGTTGCGAAAGCATTGAGTAATGGTGCCGTTGCGCCGGAAACAAGAAATGCGGTTATACAAAAGGCATGGCAGATGGGCTATGCAAAACTTGCAGATGATGTACAACAGGAGATGGAGATTCAGTATAAGAAGGAACAAAGTGGAACGATTTTGGTCTTATTCAATCGTTCAGAATCGGTATTTTGGAACAGAACAATGGTAGGAATCAGCAATGCAGTAGCAGAGGAAGGGTTCCGTATGCAGTTGCATATTGTGGATGAACAGGATCAGGATGGAGATGGTGTGCTTGCACAGCTTGCGGATGATGTAAAGGGAATTATATTTTTGTGTGTATTTCCAATTCGTTTTGTGCAGGGGATTGCCAGAGCCGGGCTTCCGATGACTTTTTTTAATACTCCGGTTGATGCACAGGAGTATATTGCGCTGGGTGATGTGTATAACCTGGAGGGGTTCTATTCCATGAAGCGTCTTACAAGTTATTGTATTGAGAAAAAGGGCTGTCGTAGTTTTGCGTTTATTGGCTATGCGGAAGGGTCGCGAGTGGTGCAGGCAAGATATCTTGGTTTTTTGGGAGCATGCAATCGCTATAGTATTCAGCCGGATGAAAATATGCTGTTTACTTGTCCTTCTAATAAGAGTTATTTTAATTACAGCATGGTAGAAGAGGTAATACAGCAAATGCGTATTGTGCCGGATGCCATTGTGTGTGAGAATGATGACGTTGCTAAGTATGCTGCTCTTGCATTACTGCAAAAGGATCCTGTACTTGCGAAAAAAACAGTTATTACAGGGTTTGACAATACTATCGAAGATGATTTTTTTAAGAAAGATATTCTAACAGTAGATGTCAGAGTAGAAGAATTAGGAAGAAGATTGGTAAAATCAGTTATAGATCGTGTAAGAGATCCACGTCTTGGGATTGTGTTTGCAACACTTACCACTTATCCTAAGTTGTTATAGAGTTAGAAAAAATATAAAAATAAAGGAAGAAAAAATATGAAGATTACATATTTTGAGAAAGAGAGGATTTTTAAGCTGGATACACCAAAGACCAGCTATTTGATGGGAGTTGTAGACGAGGAAAATTTCCTTGGACATATTTACTATGGAAAACGTATAGAGGATTATAACATTGGATATTTGATGAGGACGGATGAGCCTCCATTTGTACCAAGTAAAAATAATAGAGAAAGAGGCTCTTTTTACGATACATTTCCATTTGAATATCCTACAGGAGGACTTGGGGATTACAGAGAGAGTTGTATTTCGATTAGAACAGAGGGAGGACATGTTGGGTGTTCTTTCTCCTATGTGTCTCACAATATAGTAAAGGGAAAGCCGGACCTTACTGGTCTTCCTGCTACTTTTGGTGATCAGGATAGTTGTATGACGCTTGAGGTAATTGGTGAAGATAAGCATGCTGGAATGAAGGTTGCTCTTTATTATACGGTATTTGCTGATACGGATGCGATAACTAGGAGTGTAAAGATAGAAAATATGGGGGAAAATCCTTTTTATTTGACCAAGGTATTTTCTGCATGTTTAGACATGGATAATCAGGACTTTGACATGATTTCTTTGCATGGAAGCTGGGCAAGAGAACGTCATATTCAGAGAAAAACATTAGGCTATGGTATTCAGAATGTTAGCTCATTCCGTGGGGAATCCAGTCATCAGGATCATCCGTTCCTTGCACTGGCAACGAAGAATACGACACAGGAAAATGGTGAAGTGTATGCCATGAATTTTGTTTATTCCGGCAATTTCCGTGCACAAGCGGAGGTGTCTCAGTTTGATGGTGTTCGTATGTCTATGGGAATTCATCCGGAGCATTTTTGTTGGAAACTGATGCCGGGAGCAGAATTTCAGGCACCGGAAGTTGTTATGATTTATTCGGCAGAAGGACTTGATGGCATGACAACTTCTTTCCACCATTTATATAAAAAGCATTTAATTCGTGGAGAATATAAGGACAAAAAACGTCCAATTTTAATTAATAACTGGGAAGCAACCTATTTTGATTTTACGACAGAGAAGTTGTTAAGTATTGCAAAGGAGGCGTCTTCTCTTGGTATTGAGATGCTTGTTATGGATGATGGCTGGTTTGGTAAGAGAAGCAGTGATAATTGCGCGCTCGGAGACTGGGTGGTAAATGAAGAGAAGATTCAGGGAGGTTTAAAATATCTGGTTGATGAGGTAAATAAGCTTGGAATGAAGTTTGGTATTTGGTTTGAACCGGAGATGATATCACCTGATTCGGACTTGTACAGAGAACATCCGGATTGGGCAATTGCGATTCCGGGACGTGTGGCAACAGAGTCAAGACAACAGTATGTGCTCGATTTGTCACGCAAAGAGGTAGTAGATTATGTGTATGAATGTGTGGCTAGGATTTTAAGAAGTGCAAATATTGAATACGTTAAGTGGGATATGAACAGGCAGTTGTCTGATCTTGGAAGCTATGAGCTTTCAGCAGACAGACAGGGTGAACTGTATCATAGATACGTGTTGGCTGTATATGAATTGCAGGATAGATTGACGAAGGAATTTCCACATCTGCTTTTGGAAAACTGTTCTGGTGGAGGTGCGCGTTTTGATCCTGGTATGTTGTATTATAGTCCACAAATCTGGTGTTCTGATGATACGGATGCGGTTGAAAGACTGGAGATTCAAGAAGGAACAGCTTTGATTTATCCACTTTCTACTATGGGAGCACATGTTTCAGATTGCCCAAATCACACGGTTGGAAGAGTAACACCATTTGAAACAAGGGGAATTGTTGCACTTGCCGGAACTTTTGGCTACGAACTCGATGTAACAAAGATTCCACAGGAAGACCGTGACATGATTCCAAAACAGGTTGCCATGTATCATAAGTATAACGATTTGGTACGAAGAGGAGATTATTATCGAATCGCTTCTTATTCACAGAATCATAAGTATGATTGTTGGGAAGTTGTCAGCGAGGATAAGAAGGAAGTATTGGTTACATTTGTACAGGTATTAAATAGAGCTAATTTTAAGTCAAGAAGAATTCGTTTAAAAGAGCTTGACCCTAACAAGCAGTATCACATTGAGGGTGAGGAGAGAACCTATAGTGGAGAGGCTTTGATGTATGCAGGATTGCAGATTCCTAACCCTTGGGGAGACTTTAAAGCGATGCTGATTCACCTCGTAGAAGCATAAAATGAAATAAATATCTTTACAAATTAATTTATTTAACTTATATTATAGTTAGCTAAAAAAGATTAAAGTAAAGATTAAATATACGTACGATGGAGGGGAAAATGGTTAAAGCAGTAAAGCTTGCTGATATCGCAGCAGAATTGAATGTTAGCATAGTGACGGTTTCCAAAGCGTTATCCGGTCAGAAGGGTGTTAGTGAAGAACTTAGAAAAAAGATTAAGGAACTTGCAGATGAAATGGGGTATGTGCCAGTGCATTCTGCCCAGAAGAATAGAAGTAAGTCTTATACGATAGGTATTATCAGTTTAGAAAGTTATTTTACTAAGTTTGCCTCTTTTTACTGGAAGATGTATCAGGAGGTGGCGACCAAGGCAGTAAAGAAGAACTGTTTTACGATGTTGGAGATTATCAATGCTGCGGCAGAAGAAGCTTTAGAACCACCGAAGCTGTTCGAAGAGGAAAGAGTAGATGGTATTGTCATTATAGGAAAGCCGAAAAAGGAATATCTTAAAATGTTATATCAATATAAGAGAATTCCGATGGTGTTTTTGGATTTTTATGATGATGAGCTGGTATGTGATTCTGTAGTTTCTTCTGGCTATATTGGAAGCTATCAGATGACACATTATCTGATTGAAAAGGGACATAGGAAGATTGCTTATGTCGGAACGTTGATGTATACAGAGAGTATTACGGATCGTTATTTTGGTTATTGCAAGGCGCTGATGGAGAGTAATATCGAGATTCGTAAAGATTGGATTATTCCGGACCGTGAGAAGAACAATGGTATTATTGGTATGGATTATACATTCCGATTACCACATGAGATGCCGACAGCCTTTGTATGCAACAATGATGTAACGGCTTATGCTCTAATTCAGACTTTAGAAAAAGCAGGATACCGTGTGCCGGAAGATATTTCGGTGGTAGGCTATGATAATTATTTGTATCCGGAATATGGTGATTCCAGAATCACTACTTATGCGGTTGATATGGGAGAAATGGCAAGAATCGCCATGCATAGTCTGGTAAAAAAAATAGAGAATGTTTTATATAACGAGAGTATTCATACCGTACCAGGACGGATGATCGTCCGGGATACGGTAAGAGATATTAATTAAGAATATTAGAATCAAGAATGGGTGTTTCCCTGCGGAAAGCAAGTGGGGTAACACCCGTTTTTTCTTTGGATAAATGATTCCATATCACAGAAAAGTCGCTAAAGGTGTCGGGGGTAAAGAAACAGTTGTGCTCGGGATAACAGAGTTTATAGTAGAAGGTTGTCACAGCAGGGGACAAAAAGCAAATAGTGTATTCCCATTTTCCTCTGGGGCAACTGATACAGTGTAGTTGATGGCAATTAATAAAAGCAAAAGTGTTAGTTTCTAAGACGTAGGATTGATTGGATAGTCATAATGAAGAATCCTTTCGTAAGTAAATGATACGGTCAGCAAAAATTCTATTGCTGAAAGCGATTTTAAATGGATTTTTGCATCGTAATTATGAAGGTACTGAATAAATTATGTTTATATTATACTAATTTACGGTAAAAAAGACAAGAAAGGATGATAAAAATAAATATATGAAGATAAATAGGGACATTAAAAAAGAAAAAAGGTTAAAACTTAAAACAAAAGCTAAAAATAGCTAAAAAGAACTGCGGCATGCTATGCGAATTGGCTATAATAGACAAAATGCTGATGTAATAATTGTAAAAATAGAAGAATTAACAAAAAAACGCAAGAAAAGGTGATAAAAGTTAATATTAAGTGATGACTAAAATAAGATTTTGGATTGAAGTAAATTTAAGCTAACAACGAGTTAACGAGTGGTAAAAACATAATTTATATGGGAGGTTAACAACATGGAAATTAAGAAAGTAACAGCACTTGGAATGGCAGCTGTAATGACAATGTCCTTAGCAGCATGTGGTAGCAGCGATGCAACAACAAACACAGACACTAAGACAGATACAACAACAACTACAGATGCAGCAAAAAAAGATGCAGTAGCAACAGACACAGAAACTGTTGATACAGCAGAGTCCGGATTCTGTAGAATGGTTTGCAGAATATGCAAGAGTGGTAGCAGAGAACTTTACCGATTTAGCAGAATATTTCTTTACCTTAAATGAGCCACAGTGTTTCGTGGGGCTTGGACACTTAAGCGGTGTGCATGCACCAGGATTAAAGTTAGATCCGAAAGAAGTATTTCAGATTGCTCATAATGCACTGAAAGCGCATGGTAGAGCTGTTCAGGAGCTAAGAAAACATGCAAAGCAGCCAATTAAGATTGGTTATGCACCAACTTGTGGTGTCGCTTATCCTTATACAGAGAGTCCGGAGGATATTGAAGCTGCAAGAAAAATTTACTTTGGATTTGACCAGTCAATTAGTAACTGGACTTGGAATGTAGCATGGTTCAATGATCCTGTCTTTTTAGGAAAATATCCGGAGGAAGGCTTGAAGAAGTATGCAGAGTATCTTCCTGAGATTACGGACGAGGATATGGAGCTGATTCACCAACCGCTTGATTTCATGGGACAGAATATCTATAATGGTTACTGGGTTCGAGCCGGTAAAAATGGAGAGCCAGAATATGTGGATAGACCGGATGGATTCCCGAAGACGGCGACCAACTGGCCGGTAACACCGGAATGTCTCTATTGGGGTGTTAGATTCCTATATGAGAGATATCAGATGCCAATTTATATTACTGAAAATGGTATGTCTTGCCATGATCAGGTGTCGGCAGATGGTAGGGTGCGTGATTCGAATCGAATTGATTTTTTAGATAAGTATCTTTCAGGTATACAGCGTGCGGCGGATGAAGGAATTGGTATTGCGGGTTATTTCCTGTGGACCATTTTAGATAATTTTGAGTGGGATAAGGGTTACAATGAACGTTTTGGCCTCGTTTATGTGGATTATGCGACGCAGAAACGTATTGTAAAGGATTCAGCTTTCTGGTATCAGAAGGTTATGGAAACAAATGGAAGGATTTTAAGTGTGAATCAGATGAAAAAAGAAATACTACATATGGAGCCTGTTTTTAAGCAGATGATTTGGGGCGGTGAGAAGCTAGGTACTGAGTGGAATTACGCGGTTCCGGGAGAAAAGACAGGAGAATGTTGGGGTGTTGCAGCTCATCCAAATGGAGACTGTGTGATTCAAGGTGGAAGCTTTGATGGAAAAACATTAAGTAAGATGTGGACAGAACAGCCGGAAATGTTTGGGAATGTGGATAGCAAAGTATTCCCGTTATTAATTAAGATTATTGACGCAGAGCAGGATTTAAGTATTCAGGTACATCCGAATGATGCCTATGCAGAGGTAAATGAAAACGGTTCTCTTGGTAAGACGGAGTGCTGGTATATTTTAGATGCACAGGAAGGAGCCAGCTTAGTAATTGGTCATAACGCACAGAATAAGGATGAGTTAGTAGCCATGGTTCGCGAAGGAAAGTGGTCTGAGTTTATCCGTGAAGTTCCTGTGAAAAAGGGTGATTTTATCCAGATTGATCCGGGAACCGTTCATGCAATCAAGGGTGGCTTGCAGATCTTAGAGACTCAGCAGAATTCCGATATTACTTATCGTGTATATGATTATGATAGACTTTCTGATGGTAAGCCTAGAGAGCTTCATATTGAAAAGAGTATTGATGTCATTACTGTTCCTGCAAAGTCGGCAGAAGATAGTGTAAAGCATGTAGGAGAAGTGGAGCCAAATAAGATGAATCTTCTCATTTCTTGTGATTATTATCAGGTATGGAAGCTGGATGTAGCAGGTAATGCAGAGATAAATCAGGATTATCCGTTCTTAATTATGAGTGTCATCGAGGGTGATGGTATCATTGATGGACAGTTTATTAAGAAGGGTGACCATTTCATCCTTCCGAATGGATATGGAAAGGTAGAGCTGCAGGGCGATATGCAGTTGATTTGTTCAACAGTTTCATAAGTTAATTTATTATAGTGAATTATGTTTCCGTGAAATGTAATTCACTATAAGTGTTTATAGGATAAAAGGATTATGGCATGGGAATAACGAAAAATAAGCAGACGAATGAAAAAATGAAATATGAATGAAAAAATGAAATGTTAACAGTAAGTGTGGATAGCTTTGGGGCAGAATTGACCTCGATTGTGGATAAGAATGGTACAGAATATCTTTGGTGTGGAGACAGTAAGTATTGGGGAAGACATTCTCCTGTTTTGTTCCCGGTAGTTGGTAAGCCAAGAGATGGCAAGTTCACCTATGAGGGTAAGGAATATACCATGGGACAGCACGGATTTGCAAGAGATATGGAATTTACATGCACAAAGCAGGAGCAGGAAGAAATCTGGTTTGCACTGAATTCTACAGAAGAGACATTGGCAAAATATCCGTTTGCTTTTTGTTTGGAGATTGGTTACCGCCTGACGGAAAATACGGTTAAGGTAATGTGGAAGGTAACAAACCGTGAGCAGGAGAAGGATATGCATTTTTCGATTGGTGCACATCCTGCATTTATGTGTCCTTTAGATGAAAAAGAAGAAAAGACAGCTTACAGCCTTCAGATGGATGCAAAGGATAAGGTGACTTATTTCTTTTTAAATGCGGCAAATGGATTATTGGTAGATAAAGAATATGAATTAAAGCTGGAAAATGGAGTTCATAAGATAACAGAAGATTTCTTTGACGAGAGCGCTTATGTCATTGAGAATAATCAGGTAAGTGAGGTTTCGTTGGTAAATCCTAAAGGAAAAGCCTACATTACGGTAAAGTTCGATGCACCGCTTGTGGGAATTTGGTCACCGGAGAAGAAGAACGCACCATTTGTCTGCATTGAACCTTGGTATGGAAGATGTGATAAAGAGAATTTTGCAGGAACCTTGGAAGAGAGAGAATGGAGCAATCAGCTTGCAGCAGGCGGAGTATTTGAGGCCGCTTATGATATTTGTGTAGGATAAAAATAAAGAAAAGTGCTGGAAAAATCTCTGTAGTTAAGATTCAGTGAAAGTTAGCACCCCACAAAATAATCTTCATATACTAAATAAGTAAATGAAGAAAATTGTGGGGTGTTTTTATTTTTGCTTATCAGTATTCTGTGATTGGTGGAGATAGACGTCAGGAGATACTCTTAAAAGAGCTTAGGGAAAAAGCTTCCTGCATACGATTTGGAGTAGGAACGCAGGGAGACAAAGCGGTTTCTTTGGAATTAGCGGTTTCTCTTGCGGAGAATCTTCTTCTTCCGATACCAATGTGTAAAGGGAACAGGATTAATATACAGCAACAAGATATAGTGGTTACGAAGGAGGATGTTTTAAAATATTTAAAAAAAGGACAGTGTGTTTTTGCAGGCTGTATGGATAAGGTATGGTCGGAACGGGCAAAGGAGAAAGGTGTTGCATGTTATGACTATATGGAAGAAAAGTCGATTGCTATATACAATTCTATAGCAACCGCCGAGGGAACGATAGCTGAAATTCTTCTGAGTTACCCGCGTAATCTTCATGGAATAAAGGTAATGGTGTTGGGGTATGGAATCTGTGCAAAGACTTTGGCAGCAAAGCTAAGGGGGCTGTCAGCCAAGGTGTGCATTGCAGCAAGGTCTGAACATGCTCTAATGGAAGCTTATGCAAACGGATACTGTAAGATAAGGTTAGAAAAAATCTCAGAAGTAATAGGGGAATATCCTCTTATCATAAATACCATCCCAGCAAGAGTTGTTACGCGTAAGGAACTAGAATCTGTGGATAAAGAAGTAGAAATTTATGAAATTGCATCTTTTCCGTATGGTGTGGACATTGATACTGCCAACGAGCTTGGTATAACAGTCAGAATCTGTCCTTCACTTCCGGCAAAATATGCACCGATTTCGTCAGCAGAGATACTAAAGCAATATATTTTGGAAAAAACAGGGGGTAATGTATGAAGCTAGCAGGGTTAAAGATAGGAGTGGCATTTACGGGCTCTTTTTGCACATTTGCAGAGGCCATAGAAGCATTAAAAATGTTAAAAGAGGAAGGTGCTGAGCTATATCCAATTTTGTCGTTTCAGACACAAACGATAGATAGTAGATTTGGTACGGCAGAAGAATTTCGTAAAAGGATTGAAAAGGTTTGCGGAAGGAGAGCTATGGATTCTATAGAAACAGCAGAACCGATTGGCCCTAAGGCGTTACTGGATTTACTGATTATTATGCCGTGTACAGGTAATACCATTGCCAAGCTTGCCTGTGCGATTACGGACAGCCCGGTTCTGATGGCAGCCAAAGCACATTTAAGAAATGAAAAACCGCTATTGTTATCCATTTCAACCAATGATGCGTTAAGTATGAACTTGAAAAATATAGGCATTCTTATGAATGTGAAGAATATATATTTCGTTCCATTTGGGCAGGATGCGCCACACAAGAAGCATAATTCTATGATTGCACATTTGGATAGGTTACTTCCGGCAGCAGAGGCAGCATTGGACGGAAAACAGTTTCAACCTGTTATTTGCGGATAAAATCCATACAAAGCGGGTATGATGAAAGAAGCAGAAAAGGAGTGAGGCTGTATGTGCGGAATTAGTGGTATTTATCGACGAGTAGGGGGAATGAAGCAAGAAGAGAGATATTATCGGAATGCGCTTCTGGCAATGAATAAGGTACAAAGGCATAGAGGGCCAGATGAAGAGGGAATTTATGTGAGCGATGCATGTGGGCTTGCACATGTAAGACTATCGATTCTGGATTTGAAGATGGGTACACAACCAATGTATTATAATACGGGTGCGGAAAAATACGCTATTGTATATAATGGCGAAATCTATAACATGCATGAAATTCGTGAGGAATTAATAGATCATGGTATTACTTTTGAGACCACTTGTGACACGGAGGTAATTTTAAAAGGCTATGCGGCTTGGGGAAAAGAGATTGTAAAGCATTTAAATGGTATTTTTGCTTTTGCTATTTGGGAGGAAAATGCAAAAAGGCTCATTCTTTGTAGAGATAGATTGGGAGTAAAGCCTTTGTTTTATATGGTTCATGGAGAAGAGGTGCTCTTTGCATCCGAGATAAAGGCTATGCTTGCTTACGACAAAAAGATTGCAAACGTAGACCGGCAAGGTTTGTGTGAACTGTTGGCTTTAGGACCTGCACATACTTATGGGAGAACAGTGTATCAGGGTGTGACAGAGGTAAAGCCTGGAATGATTTGCCAATTGGATGGGCAAGGAATTCGGGAAGAGGCATATTGGCAATTGGAAGGGCATGAGCATGAAGATAGTGAGGAAAAGACCGTGGAAAAGGTAGCTTTTCTGATTCGTGATGCCATTCGAATGCAGCTTTTGTCTGATATTCCGGTGTGTACATTTTTGTCAGGTGGCCTGGACAGTAGTATTGTAACATCTGTGGCGAGCGAGTGTATGAAGGAAAAAGGGATGAAATTGTCCACGTATTCCTTTGATTTTGAGGGGAATGAGGAATATTTTGCAGCAAGTAGTTTCCAACCATCTCAAGATGCTCCGTTTGCAAAGGAGATGTCAGAGTATCTCGGTACAGAGCACACGATTTTGATTTGTAGCAATAAGAATCTGTTTTCTCATTTGTATGCTGCTATGAAGGCAAGAGATTATCCATGTATGGCTGATGTGGAATCGTCCTTATTGTATTTTTGTGGGGAGGTAAGCAAACGCTTTAAGGTAACCTTGACAGGGGAATGTGCAGATGAAATATTTGGTGGCTATCCATGGTTTTATCGTAAGGATATGTTTGAACGCCATGCATTTCCATGGAGCTATGACATGGAGGCAAGGACAGCACTGTTAAAGCCGGAATTGATAGAGGAACTAAAGCTTGCACAATATTCGATAGAAGCATATGAGAATACCATTGCTAAGACACCTCGTTTGGCAGGAGAATCAGGGGAGGAAGCAAGACGTAGAGAGTTATCTTATCTGAATTTGAGATGGTTTATGGCAACGTTGCTAGAGCGTATGGATCGCACCAGTATGTATCATGGTTTGGAGGCAAGAGTTCCGTTTGCAGACCATAGAATTGTGGAGTATTTATATAATGTTCCTTGGCGTATTAAGTTTATGGGAGATATGGAAAAAGGGCTGTTACGTCATGCGGCAAAGGGGTTACTACCGGACAGCGTATTGTTTCGGAAGAAAAGCCCATATCCAAAGACCTATCATCCAGCGTATGAAAGACTGCTTAAGGAAGAGGTTGTCAAGATACTCAAGAGTGAGGATGAACCAATAAGACAATTGCTTGATGTAGACAAAGTAAAAAAATATTTAGAAATACCAATGGCCTATGCAAAACCGTGGTATGGTCAGCTGATGGCAGGACCACAGATGTTAGCGTATTATTTACAGATTAATATGTGGATGAAAGAATATGATGTTAAAATTCAAGTGTAGTTTAGGCTACACTTTTTCTATGTAATAGGAAATTGCTGTAACGTAGTGAGTATTAAACAAGAATTTCGACAGAAATTCTTGCCAAAGTGCGTGCGCTGGCACGCACTATTTTCAAGGAAAAAACATAAAAAAGATTAAATTCAGGTAATAACAAAATAGTGATTGATTAGATGTACAAAATAATATAAAATATATTTAATGACAGAATATAGACACGTATAGGGAGAAGAGTTTGCAATATTAATTATAATACAAGGAGGTATGCTATGAAAAAGCTCCCAAAACTGCCAAAGAATATAAAAACTTTGCCGAAGGTAGACCTAAAAAAAATACATATGCCAAAGGTAAATGTGAAAATGATACCTTTGCCAAAGTTTTTGACTAGAGGTAAAACTCGAAAAATACAGAATGTATTAATTAGTTCTTTTATGGTACCCGTGTTTTTTATCATAATTCTTGGAGTCGTTTCTTATCAAAAAGCGTCTGAAATAATTGTGGAAAAGTATAAGGAATCTTCTGTGAGTGCTATTTCGGCAGAAGGATTATATTTTGAACTTTTATGTGAGACTGTAGCGAGTAAGGCTAATGAGATTATTATGGATGATAATACCTCCGGATATTATGAAAAATATTATAAGGGAAAAAAAGCAGCGGATTCTTTCCGTGAGATGAGGCAAAATCTTATTTATACGCTTGGAAGTTCCAATTTTATACAAGAATATGATATGCTGTCAGCAACAGGTATACAGTTTTCTTCAAGGTCTGGAACGTTACCGGAAGGAGCGTATGATGCGTTTATGGCATCGCCAGAGGCTGTTTATTTAGAAGGCAGAAATGCATGGATTGGTAATAATGTTTATTTAGATAGTATATATGGACAGAATGCAGAAGAGAGTGGAATTGTATTTTATCAGAAGTTCTTAAAAGCAAAAGCAGTTGTTTCGATAGAGATAAAGAAAAAAATGATTTTAGATGCCCTTGCAGAGATGGATTTTGGTGAAGGGAGCTTTAAGGCGATTGTAACGCAAGATGGCAGAGAAATCTGCGTACGGGACGTGTTGGGGGAAGATGGCGTTTCGATGGCGCAGCAGAGCATGGAACAAAATATATTTGCCGGAAATCGTTTTTATGAAGAAATGCGAAATGTAGAACAAGGAGGAAGCGCAGAGATTAAGCATCAAGGAAAGAGCTATCTTTATGTGTATGCTCCGGTTGGTACAACTGGTATTACTATTTGTGGTCTGATTCCATATGCCAATATTATGGAGGATGCAAAGGCAATACGTAATATCACGGTTATCTTGGTGATTCTTGCAGCAGCAGTAGCTTTGGTTGTAGGAAATAGAATTGCGGTTAGTATTAGTAAAACACTTCATGGAATGGTTGCTTCTTTGGAAAAGGTTGCAGAGGGAGATTTAACAACAGACTTTGTGACGAAGAGAAAAGATGAATTCTTGCGGTTAAATGATGGGCTCAATCACATGTTAAGTGGTGTCAGGGATATTATGACGGATGTGAAGGGCTTTGGTAAAGAAGTGGAGGATTTGTCAGGAACAGTTGCTCAGACAGCAGATTCTATCCATATTTCTATGGCGGGAATCTCGGATTCTGTAGATGAAGTTGCAAAAGGTGTCGTATCCCAGTCTGAGGATGCAGAGAATTGTAATATGAAGATGATGGAATTCTCAAATCAGATTATTGCGGTTTGTGAACAGGCAGAGAATATGGGAAGTATGACAGACAAGGCAATTGATGCAGTACAGCATGGAAAGGTTATTATTGAGAATCTGAATCAACAGTCAGAGACAATTGTGAAGCTTGCTAATGAGTTGGGGCAGGATATTGAGAATGTAAAAAAACGTTCTGACGATATTGAAAATATTATTGATACAATTAATGAGATTGCATCACAGACGAATCTACTATCATTAAATGCTTCGATAGAGGCAGCTAGAGCAGGAGAACATGGAAGAGGATTTTCTGTTGTAGCAGATGAGATTAGAAAGCTTGCAAGCCAGTCGATGGAGGCAGCAGATCAGATTAAGGATATTGTAGAAAATATTCGTAAGACGACAAAACAGACAACAGATTCTGCGAAAAAAACAGAAGAATATATATTCAAGCAGGCAGATTCCCTAGAGGAAACGATTACTATTTTTGGTTCTATTAATATTTGTGTAGATGAGTTAGTTACAGGATTAAATCTGATGCTTATGGATATGCGAGGTATTAGTGGAGAACGTAATCAGATGGAGGATTCTATTCGAAGTATTTCTGCTGTTTCGCAGGAAGTTGCGGCATCAACTGGAGGTGTAGCAGATACTTTGGGTGAACAGGTACAATTGTTGTCGAAGCTTACTGAGCAGGCAGAGAGACTTGCGAGAAGAGTAGCATCCCTAGAAAAGGCGATGTCTAAGTTCAAAATAGATATCGAAGAATAAACGAAAACCTGAATGTTTGAAAAAGAACATTCAGGTTTTTTCGTGTTATTGAAAGGGAGTAAAGGTTAAGCAATACTTGACGAATATGGGAAAATGGAGTAACTTAAACGAGGAACATAAGTATAGAAGAAACGTGTATTTTTATTTGATAGAAGAAAGGGTATAATTTATGATATCTCAAGATTATAAGTCTATGTTAAATGGAAAATCGGTAATTCGTGAAATGTCTGCGTGGGCAACAAAGAGAGGCACAGAGATAGGTTATGAGAATGTGTTTGACTACAGTCTTGGTAATCCGTCTGTTGCAGTACCACAGGAATTTACAGATAAGATGATAGAATTGCTACAGACTAAGAGTCCGATGGAGCTTCATGGCTACAGTCAGTCGCAGGGAATTCCGGCAGTACGTGCAAAGCTTGCAGAGCATTTGAATAAAACATATGGAATGAATTACACAGCAGAGCATATATTTATGACAACAGGTGCGGCAGGAGCGGTTGCACATGCGGCAAGAGTCGTAACAAAGCCGGGAGATGAAGTGATTACGTTTGCACCATATTTTCCGGAATATCAGCAGTACATAAATAGAACAGGTGCTGTATTGAAGGTGGTTGCGGCAGATACAGAGAAGTTCCAGATTAATTTTGAAGAGTTTGAAAAGACCATTAATGAAAAGACAGCAGCTATTTTAATCAATACACCAAATAATCCATCTGGTATTGTGTATTCAACAGAGACCTTGGAGAAGCTCGCAGCGTTACTCTATGCAAAGCAGGAAGAATATGGTCATGATATTTTCATTATTTCTGATGAACCATATCGTGAAATCGTATTTGAGGGTGTTGATGCGCCTTACGTATCAAAAATGTATGACAATACCTTGTCTTGCTACTCTTATTCCAAGTCATTGTCCTTACCGGGAGAACGTATTGGCTATGTAGCAGCCAATCCAAAATGTACAGACGCAGAATTGATTTCTGTTATTTGTAGTCAGATTTCAAGAGGAATCGGACATAACTGTCCTCCTTCTATTATTCAGATTGCAGTAGCAGAAGTAGGTGGATTAACAGCAGACCTTGGTGTATATGAGACAAATATGAAGTTAATCTATGATGAGCTTGTAAAGTTAGGTTTTACTTGTGTAAAGCCGGGTGGAACCTTCTATATTTTCCCCAAAGCTTTAGAAGAGGATTCTGTTGCATTCTGCCAGAAGGCATTGAAGTATGACCTTGTTTTGGTACCAGGTGATTCTTTTGGATGCCCTGGATTCTTCCGTATGGCATATTGTATTGAAACAGAGAAGGTAGAGCGTTCTCTTGCGGCACTCAGAAAATTTGTAGAAGCAGAATATAAATAATAGTAATTTATAAATAGGAAGAAAGAAGATAAGGTGAAAAGATGTTAGAGATTTTAAAAGCAATACTATTTGGTATTGTAGAGGGAATCACAGAGTGGCTTCCTGTCAGCAGTACCGGTCACATGATTATTTTAGATGAGTTTATTAAGCTTAACTGTACACCGGAATTTTTAGAGATGTTTTTGGTAGTCATTCAGTTAGGTGCGATTTTAGCGGTTATTATCCTGTTTTGGAATAAAATATTCCCATTCCAGTTCAAGGATAAGAGCAAGCCGGTCATTGAGATGAATAAAATCATGCTGTGGTTTAAAATTGTGGTTGCCTGTATTCCGGCAGGAATGGTCGTAGTGCTTGGCTTGGATGAAGTTTGTGAAGAGAAGTTCTACCACGCAGTTCCGGTAGCGATTGCATTAATCGTATTTGGTATCGCCTTTATTATCATCGAGAGAAGAAATAAAGGTAAGACTGCACAGGTGAATTCTTTAGAAGAGATTACTTTTAAAACAGCATTTATTATTGGTATGTTTCAGTTAATCGCAGCATTGTTTCCAGGTACCTCACGCTCAGGAGCAACGATTGTTGGAGCTTTACTGATTGGTGTATCTCGAACAGTATCTTCAGAGTTTACCTTTTTCCTTGCGATTCCGGTTATGCTCGGTGCAAGTCTTCTTAAAATGTTAAAGTTTGGTTTTGCCTTTACTGGAATGGAGCTTGCAATTCTTGGTGTAGGTACGGTTGTAGCTTTTGTGGTATCGATTGTAGTGATTAAATTCTTGATGGATTATATTAAAAAACATGATTTTCAAGTATTTGGATGGTATCGAATTGTACTTGGAGCAATTGTTATTTTGCTTGGAGTAACCGGCGTGATAGCGGCATAATAGCTGATAGAAATGAATGGATGGAAGGCGTAAACAATGCCAAATACTACAAAAATAGCTTTGGAAGCATCTTTAAAGAAGCTCTTGCTACAAAAACCAATGGATAAGATAACAATCAATGATCTAACAACAGATTGTGGAATTAGTCGAATGGCTTTTTACTATCATTTTAAAGACATTTATGATCTTGTGGAATGGGTATGTGTAGAAGACGGAAAAAGAGTTTTACAGGATAAGAAAACGTATGATACATGGCAGGAAGGTCTAGAACAGGTATTTGAGGCAGTTCTTGAAAATAAGCCATTTATTCAAAACGTATACCGTTGTGTCAGTAGAGAAAAGGTGGAAAGCTATCTTTATAAGCTTACCTATAACCTTATAGCCGATGTTGTGAATGAGAAATGTGCAGGTGCTAAGCTTTCAGAAGAGAACAAAGCGTTTATTGCAGGTTTCTATAAATATGGATTTGTCGGGATTATGCTAGAATGGATTGACCATGGAATGAAGGAAGATTATCAGGAGATAGTCCGAAAAATAAGTATAACCCTTCATGGTAACATTGCAAATGCCATACATAATTTTGAACAGGAAAAGATAGGTTAAAATATAGTTTTTATCAAAACAGGCGAAATGATAAGTTTTTTATCATTTCGCCTGTTTTGTAAATAGGAATGCAAAAACAGAAAGGATATGATAGATACATAAAACAGAAAGGCGGAATACCAATATGGGAAAGAAAAAGAAGATAGGTTTAGGTATGGCAGCCATCGCTGCCAGTGCAGGTGTAGCGACATATGCTGTAAAGAATTATAAAAAGGCACAGAACACACCAGTAATTGATGAAGCGAAGGAAGAATATCGTAATACAGAAAGAGGAAAAAATGAGAAGAATAGTAAAGGAATTTATTATTCGAATGGAAATTATGAAGCATTTGCCAGACCGAAAAAGCCGGAAGGCGTAGAGGATAAGCAGGCGTATATCGTAGGAAGTGGCTTAGCAGCTCTTGCAGCAGCCTGCTTCTTGGTAAGAGACGGTCAAATGCCGGGTAAAAATATTCACATTCTGGAAGCAATGGATATTGCAGGCGGTGCATGTGATGGTATTTTTGATCCTGCAAGAGGTTATGTAATGCGTGGTGGTCGTGAGATGGAGAACCATTTCGAATGTTTGTGGGATTTGTTCCATAGCATACCTTCGATTGAAACACCGGGAGTATCCGTTTTGGATGAGTATTACTGGCTGAATAAGGAGGACCCTAATTATTCCTTGTGTAGAGCAACGATAAATCGTGGTGAGGATGCTCATACAGATGGAAAATTTAATCTGAGTCAAAAGGGCTGCATGGAGATTATGAAGCTGTTTATGACAAAGGATGAAGACTTGTATGACAAGACCATAGAGGATGTATTTGATGAAGAAGTTTTTGATTCTACGTTTTGGCTCTATTGGCGAACCATGTTTGCTTTTGAAAATTGGCATAGTGCATTAGAGATGAAGCTCTATTTTCAGAGATTCATTCATCATATTGCAGGACTACCTGATTTCAGCGCATTGAAATTTACCAAATACAATCAGTATGAATCTTTAATTCTTCCAATGCAAAAATATCTGGAAGACGCAGGGGTTGATTTCCAATTTAATACAGAAGTAACAAATGTTATATTTGAATTCGAGGGTGGTAAGAAAGTAGCAAAAGCAATTGAATGTAAAGTTAAAGGTGTGGAAAAAGGAATCATGCTTACGGAAAATGATCTTGTGTTTGTTACCAATGGAAGTTGTACAGAAGGAACTATCTATGGCGACCAAAATCATGCACCAAATGGAGATGCAGAAGTAAGAACAAGTGGATGCTGGAGCTTGTGGAAAAACATTGCCAAGCAGGATGCTTCTTTTGGCCGTCCGGAAAAATTCTGTTCGGATGTGGCAAAGACAAATTGGGAGTCTGCAACCATAACAACCTTAGATGATAAGATTATTCCGTATATTACGAATATTTGTAAGAGAGACCCAAGGAGCGGAAAAGTAGTAACGGGAGGTATTGTAAGCTGTCAGGATTCCAGTTGGCTATTAAGCTGGACAATTAACAGACAGGGACAGTTTAAGACACAGGATAAGGACAAAGTATGTGTTTGGGTATATGGATTATTTACCGATGTACCGGGTGATTATGTGAAAAAGCCTATGAAGGAATGTACAGGTAAGGAAATTACACAGGAATGGTTGTATCATATAGGCGTACCTGTAGAGCAGATTGAAGAATTATCCGAAAACAGCGCAGTTTGTGTGCCGACTATGATGCCCTATATTACTGCATTTTTCATGCCTAGAACCAAGGGAGACCGACCAGATGTTATTCCAGATGGCTGTGTAAATTTTGCCTTTTTGGGGCAGTTTGCAGAGACACCAAGAGATACCATATTTACGACCGAATATTCCGTAAGAACTGCGATGGAAGCAGTATATGGTCTGTTAGGTGTAGACCGAGGTGTGCCAGAGGTATGGGGCAGTGTCTATGACATTCGCGAACTGCTTGATAGTACCGTGAAATTAATGGACGGAAAGTCACCATTAGAGATTTCACTTCCGGGACCACTTAACATGTTGAAAAAGCCAGTGCTTGGATTAATTAAGGGAACCGTGATAGAAAAAGTGCTACGAGATCATGAAGTATTAAAAGATGGTATGATATAAAAAGGATGCTGGAAAAAAGGAGTCAAGCTGACTCCTTTTTTCAGATAGTGGGAAAAATCTGAGCTTACACTTTTTCATTGCAAAAGTAAAATGATTGTGTTAGTATGGGCACTGAGTGGTATTCAATAGAAACTGCATCAGTGTCAGGTGTTGTCACTTACATCTAGGAGGTGATGGCATGAAAATAGGAATTATTGGTGCCGGAAAGGTAGGCTTTACCTTAGGGAAGTACCTAAGTATAAAAGATGTTCACATTACCGGATATTATAGTCGGAATGCAGAGCATGCGTTAGAGGCAGCCCAATTTATCGGTACAACATATTTTGAAAACATGAGAGAATTGGTAGACGCAAGCGATACCCTTTTTATTACGACGTCAGATGGGGCGATCGGAGAGGTATGGGATTGTATTGCAGAGTATCCATTAGAGAACAAGACGATTTGTCATTTTAGTGGCTCACTGTCATGTGATGTATTTTCTGATTATGAACAAAAGGACGTTCAAGTCTGTTCCGTTCATCCATTTTTTGCGTTCAGCAATAAATATTCCACTTATGAACAATTTCATAAAGCAATATTAACTATTGAGGGGACACCATTAGCAATAGAAGCTATTGAGAATCTTTTTGTGAGCCTTGGACATTCTGTTGAGGTGATTCAAAGAGAAGATAAGGCAAAATATCATGCAGCAGCATGCTTAGCCAGTAATGCAATGCTAGGTGTACTTTATGAGGCAGTGGAATTGTTAGGAGAATGTGGTTTTTCCAAGGAGTCGGCATATCGCTTAATCACTCCTTTGGTTCGAGAAAATCTGAATAACGGACTCGAAAAAGGAGCGGTTGATGCATTGACGGGACCTGTTGAGCGTGGTGATTGTGAAACAGTGCAGAAGCATTTAGAGGTACTAAGAGAAGAAGAAAGGACACTCTATACCAGCATATCGGAATGTCTTTTACAGATGGCAAGGATAAAGAATCCAGATAGAGATTATGAAAGCATGGCAAAACTGCTAGCAGAGAGGAGCGTAAAAAGTGAAGAAAACAGTGAATACATTTAAACAGGCAAAAGAAAATGGTGAAAAGCTGACGATGCTTACGGCGTATGATTATTCAACAGCAAAGTTGATTGATGAGGCAGGAATTGATGCCATTTTAGTAGGGGATTCCTTAGGAATGGTATGTCTTGGCTATCCGGATACCTTATCTGTTACGATGGAAGATATGATTCATCATACCAAGGCAGTAACAAGAGGAGCAAAGGAAGCTTTTGTTGTTGCTGATATGCCATTTATGTCTTATCAGACATCCGTTTATGATGCGGTAGTAAACGCAGGAAGATTGATTAAAGAGGGGCATGCTCATGCGGTGAAGCTAGAGGGTGGCATGGAAGTATGTGAACAGATTCGTGCGATTGTAAAGGCTTCCATTCCGGTTTGTGCTCATATAGGACTTACACCTCAGTCTGTGAATGCCTTTGGCGGCTTTTCTGTACAGGGCAAAGGTGAGGAAGCAGCAAAGCGTCTGATAGAAGAAGCAAAGGCAGTGGAAGAAGCTGGTGCTTTTGCAGTCGTACTTGAGTGTGTGCCGGAAGCACTTGCAACCTTGATTACACAGCAGATAAGCATTCCGACGATTGGTATTGGAGCAGGAGCAGGCTGTGACGGACAGGTGCTCGTATATCAGGATATGTTAGGCTTGTATTCTGATTTTGTACCAAAGTTTGTAAAGCAGTTCAAGAAACTTGATTCTGAGATGAAGGATGGCTTCCGTGCATATCGTGAGGAAGTTCGTGCAGGACTCTTCCCAGCGAAGGAGCATACCTTTAAAATTGATGAAACCGTATTAAATAAGCTTTATTAATATAAAAAATGAGGAGTATGAATATGAAAGTAGTGAAAACGATAGCTGAAGTTAGAGAACAGGTGAAAGCATGGAAGGCAGAGGGCTTACGTGTAGGTTTAGTACCAACGATGGGATTTTTACATGAAGGACATCAGAGCCTAATCATAAAGGCGGTAGAAGAAAATGACAGGGTTGTCGTAAGTGATTTTGTAAATCCGACTCAGTTTGGACCGAAGGAAGATCTTGCAAGCTATCCGCGAGATATCGAACATGATGCAAAGCTGTGTGAAGAAGCAGGAGCAGATTTGATTTTCCATCCGGAACCAGAGGAAATGTATGCACAGGATTATTGTACTTTTGTGGATATGGACGGTCTTACAAAAGGTCTTTGTGGAAAAACAAGACCAACTCATTTTCGTGGTGTGTGCTCTGTGGTTGCAAAGCTTTTCAATATTGTAACACCAGACAGTGCATATTTTGGACAAAAGGATGCACAGCAGCTTGCAGTAATACGTAGAATGGTAAGAGATTTGAACTTTGATATTCGTATCGTGGCATGTCCGATTATCCGCGAAGAGGATGGATTGGCAAAGAGCTCCCGTAATACTTATCTGAATACAGAAGAACGTGCGGCAGCAGTGGTTCTTAGCCGTGCCTTGAATAAGGGAAAAGCACTGATAGAGAGTGGAGAACAGAGCGCTGCTAAGGTAAAGGATGTTATTATGGAAGAGCTGTGTAAGGAACCTCTTGCCAGAGTAGATTATGTAGAAGTGGTTGATGCAGACAGTATAGAGCCAATCAAAGAGCTTAAAGGTAATGTATTAGTTGCGATTGCGGTATATATTGGAAAGACTAGACTGATAGATAACTTTATAGTGGAGGAGTAAAAAATGACAGTAACTATGTTAAAGGGAAAAATTCATCGTGCGGTGGTAAAGCAGGCAGAGTTGAATTATGTAGGAAGTATTACCGTTGATCCGGAATTGATGGAGGCAGCAGGTATTTTTGAATATGAAAAAGTACATATTGTGGATGTAGAGAATGGAAATCGTTTTGAGACATATACGATAGCAGGAGAGCCGGGAAGTGGCATGATTTGCTTAAACGGAGCAGCAGCAAGACAGGTACAGGTAGGCGACCATGTTATCTTGATGGCATACTGCCAGATGGAAGCAGAAGAAGTGAAAGATCATAAGCCTTATGTTGTTTTTGTAGATGAGGACAATAGGATTGCTAAGACCTCCCGCTATGAGAAATACGGTGAGTTGTCACCAATCTTATAGGCAGAAAGGAAGGGAAGCATGCTAAAAGGAAAGTGTGTGGTACTTGGTGTAACAGGAAGCATTGCAGCATATAAAATTGCAAATTTAGCAAGTATGCTGGTAAAGTTACATGCAGATGTACATGTAATTATGACTCAAAATGCGACCAATTTTATTAATCCGATAACCTTTGAGACTTTAACAAATCATAAGTGTCTGGTAGATACTTTTGATAGAAATTTTAATTATAATGTTGAGCATGTGGCGTTGGCTAAAAAAGCAGATGTGGTATTGATTGCCCCGGCTTCTGCAAACGTAATAGGAAAGCTTGCATGTGGGATTGCAGACGATATGCTGACTACAACAGTGCTTGCCTGCAAATGTAAGAAAATCATTGCACCGGCCATGAATACGAATATGTACGAGAATCCGATTGTACAGGATAATTTGGAACGTTTGAAGAGATTTGGAATGGAAATCATCGAACCAGCAGTAGGTTATCTTGCCTGTGGTGATACTGGGGCAGGGAAGATGCCGGAGGAAAAGGTATTGCTTGATTATATCTTAAGAGAGATTCGGTATGAAAAGGATATGACAGGAGTAAAGGTTCTTGTTACAGCAGGAGCAACAAGAGAAGCGATGGATCCGGTTCGTTTTATTACGAATCATTCCAGCGGTAAGATGGGCTGTGCAATTGCCAGATGTGCCATGGAGCGCGGTGCAGAAGTTACTCTGATTGCGGCTTCAGTGAGTGTGGAGCTTCCACCATTTATGAAAATTATTCGTGTGGTAAGTGCACAGGATATGTATGAAGCAGTAAGAGAGCATTATGCCGAGCAGGATATTGTGATTAAAGTGGCAGCAGTTGCAGATTATACACCGATGATTACTGCAGAGGAGAAAATCAAGAAGCAGGATGGCGAATTGAATCTAGAGTTAAAGAAAACAACAGATATTTTAAAGTTCCTTGGTGAAAATCGAAAAGAGGGACAGTTCTTATGTGGATTCTCAATGGAAACAGAACATATGATAGAGAATTCCAAGGCAAAGCTTGTGAAAAAGAATGTGGATATGATTGTGGCAAATAATTTAAAAACAGAGGGAGCAGGCTTTGGAACAGATACGAACTGCGTAACCTTGATTACTAAGGATGAAGTAACTGAGCTTGCAAAGATGAGTAAGGATGAAGTTGCGGGCGAATTGTTGAAAGTAATTCAGGAAAAAAGAGCAATATAAAGTGATATAAATAAAAGGAAGAACCGTTATGCAGATAATCTGTGTGACGGTTCTTCTGGTATCATTTTCTTACGGTCTCAGCAGTAAATACTTCGACCTACCTGAATAGTTACATTTAGTCAATATCTAATTCATTTTCTTCTTCATAGTAAGCCTTGATTCGGATAGCCTGATTATGGTCACCAAAATTTTCACCGAATAACGTACAGCCACCGCAGTTTGCTGTTTCACGAGGTACTTCAAAGCGAAGAGTGATATAGCTGTTGTAATCAATGTTTAAGTCCTGAATTGTGGTATTGGAGAGCTTCTTCGTACCATCCATGAAGGTTCCTTCATTATTGATAATGAGAGTCTTCAATAATCCATACTGGTTTAATGCCTCCGGCCACCATGCAGGAGAAACATAGCCTCTTCTTGCGCCGTAATCACCAGGGCTAATCCACATACCAAGAGGTATGCCGTTAATAGAAAAGTAGATATCGGATGGATAGTCTTCATTCGTATCCGGGCATTCGGATGAAATTTCAAAAGAGATATGAAGCTCGGATAAGGTCTGACCTGCCTGCAAATGATTTGGAAGATTGGTGTTTATACATGGAGAAAGGATAAATTAGAGTCGATGAATATGCCTTTAAAGAGTGAGTGGAGGGTTACATTTACCAGAAAAGAAAATGTAACATTTACTCCTTCTGTTAAGTTGTATTATGTATATCCTATAACGTCTACGACAGCAGAAGATAACATTGTTTTTTCATAATTATTCAGTATAATAATTAATATAGCCTGTTGTAATGGAAAAGGGGGAATGATAATGGCTTTGGATATTGATTTTTCAAATTTTGCACCATTACAGAGAAATAGAAGTGAGTATTATAATAGAATGGCTCTGAAGTTATTAAATGGGCAGAGAAATAATAAGAAAGAAAAAGTGTTAAAGGATGAATTCATAAGAAGTGAAGCGACATTGGCGAAACAGGATTCTTTTACAGATATAACAACGCCATATATTTCAGAGGAATTACTGCTGGATATGAATAGTGCATGTAAATGTGTTGTCAATGATGACATATATGTAGAATATAATGGTTATCGTTTTCTGAAAAGCCAGATACCAGATATTGATACCTCGAAGCCGGAAACTGTAACTGCAAAGAATAATGTTATAGATTTTGGGAAGAATAAATATTTTAAGTATGTTACATCAGATGGAAAAGAATGCAATCTGATTTCACGAGCACATTCGATAGGTACATTATCATCAGAAGCAGTAAAATATGATTCAATAAACAAAGAAGCTGGTCGATATGCAGATTTTTGGGATTATATGATAAGTGAAGACCCTGTATATATAGAGCTATCTTTTTCAAGAGAAGAAATAAAAGGGTACTTATCAGAAGCAGGTATTGAACCGGGATTTATAACCATTAAGATAGGCGATGAAGTAGCGACACAGTATTATTCACAAAGCAAAATACAAGGACTTATACATTCGAAAGAGAGATATGATGTAGACTATAATAAGCTTACGTCACCACCGGGGTATTTAAAAGATTTCGAACCGGGTGAGACTGTAAAGGTAGGCGGAGTGGAATACATCATTAATGAAAAACGATGTATAGACATACCGTATGGAGCTGATGTATTCGATATCGAATATCCGAAAGTAAATTGGTAATTGGAGAAGGGAGTCAAAATGACTCCCTTTTTCTTGCAGTGTGTCCAGCGAAGCTGGACCACACTTGCCGGTGTAAGTCCGGTCGCGGTAATCGCCAGTGAGCTGTGTAGCTAAACTCGGTGCGTTGCAGTAATGCAGGGTGCTAAGCGAGTGGATAAAGTAACCTTGATAAAAG
>JAFSCH010000140.1 GCA_017436865.1 Lachnospiraceae bacterium
ACGTTTTATTTGGTGTACCCATTATTACTATATATCTGCCCTGTATGAGGTAAAGATCACTCCATAACCTTAGTTCCATTCAAAGACGGGTATCAAAAAGTATTGAATATATTGAAAAAAACACTTGATTATATGGAGAGGTAGAAAATCCACAACACTCATATACTTTCTGCGGCGATGTTCCGTTTTTGAGAAGTTCTTTCGCAAGGTTTATTTTTTTCATAAGGATATAGTTGTGGACGGTGGTTTTGGTGTACTCCTTAAATCGGTGGGAAAGGTAGTATTTTGACACGAAAAACGCAGCGGAAAGCTCATCGAGTGACGGCGCATCAATGAAATTTTCATTCAGATAAGCTATGACCCGGCGGATGATATCGCCTTGCACATATTCAGCCGGACGTATCTCTGAAAATTCTTTTTTGAGCGTGTCAAGGATAAGCATAATACAGCTTTCGGCAACATATCCCGATAGCTCTTCCTTGGAAATATAATTTTCTAGTGCATTGTCAAGCAAACTTCGTAGTCGTTCATACTCACTGCCTTCAAAGGAAACAAGGTGTGTTTTCTTTGAAGGCGGCAAGGCTGTTTATGCTTTGGATAAAACCGTTTATGCCGTTGTTTTTCGTCAGATATTTGCAGATGAGGTTACTGTAAAATATGTTTATGAAACTGTTACGATGCCTATCACTACTGTAACAGTGACATACAAGGTAGCAGGTAAGGGAAGAATTCATGTAAATGTTTTTTATAAGGGTGCGAAAGGATTGCCTGAACTTCCCGTATTTGGATTAAGATTTATTATGCCTACACTGGCTGACAAATATGTGTATGAAGGACTTTCGGGAGAAACTTATCCGGATCGTATGGCAGGAGCGGTAAAAGGAGTATATGAGATAAAAGATTTGAGTTTGACACCATACTTGGTGCCGCAAGAGTGCGGTATGAGAATGCATACAGATTGGCTTGAAGTAACAAGGCATACTAGTCTTAATAATAATAGAAAAGACAATTCGGCACAGACATTAAGAATCGAAAAAAATGAAGATACATTTGCATTCTTCTGCCTTCCTTATACTGCAAACGAGATTGAGAATGCGATGCATCATGAGGAACTGCCACCTGTAAGAAGAACTATATTGTGCGTGTATGGTGCAGTTAGAGGTGTAGGTGGTATTGATAGTTGGGGAAGCGAGGTAGAAGAAGTATACCATATCAATGCAGAAGAAGACATTCATTTTTCTTTTACAATATGTTAAGAGCGGTTGGAGATTTTGGTAGGTATGTATAACCAAGGTAATGTGGCAATAGGAAAAAGATGCACAGATGGTGAAAACTGTAGAGAATTCTCTTAGACTCATTGAAAAGAAGTTGGATATTTTTTCCGACTTCTTTTTATAGATATTTAAATATAAGCTTTGTGTTCTTGTTTGTCATGGAGAGTAAACTCTATTCCATTAGTTCTTTCTCAAAAGATCAAATTGTAAATATAATTGTTATACAGAACACAAAAAAGTTGTGTTATATTATAATTGCTTGAAAGAAAATAGCTCACAGTTATCATATTGTAGGTTAGACGTAACTGTTCAGCAGGAATACGCATTTACTGCGGATTCTGTAAGAAAATGTAGTATGTATAGCATCTTTAATGCTAAGTAATTGTGAAGGTACTGAATAATTGCGGGTAGAGAAAAGTAGTTAGAAAGATAAGTAAATAAAAGGAGCATTCAGATGAACAAAATATTTCTTCTTGAAGATGATTTAAGTTTAATTAATGGACTTTCTTTTGTGTTCCAAAAGCAGGGCTTTGTGGTAGAAGTAGTTAGAACAATTAAGGAAGCAGAGGAAAAATGGGAGAAAGGAAAATATGATTTGTTGGTTTTAGATGTATCTCTACCTGATGGTTCGGGCTTTGACTTTTGCAAAATGGTAAGAGAAGAGTCGAACGTACCAATTATCTTTTTGACAGCTTCTGATGAAGAGATGAGTATTATTATGGGATTGGATATAGGGGGAGATGACTATATTACAAAACCATTTAAGCTTGGCGTGTTAGTATCGAGAGTGAATGCCTTGCTTCGTCGGGCAAAAGTATTTGGAAAAGATGAACATGTGTTACAAACGAATGGAATTACAGTACATTTGTTGGAAGGGAAAGTATATAAGTCGGGAGAATTAATCGATTTAACTGCAGGAGAGTATAAGTTATTGTGCCTATTAATGAAAAATCCCAATACAGTTCTTACGAAAGAACAGATATTGGATAAGTTGTGGGATTGTGAAGGGAATTATATAGATGGCAATACACTTACTGTGTATATACGAAGACTTCGAATGAAAATAGAGGATAATCCAAGTGAACCGAAAATGATTTTAACGATGAGACGCATGGGATATAAGTGGAATGTAGAGGATTGAGGTATAAAGTGAGGATTTTTGTGAATCAGAAGATTAAGAAATTTTTTGTAATGCTGACTGCGGTTTTGTGTGCATTTTTTTTTACAATACAATACATAACATGGAAAATTTATGGAACGATTTCTGGAATTGTTTTAGTGCTCTTTCTACTAACTATAATAAGTGTATTGTTGATATGTTTTTGGTATGTTTACAGCCAGAATAGAATGATAGAAACAGCGATAACCAAAATGAATGCGTATCTTGACGGAGATACAGAGGTTCGAATTGATTGTGACGAAGAAGGGAGTATTTACCAACTGTTCCATTCTATCAATACTTTGGCAGCAGTGCTGAATGCCCACAGCTCAAATGAATATCGGGAAAAAGAGTTTTTGAAGAATACAATATCCGACATATCACATCAATTAAAAACTCCACTTACAGCATTGAATATTTATAATGGATTGATGCAGGAGGAAACAGAAGAAAATCCGGAAATGAGAGAGTTTGTAGCATTGTCTGAGCAAGAATTAGACAGAATGGAAACATTGGTACATAATTTGTTGAAAATAACAAAACTAGATGCAGGTTCTGTTATATTTGAAAAAAAGATAGAAAATGTAAATGAGATGATGAAAGATATAGAGCTGTATTTTACATATCGGGCTAAGCAAGAGGGGAAGGAGCTTATTATGTCCGGAGAGGATGAGGTCACGCTACTTTGCGATCGTGATTGGTTAATAGAAGCTGTTAGCAATATCGTAAAAAATGCATTTGACCATACCCAAAAAGGAAGCACAATTTGGATGGAATGGAAACAAAGAAGCTCACTGGTTCAGATTGTTATAAAGGACAATGGTAGTGGTATTCATCCGGAAGATTTGTATCATATTTTCAAAAGGTTTTATCGAAGTCGATATTCGAAAGATACACAAGGTATAGGACTAGGGCTTTTGCTTACAAAATCAATTGTAGAAGCGCATAATGGAACAATCGAAGTGAATAGTGAACTGGGAGCTGGTACAACCTTTGTCATAAATTTTTTAATTCCTACAAAATTGTAAGCTAACAGTAATCATACGGTAAGGTAAGCATGATAGACTTTGGATTGTAAATACAGAAAGGAGTGCTTATCTATGAATTTATTAGAAGTACAGTCAATTTCAAAGACCTATGGAAAAGGAGAAACAACGGTTCGGGCATTAAAGAATGTTAGTTTTTCGGTTCCTAAAGGTGAGTTTGTGGCAGTAGTAGGTGAATCGGGGTCAGGCAAAAGTACATTACTAAATATGCTCGGAGCATTGGATACTCCTACAGATGGCAAAGTGTTTATTGATGGAAAAGATACATTTTCCATGAAAGAAAAAGAACTAACGGTTTTCCGAAGGAGAAATATTGGCTTTATTTTTCAGGCGTTTAACCTCATTCCGGAATTGACCGTAGAACAAAATATCATTTTCCCAATGTTGTTAGATTATCAGAAGCCGGATATGCAATATTTAGAAGAACTATTAGCGGTGTTGAATTTAAAAGAACGTCGTCATCATTTGCCGAGTCAGCTATCAGGTGGACAACAACAAAGAGTAGCAATTGGTAGAGCGCTTATGTCACGTCCATCATTGATTCTCGCAGATGAACCAACCGGTAATTTAGACACACATAATAGTAGTGAGGTAATTGCTCTATTAAAAAAGACCTCGAAAAAGTATGAACAGACAATTATTATGATTACGCATAATAGGGGGATTGCACTGACTGCAGATAGGGTATTAGAGGTTCAGGATGGGGTATTGACTGATTTAGGGAGGTGTTGCGAATGAGAAGTTATTTAAGCCTTATCCCTATTTCAGCAAAGGTACACAAACGTAAAAATTGGATGACATTGTTCTGTATTATAATTGCGGTATTTCTTGTAACAGTCGTGTTTAGCATGGTGGAAACTGCGATAGAAATGGAAAAAAACAATCTGATACAAAAGCATGGAAAATGGCATGTAGCGATTACAAATGTATCAGATGATGTAATAGAAGAAATTTATTTACGTTCTGATGTTGATAAAATAGCATGGTTAGATGTGATAAATAAGGAAGTTACAGAGGAATATTCTGTACAAAATGAAAAAGCGGTGCTATATGGAGTGGATCAAACATGGATTACAGGCATTAGAGATTGTTTAAAAGAAGGTACTTATCCGCAATACGATAATGAGGTTATGCTTAGCTCAAATGCGAAAACTACTTTGAATATTCGATTAGGAGATCGTATTATTTTAAACACGCCAAGTGGAAGTAGGGCTTACAAAGTATCTGGATTTGGTGAACACGATTTAGAGTTTAATAAGCTATATGATGCTGTTACAGTATATATGAATAAAGCATCATTTTCAAAGATGTGTGAAGCCATTGGTAGAGATTTATCACCAGAGTATTATATCCATTTTAAGACAGATGCAGGAGTTAGGAAAAAGATTGAAAATCTTAAGGAAACGGTGGGACTTACTGATAAAAATATAAAAGAGAATACAGGGGTTTTGGGAATTATAGGATATAGCAACAATCAATATGCTCAAAATCTTTATCCTATGGCAGGTATATTGTTTCTATTGATATTAATGGCTGCTATTTTTATGATTTCGAGTAGCATGAATAGTAATGTGGCAGAGAGAACACAATTTTTTGGAATGCTGCGTTGCATTGGAATGAGCAAACAACAGGTTATTCGATTTGTACGCTGGGAGGCACTAAATTGGTGTAAAACAGCAATTCCTATTGGAATTTTACTGGGGACTGTTACTGCATGGTTGGTATGTATTTGGTTAAGAAATAGTGTTGGTGGTGAGTTTATTAAATTACCACTTTTCCATGTTAGTGTATTGGGAATTGTTTTAGGCGCTTTTGTAGGGATTTCAAGTGTTATGATAGCAGCAAGGACTCCAGCAAAGCGTGCTGCAAAAGTATCTCCAATCATGGCAGTATCAAGTAATATCGATAATACAAAAATGTCACATAGGGCAATGCGTATAGGGGGGCGGAGAATTGAAACAGTACTTGGCATTCATCATGCAATTGTAGCAAAGAAAAACCTTATACTTATGGCGGGGTCTTTTTCACTTAGCATTATTTTGTTTTTTGGTTTTTCGGCAGGACTTGACTTTGTAAAAAGGATTCTGCCTTCTACGAGGGTTTGGCAACCGGATTTTGTGATTTCATGTGAAGATGAAAAGGCTTCGGTAGATAAAGATTTGGTTACCGGGTTACGTGATATAGATGGAGTAAGTCACGTTTTTGGCAATATGGCAGCCCTTGATATTCCTGTAACAGGTATTGAAGATACAAGTCGGGTTACCTTAGTGTCTTATGAGGAATATATGTTTCAATGTGCTAAGAATCATATGGTAAGTGGTGATTTTTCAAAGATATCTAAAGATAGTAACTATGTGTTACTCATATATAATCCACGTAGTTCGCTAAAGGTTGGTGAGGTCATACAGATTAATGGGATGGAGCTTGAAATAGCAGGGATTGTGTCGGAAGGATTATTTGAAGATGATACAACATTAATTTGTACGGAAGAAACATTTGAACGGTTAATGGGAAAATCAGGTTATTCGTTAATAAATATACAATTTGAAAAAAATGCAAGTGACAGACAGGTTCAAGCAATACGGAATTTGCTGGAAAGTAACTATAACTTGGGAGATTATCGAGAAAGCAATAAAGAGACGATAGCAGAATATTGGGCATTCCGTTTTCTTGTATATGCGTTTTTGGTTATTATTGTTTTGATAGCTTTTTTAAATATTTTGAATAGCACTTCTATGAGTGTTTCTGCCAAAATAAAACAGTATGGAGTAATGAGGGCCATTGGTATGGATGGTTGTCAGCTGACTAGAATGATAGCGATGGAAGTATTTACTTATGCATCAATTGGGTGTGGTATTGGATGTGTATTAGGATTGCAATTGAATAAGCTTATGTTTGAAAAATTTATTACTGAATATTTTGGAGAGGCATGGCACATACCATTTGGGATGCTTGGAATTATTATTTTCATAGTTTTGGTGTCGGTTGTGGTTGCAGTTTATGTTCCGACAAAACGAATACGGAACATGGATATAACAGCATGTATTAGTGAAGTATAATTTAAGAGTAGCACATGTGCTTTATGCCAAGAAAGTTATTGCTTTTGGTGATTTCTGCTACAGCCCAAACTACAAAAGGGTAGTTATATCATTAAGTTTCATGATATAATATATAGATATTAACGCATGGAATATTTTATTTGTCAGCAGAGAAGTAAAAGATAAACGAAAGAGGAAGCATGGAAGAAAAATTTGCAGTAATTGATACAGAGACAACATGGGATGATGTGGTAATGTCTATCGGGATTGTAATAGCAGATGCACATACAAAAGAGGTAGTAGATACAAAATATTTCCTCGTTGATCCGGAATATACACGTGGTGGAATGTATTCAAGTGCATTGAAAATGGCAGGGATAGAAGAAACAAACGTAGATACTAGAGAAAATGTGCTATTAACCATAGATACTTGGCTTAAGGAAAAGAAGGTTAACAGACTTCTTGCTTATAATGCGGCATTTGATAGGAATCATTTACCGGAATTAAGAGCATATAAATGGTGTGATATTATGCGATTGGCAGCATATCGTCAATATAATACAAAGATACCGGCAGAAGTTGAGTGTTATGGTACAGGAAGAATGAAAAGAGGCTATGGTGTTGAATCGATTTTGCGTATGATAGGAGAAGATAAGCAATATAAAGAGACGCATAATGCTTATTTTGATGCATTAGATGAACTAAAGATTGTGCAACTATTAGGATATAATATGGAAACATATGATAATGCAATAATTGGTTCAAGATAGAAGAGATAAAGGAAGAAAGAGTATATTTTATGACAAAAGTGGCGTTTTGTGACGATGATTTGTCTGTTATAGAGACAATAAGTATGTTAATCAACCAATATCGGGTAAAACGTAATCTGGAAATAGAATATGCAGCATTTCAAAGTCCTTTGGAATTATTGGCTGAGATCGAAAAGGGAATGCGCTATGATGTTTTATTTCTGGATGTTGTGATGCCAGGAGAGAATGGTATTGAAGTAGCCAAGGAAATAAGACAATATGATAGCAATGTAAAGATAATTTTCTTGACATCTTCGGAAGAATTTGCAGTGCAGTCTTATACGGTTGGAGCCTATTTTTATCAGCTAAAACCAATATGGGAAGAGAGTTTTGTAAGATTACTGGATTCTGTAATTGCAGAGTGTAAAAAAGAGCAACAGAACAGTTTGATTTTACGATGTAAAACGGGTATTGCTCGAATTGAATTGAATAAGTTGGAATATTGTGAGGTTATTGGGCGTACCTTGTTATTTCATTTGGATGATGGTAAAGTCTTGGAGCGTGTGGGAAGTTTGGATGAGCTACAAGGTAAGCTGGCACAATTTGATTTTTTTCTTCGCCCTCATAGGTCATATCTGATTAATATGGAATACATACAGAGTATTTCATCCAAGGCGATTACAATGGTATGTTTGGCACAGATTCCGATTCCTCATGGGAAATACTCGGAAATAAAAGAGATATATCTTGAGTATGCATTTAATAGAAAGCAGGTATTTTTATCATGAATGTCATTATGATTATGAACAAAGGTGCTGTTGGCATATTTGGTATATTGTTATCTGCTATATTCTGTGAGATACGATGGACGAAAAGAAAGAAAATATTTCTTGCGTGTAGTACGGCAATGCTTTTGTTGATACAAGGGATGATTGGATTTCTAATTAATTTTGATGTAGTAAGATATCTATATCCAGTAATTACACATGTGCCTACGATTATCGTATTATGTGTTTTGAACAAAAAATATTCTTGGTCAGTGATATCTGTTTTTACGGCATATCTTTGCTGCCATCTTAGACGTTGGCTGGCTCTGTTGGTTGTTGCTATTTTTGCTGGCGATACCAATATGCAGAATGCAATAGAAATGCTGGTGACGGTACCGCTATTTTGGGGACTATGGAAGTATGCAGCACACGCAATACGCTCAATATCGCAGTATTCGGTGTCGATGCAGTGGCAGTTTGGAGTGATTCCCGCTGTGGCGTATACATATGATTATGTGGCTCATATTTATACGGATTGGGTATCGAAAGGCTCACCGGTAGTAGTAGAGTTTATGTCCTTTGTTTGCAGTATGGCTTATCTGGTATTTGTTCTTCATACTTCTAAGGAACAACAGTTACGAGGTCAGTTAGAACAGGCGCAAGAAAATTTAAATCTGCAAATGACACAGGCAGTGCGTGAGATAGAATTGTTGCGTGCTTCTCAGCAACAGGCGAGTACTTATAGGCATGATTTGCGTCATCACCTGCAATATTTGTTATCCTGTATGGAAAATGGGCGATTAGAGCAGGCACAGGACTACATACATGAGATATGCGAAGAAATAGAGGGGAAAAAGATAATTACTTATTGTGAAAATGAGGCTGCTAATCTGATTTTTTCTTCTTTTGCAGGAAGAGCTAAGGAACAGGATATTTTGTTTCATATCAGGGCTGAGATATCACAGAACATACCTATGACAGAAAGTGACTTGTGTATACTATTGTCAAATGCATTGGAAAATGCTTTGCATGCATGCCAAAAGCAAAAAGAAAAAGGGTTATCTTGTATAATAGAAACAGTGGTATATGAGAAAAATGGAAAAATATTTTTCCAGATTGTGAATTCTTGTAATGAGGATATTGTATTTGAACATGGAATTCCAGTTACAGATAGGGCAGGACATGGGCTTGGAGTGCATAGTATTTGTGCCTTGGTTGAGCGATACCAAGGGATGTATCAGTTTTCTGTTAAGGATGATAAATTTATATTGCGAGTGTCGATTTAAATACATGTCGATTCGATACAAATTTAGGGCGTTTCATGATGAGACGTCCTTTTTGATATCGTTTTACGATATACTTTGTTCAAATAGACATACAGGCTATTAATGTGAAAGGAGAGATGAACTATGAGGAAGTTTTTTGGAATGATAATGAGTGTGATGATGGTATTAACATTGGTTTGTGTTCCGGTACAGGCAACAGAAGCAGAACCGACAATGTGGGATGATATTTTGCAGGTGGAAGTACCAGAATTAAGTGATACCGTTTGGTATTTTACAGGTGCTTGCCTTGATGGTGTAGAATTAACGCAGGAAGAATATGATGCAACATTGGAAGCATATGGGGGTGTTTTAAATTTCGTATTTGATGCAGAGGGAAATGCATGGATGCAGCAAGGTGAGGGAGAACTTGAAGGTGCATATGAATATTTCGAGGAAGAAGAAACAATCGTCGTAGTATTTGAGAATGGAGAGGAACTATTAACCTATATATGTGCGTTCACAGAAACAGAAGAAAATGAAATAGTATTACTGGCATTTCCGGCAGAGGATGAAACGTTAGAAAATTGTATTTATTTTATGAATGCAGAAGATATTGTAATAGAAGCAGAGTAATATGGTTGATTGAAAAGGATACGAAACAAATCGTATCCTTTTTAGAGTAATAGGGAATTGCTGTAGCGTAGTGAGAATTAGACAAGAATTTCGTAAGAAAATATAAATTTTAATGTTTACATGAAAACCGGAAAGTTTTATTCTTTTCGGTTTTTTTTGCAAGCTACTTGAAAAACCATTCAAAACAAAGTAAAATCGATAAGATAAACGGTTACAAATTTGGATATAGAAATGAGGATAAATAATGGCACTGAGTAAGAAACCAGTAAATGGTATGAAGGATATTATGCCGGACGAAATGCAAATTCGTGATTATGTAATCAGCGTAATCAAGGAAACCTACGGAAAGTTCGGTTTTACACCAATGGAGACTCCATGTATGGAGAATATTGGTAATTTAAGCAATAAGCAAGGTGGCGAAAATGAAAAATTAATCTTTAAAGTATTAAAGAGAGGTGAAAAGCTCAACCTTGAAACAGCAAAGGAAGAGAATGACGTAGTCGACTTTGGTATGCGTTATGATTTGACAGTGCCATTGGTTCGTTACTATTCCAATCATGCAAATGAACTGCCATCACCGTTTAAGGCATTACAGATGGGGAATGTATGGAGAGCTGACAGACCACAAAGAGGAAGATATCGTCAGTTCATGCAGTGTGATATTGATATTTTAGGTGAGGCTTCTAACCTGGCTGAAATCGAATTAATTCTTGCAACAACAACAACTCTTGGAAAGCTTGGCTTCAAGAATTTTGAGATTCGCATTAATGATAGAAGAATCTTAAAGGCAATGGCTGCATACAGTGGCTTTGCAGAGGATGACTATGATAGTGTATTCATTACTCTTGATAAGATGGACAAGATTGGCCTTGAAGGTGTAGAAAAGGAATTAATCGAAGATGGTTATGGTGAGGAATGTGTTGCAAAGTACCTTTCTCTTTTCAAAGGAATGCAGGAATCGGAAGATACCCTTGCCTTTATCGAAGAAAAAATGACAGGTATCTTAGAAGAAGAAGTTAAGACAAGCTTCCGTGAAATCGTAGAAAGTGTCAATGCAACAAAGGGTGATCACTTTAAGTTAGTCTTTGACCCGACATTAGTGCGTGGTATGTCTTATTATACTGGAACTATTTTTGAGATTGCGATGCCGGAATTTGGTGGAAGTTGTGGTGGCGGTGGACGTTACGATAAGATGGTTGGTAAGTTCACTGGTAAAGATGTTCCAGCTTGTGGATTTTCTATTGGTTTTGAGAGAATCATCCTTTTATTGATGGAAAGCGGCTTTAAGGTTCCAAATCAGAGCAAAAAGATTGCCTTTTTAATTGAAAAAGGTGTAGAAGGACAGATGCTTTGTGATATTATTGCAGAAGCACAGAATGTTAGAAAAGACGGTACACAGGTATTAGTTGCGAGGATGAACAAGAACAAGAAGTTCCAGAAAGAACAGCTCACAGCTGAAGGGTATGAAGAATTCAAGGAATTTTATAAGAATCCATTAAAGTAATTACGATGGTGTTGAATAGTTATCCATTAAAATAAAAATAGGAAAAGAGGACGAGAATCATGGCAGAGACTATGAAAGGTTTAAAGAGATCTCATAGATGTACAGAGCTTTCCGCTGCAAATGTAGGCGAAGTTGTTACTGTTATGGGATGGGTTCAGAAGAGTAGAAATAAGGGTGGAATCATTTTCACAGATTTACGTGACAGAAGTGGTTTGTTACAGATTATCTTTGAAGAGGGCGACGATGCAAGTTGTTCTGTTGATTCTGAGACTTTTGCAAAGGCAGAGAGTTTAAGAAGTGAATTTGTTATTGCTGTTGTTGGTAAAGTTACTAGCCGTGAAGGTAATACCAACGAGAATATGAAGACAGGTGCGATTGAAATTCGTGCAACACAGCTTCGTATTTTATCAGAGGCTCAGACACCTCCATTTCCAATTGAAGCAGATTCCAAGACAAAGGAAGATTTGAGATTAAAGTATCGTTATCTTGATTTAAGAAGACCTGATTTACAGGAAAAGATTATGATGAGAAGCCGCGTGGTTGCAAGACTTCGTGAGTTCTTAACCAATGAAGGCTTCCTTGAGATTGAAACACCAATTTTAAATAAGTCTACACCAGAAGGTGCAAGAGACTATCTTGTACCTAGCCGTGTGCATCCAGGTAATTTCTATGCATTACCACAGTCTCCACAGATCTTTAAGCAGTTACTTATGTGCTCTGGATTTGACAGATATTTCCAGATTGCAAAGTGCTTCCGTGATGAGGATCTTCGTGCAGACAGACAGCCAGAGTTCACACAGGTTGATATGGAGCTTTCTTTCGTAGATGTAGATGATGTTATTGAAGTAAATGAGAGAATGTTAAAAGAAATCTTTGCAACAATCGGCGTAGAGGTTCCAAATCCAATCCCAAGAATGACATGGCAGGAAGCTATGGACCGTTTCGGTTCTGATAAGCCGGATACTCGTTTTGGTATGGAGCTTGTAAATGTTAGTGAAGTAGTTGCAGGTTGTGGCTTTGGTGTATTCACTGGCGCTCTTGAAAATGGCGGCTCTGTTCGTGGTATTAACGCTAAGGGACAGGGCGAAATGCCAAGAAAGAAGATTGATGCATTGGTAGAATTTGCAAAGGGCTTTGGTGCAAAGGGACTTGCTTACATTGCAATCCAGTCTGACGGAACTTTAAAATCATCCTTTGCAAAATTTATGACAGAGGAACAAATGGCTGCTCTTGTAAAGGCAATGGATGGAGAGAACGGAGACTTACTATTATTTGCAGCAGATAAGAATAAGGTCGTATGGGATGTTCTCGGTAACTTAAGACTTGAAATTGCAAGAAACTTAGAATTGTTAGATAAGAATCAGTATAACTTCTTATGGGTAACAGAATTCCCATTATTAGAGTGGGATGAAGAGGATAACCGCTTTGTTGCTATGCATCATCCATTTACTATGCCTATGGATGAAGATTTACCATTGCTTGATACAGACCCAGGTAAGGTTCGTGCAAAGGCTTATGATATCGTGTTAAATGGTACAGAGCTTGGTGGTGGTAGTGTTCGTATCTTCCAGGATGATGTACAGGCTAAGATGTTCGAAGTAATCGGACTATCTAAGGAAGTTGCGGAAGAGAGATTTGGCTTCTTATTAAGCGCATTTAAGTATGGTGTTCCACCTCATGCAGGGCTTGCATTAGGTCTTGATCGTATGATTATGCTTATGACTCAGGCTGATTCTATCCGTGAAGTTATTGCATTCCCTAAGGTAAAGGATGCTTCCTGTCTCATGACAGAAGCACCAAATATCGTAGATGAAGTTCAGTTAGAAGAACTCGGTATTGCGATTGTGAAGAAAGAAGAAGAATAAAAATGTATGTGAAAGCCACAGGATTTCTCCTGTGGCTTTTGTTAAAAATGTGAAATAGTATTCGGATTTATAAGGAAGGAGTATAATGATATAATGAGTGCTGAGAAAGGTAGATTTTATATTAATTGTCCGTATCAAGAAAAAGAAGAAGCAAAAGCTTTAGGTGCAAAATGGGATGCAATAGCAAAGAAATGGTATTATACACATAGTAAGGATAAGCATAAATTTAAAAAATGGATTAATATAGCATCTACTGATGATGAAGAAAAAAATAATTCTTTTAAGGTATATAAAATATTTAAGGAATGTTATAAGTGTAAAAAAAATACATCTGTTTATACATATATAAAATATGATGATGGAACAGAGGAAGATGTTGCATTCCCATGGGATAAAAAAAGACTTCTTAAAAGTCAAAACATAGTAGCACATATGTGTGATTCGAGCATTGAATATTACGGGTTAAAGGTAATAGGTGATGATGAAAAATATGATAAAACAATGATGAAGCGCTATCCTAATAAAATAAAAATAGAGTATAGTAAGGTATTAAAACGATATTATCCTATGAATTTGTGTGATTTTTGTGGAGCAAAACAAGGATGGAATTACATTTATAGACAAGTAAATATAATGATAATGAATATGGAAAAAATACAGATTGATGAATAAGATTAGAGTTCGCTGTATGTGATAATAAAAGTAAGAAGTAAAAAATAGAAAAAAATAAAAAAGGCTTGCATTTTGGATTGGATTGTAGTATTCTAATCTAGCTGGCACTGATACAGTAATGCAAGCAGGATAATAATAAGGCTCGTTGGTCAAGCGGTTAAGACGCCGCCCTCTCACGGCGGAAACAGGGGTTCGATTCCCCTACGAGCTGTTAGTATTAATAACAAATATGGTATTAATAGAAAACATTGCGAAGCAAAGTCTTTAGTGCGTAAGCAAGAATGTAAAAAATGCAATTAAGTGGTGTAAGTTACGGCCGAATGGCCATGCGAAGCCATATTAGTTGCGAAGCAAAATCTTTAGTGCGTAAGAAAAAGTATAAAAGAATGCAATTAAGTGGTGTAAGTTACGGCCGAATGGCCATGCGAAGCCATATTAGTTGCGAAG
>JAFSCH010000067.1 GCA_017436865.1 Lachnospiraceae bacterium
AAAAGGAGCTTTATCTTGGTTCATGTCTTCGCCGTTATACATCCGCTCTTTATCGTTTACATCCGTTGCATTGTAAAAATATCCTTTTACTGCCATATTCATTGTCTCCTTTTCTTATTCTTCCCACATCCTGGTTGGTAATGCATCACCAAAAGTGGGCACAACATACATTCCCCCATTCTCATATACCTCGCAAATTTCTGTTATTCTTAAGTCTTGAGATATACCCCATTTTTTCTTCTTGACTGTAACAACATCCCCCAAGTCATAATCTTTTCCATATATAAAATTCACTTCCGCTTCTGCTTCAGCTTCAAAGTTTTCAAACACTTTGTTTTCATTCAGATATTCATGCCCCCTGGTCGTAAGAGCTTCTAGATATTCTGCTTCGGTCAATTCATCTTTGTTTATATCCTTTGCATCCAAAAATGCTTCCCTAAGGTCAAAACCAGAACCGCCGCCCACTTCTACATAAATACGATCTGCACCTTCCCCTGTGCCACCCACTATAACTTTTGTTATCATAGTTCCATCACTGTAATTATGTTTTACATTATTCAAATTTTCGTAACTTTCAGAAAATATTACCCTTGCATGTTCCCTTTGTGCCTGGGTTCTATCAATCCCCTTGTAAGTTTCAAACATCATTGTTTTTTTCTTAAAATCCGGCACAATCCTAAAACCTATATTTGCATATTTCGCAAGCTTTATTTGATATTCCAATACATTCTTATAAACTGCTTGGAATTGTATTCGTGTAGTATCACCAAACATTTCTCCTAACTGTAAAAGTGGTATTTCTACCATTCGGTTGAGAATAAAATACATTGCTTCTTCTACAAAACCATTATAATTAAAAAGCGAACCCGTAAGCCTATCCCCAAGGTATATTGGTAAAAAGAAACCTGTTCTTATCATTTCATTTTTCAACATACTTTCCTCTTCCGTTTGGTCTCCTCTTATCACAGCAGCTTCCTTTTTATCGCCTTTGGTAATTATGTTTCCTGGTTGTAAAAGCTTCAAATTTTCTTCTGTAACCGGGCAATGCAATTCAAACGTACCACACTCATAATATTTTCTATACCATTGCAATGACGTATAATCTTCAATATGTCCCAATCGTCTTAGATTTCGGTCATATACGTGTATTTCCATTGTTACACCCCCAAATATGTTACTCGATAATAAATTGATACAGAAAGATAATCAATTCCCTCATCCGCTGTATAGGTGATGGTATTTGTTCCATCCTGCAATTGAATAAACTCTCCATCTTCATCCAAATACTCATTTATGACCGTTCCATATTTTTTAATAACGGAATCCCAGTCAATTACACCATAATTGTTTTTATTATCCTCAATTTCTGCCTGTGTCACTCCATCCAGTAAATACACATTTTTCTTTCCTGTGTTTGTGTTTATGATCACATACTGACCAACTGTCATCTCAAACTCATTGTCTGTATACCCCACCTTGGTAAATTCTCCAGTTTCAGCATGATAAATAGCCGGATTTTTAACCTTTCCGTCTGCCTGGAACACAGCAATAATTCCAATGTTGTTGGCACTACTTTCGTTTTCTATTTCTTTTACCAATTCCGCTTTACGATAGCCAAACATAACACCCTCATCCAGGAAGCAAGCCGGGAAGCAAAAATTACTTACCCACGAAGCCATTACCACTTCAACATCCGATAAATCTTTAAAATATGGATCCGTACAACGTAATGATATGGTGTAATCTCTTACCACTCCCGTTGTTGCTCCTGGTATTATGCTTTCAACCTCATAATCAATGGTTTTCGCTTCACCATCTTCAATATATTGCATTGTTCCAGTCCGTTTTATAGGGAAACAACGATATAAAAGATTTCTGTTTTCTTTGTAATTGCTATCCATCTCTACGGTTAAAACAATATTTCTTTCTTGTGCCGTTGCTCCCTGGTATGTACTTCCGTCTGTTGTTGTATTCTCGGATGTTACAACATTGCTTTCAATTCCATATATCCCCTCAATTTCTACTAAATGGAACGGTGTGAAACCGTTCCATGTAAACGTTATTGCTGCATTTTTTTCACTTGTACATATAACCTTAATGTCTGACATACTTTATCTCCTACGCATTGCTAAAATCATGCTTCTTGTTTGTAATCTTGTCTGTCTGGCTACTTCAAAAGCACTCAACGCCTTTGGGCTTATAACATTAATCGTTTGGTTATAGTTACCACCACTATTCCCCACATTTTCCAAAGCTTGGTTTCTTGCACTTCCAGTAAGCGGTGTGACAACTGCTTTTCCATTTACCATGGAAAGCAATTCCGGCCCTGCTTCTGCAACCATTGCCGTTCCCTCACGAAGCACTCCGCCTTTTGCCAGTCTTGGCAATTCAAGCATTCCAATCGGACTAAGGGACACGCCTGGTATTTCGTTTATAATGTCAATTACTCCATTAATCATTCCTATGAAATTGTTAACAATACCCTCTATTGTTGACAGTACGCTGTTAATTGCATTTTTAAATGCATCTCCTACGGCTGTACCGATTTGTACACCGATGTTAACAAAGCAACCTTTAATTTTCTCCCATAATCCCGAAAAGAAAGAAACCACATTCGCAAATGCATTTCTTATATTAGCCCATGCATTTTGAAATTGAGTCCCAAACCAGGTTCCCACGTTTGCAAATGCCATTTTTATTTCTGTCCATCTTTCAACAAACCACGGTCCTATCCCTTGGAATATTTCAACAATTTTGTTCCACATATCTATGAAAATCTGTTTTATATCCACGCCGAATCCTGCAAAAAAACCAACAATATAATTAATTGCTGCCATAATAATATTTTGAGCGAAACTAATAGCATTTTGCAGCGCAGCTTCAAGGTACATGAAAAATCCGTCAAAATCTCCATGCATAAGAGCCGTGAATGCGCTTATGATATTTGTTACAAAATTAATTACATTCTGAACTGCTGCCATAATAGGAGCTGCTGCTGATATAATTCCGTTTACCATAGCCCCTATATATGTAACTAAAAACTCAAATACTGGTTGTAATGCCACTAGAAGATTATTAAACGCGGTTTTTATCTGCTCAATAATTGGTTGCATTTGCAGCCACATATCTGAAAAAGCTGCCTTTACCTTTTCCCACACTGCAATTACTTTGGTTCTGAACTCTTCATTTGTGGCGAATAACGTTATTAATGCCGCTACCAGTGCCGCTACAATAGTTATAACAATTCCAATCGGATTTGATTTCATTGCTGTATTTAGCAGTTTTTGCGCTATCGTTACGCCATCTGTTGTTGTTTTCCATACTTGAAACGCTGCAATCAATCCTTGTATCATGGTTACTACATTCCATGCCAACATCCCGGCTGCGATTCCTGCAATAATAGCAATTATTGTTGCACCATTCTTTGATACAAATGCAATAAAATCTTTTACTTTTTCGATTACTGATAGCACAATCGTTTTTATCTGGGGGATTTTGCTTTTTACTTCTCCAATCACTTCACTAATGACTGGTTGCAATTCCTCTCCTATCGGCTTTACTAAATCCGTTTTAAGACTTCTCCCCAGTTCTGTTATTTGATTCCCAATATCATTGTATTTATTATCATTAATTTTCTTCAATGCATCATTTGTGCTTGATATTTCACCCTGGGTATTGATAAGGGCTCGCACTGCATCTTCGCCCAAATCTTCCCATTTAGTGCCATACAATGTAACACCTAAAATGTTCCTTTGCACGTCATCTTCACATGCAAAAAGGGCATTATTTACAATTGTAAATGCTTCTCTTGCACCTTCGCCGCCCTCTGCAAACTTCTTTTTCAATTCATCTGCATCAAGACTCAACGCCTTAAATGTATCATCTGCTGTGCCGTCCTTTACCCTTATGCCGAACTCTTTCACTGCATCATTAAGGTAATCAAGTTGGAACGTTCCACTTTTTACACCGTTTGCCATCATATTGAAAGCTTCTTCGGCGGTAATGCCTAAATCTGCGTAATATGTAGCATATTCTGCCAACTGGTCTGCAAGATCACCATTTTGGTTCAATCCTTTTTGCGCTCCTTGAGCCAAAAGGTTATAAGCTTCCTCGGCGGTAATACCAAATTGTTTCATCATGGCATTAACACCACGAATCCCCTCATTTACATCCAAATCAAAGGTATCACGCATTAAAATAGCTGTTTCTGTGGTTTTTTGTAGCTCTTCATCTGCAAATCCTGTTTGTTGTTTCACATTCGACATTGCAAGTGCAATATCGTTGATATCCTCACCAAAATTATTTTTATATATGTTCAAAAGAGTTTTTTCTAACCCTTCAACCTCGGTATCTGCTGCCCCCGTCTGCGTAATTACAGTGTTAAGTGCTTTGTCGCACTCTGATTCAAAATTAGTAACATATGTGGCGGCTGCCACAAATCCGGCTCCCATCGCTGCAGTAGTTGCCTTTGCCTTTTCACCTAGTCCATCCAGTTTTTCACTAAAGGTAGTGGCTTTGTCCTTGGCGTTTTCCAATTCTTCCCCGGACAATTTGGCTTTCTTTCCCAATTCCTCAATGGCTGTATCTGTTTGAAATGCCGCTTTCTCTAAACCGTCTAGCTCAAGTCTTGTTTTCTCAATTTCACGCTTTAAAGCCCTATATTGTTCTTCTGATACTTCTCCTTTTTGAAATTGTTCCTGCACCTGGCTTTCTGCTTTTTTCAGAATATCCAATTTTTCCTTGGTAGACGAAATGGCATCGCTCAAAAGCGTTTGTTTTTGTGCTAAAGCTTCTGTATTTGTAGGATCCATTTTCAAAAGCTTATTTACTTCCCTAAGTTCAACTTGGGTATTTCTAACTTTTTGGTTTACCCCACCTAATGCCTTATCAAGTTTTGTGGTATCTCCACCAATTTCAATGGTTATACCTTTTATTGTATTTCCGGCCATTCATTAGCCCCCTTTCTTTTTAAATTTCTTTCGCAATCCTTCGCGGTCTGGCTTAGTTTGCTCCATTCTCCAACAATTTTTCAAATATTCTCGCCCTTCTTCTGATTGAGAGTTTTCAAAAATCATTGCTTCTCGCATAAAGAAAAGGTATATATCTATTTCCATTTCCTGGACTTCGTAAATATCTATGTGGCAATAATCCATTACTAACTTTTCCGGGCGTGTAAGAAGCGAATATGGTATTTCATCCCCTTTATCCCTCGGATAAAAGGGCATGATTAGTTTGGGTTTGTTTTCAACTCATTCACAAATTCCATATAAGCTTCAAGAATTGCCGTACATTCTTCAATGTCATAATCCTTTATATCCTCTATTGTTACTGGTGTTTTGCTCATATTGTTGTTTAATACCGCAGCCATTAATTCATAAACGCTGTTTGTATCTTCCACGGTTGCATTATCTTCATCCACGTTTTCCAACGCCTGGATTGCTTCAAATACCTTTTTCTGTGGCATGCGAACAATAAGCTTTTTACCTTTCTCAATCACTTTATCATTTTCATCTTTCTTATCTTTCATTGTGAAAGTCCAAAACGTTCTTTTAATCTTGTTACAATCAAAATTCTTTACTGACATAGTATATTTCTCCCTCTTTATATAATAAACGGCCTGGGTGCTTCCCTGGCCGTTCTGACAATTTTATGCTTCTTCCGTTGTGTCACTGCCTGTTGTGCCATCTTCCGTCGTATCACTGTCTGTTGTGCTGCTTGCTTCCATATCTTCTTCATAAAGGATAAGAGTTCCCTCTTTGTCCATTGGCTGTGCCTTAAATTCCGCATCAATTACTGTTTCGCTATCTTTTGCAAAAGCAATTGTAAATCCTGCCTGATTACTACCTACAATAGTAACTCTCACATCACCATCAACATTATCTTTGTGTACAAAATGCAGCACATATTTCTTTCCTGTTGCATTAGCAATTCCACCAATCTTAACAATACGTTTATTCTTTGTTTTATCTTCCGATACTCTCGCCGTCTGACACAATTTTTCAAGTGTGGAACCACACCAGGTCATAATGCCGGATTTCAATGTTGCTTCCTCTTCGGTAATGATTACCTTAGATGCTCTGCCCATATCGTCTTTAGCTTCATAGAAAGATGGCGTATATACAATCGTCGCACCACCTTTGATGTGTCCTAGTCTGTTTTCCTCTTTTTCCAATTCTTCATTTTTGGGTAACTCTTTATCTGTTCCCTCAAACTCGGTACAATACAAATCGCCGCTACCTAAAACAATACTTTCTTTGTTCATGCTTTGGTTGCTCCTTTCATTTTTTTGAGTAAACCTTTAATCTCATAGGCTGTCTGATAACATTCTTCGTCTGGAATTGGTGCTAAGAAATTATCGTATTCCACATCTGGCAACACCTCATTTTCAAAAGCTCTCACCAATCTCTTACGCTCTTCATCATCCGCCTGTGTGTATAGTTCAAAATCAAAATCTTGAGCTTTCAGATTATTCAATCCGTCTGCCCCTCTTCCAGTTTCATGAGGTAATAAATAAATTCCGTATGGAAGTGGTGGCACTGGGTCATCAACGGTTCCTTCAAACTGATTTTCTGTTATTGGCAACCCGTATTTTTTCCCAAATGCCTTAACTCTTTCCACCAGTATTTCAACTGTCACATTCACGTTATCCCCTCACTTTCTGTATAATCTTTGCAACTGCTAAATCTCCCAATGTTTCATTAACTGGTGCAATGTGTTCAAACGCCTTTACATCTCCAATTTTTCTGCCGCCCCGGCGTAACTGGTGCCCCTTTTCCAGTAAATGGGTCAATTGATAATTCTTTTTGTTATAAACAGAATAAGTAGTAAGCCCGGTAACCATAGAAGTTCTAGTGTTTCGCTGCCCATGTGTCCAATCCTTTGTATATTTTCCCGTTCTTTCCCGGTATGGTCCACCTTGCCTTAGTGTTTTAGCGGCTGCGGCTGCGGTTTCTTCTATTCCCTCATTCACCGCACGTTTTAATTCTCCATTACTCCAATCTTCTAATTGGGTTTTTATAGCTTCATCCAGGTTATCAATGGATGTTCTCAACCTTTGCCCACCCTTTCCCCTGCATAAAGTTCAATTTTTCCGTTGTTCTTTGGTCCATAAGTACGATAGATGGCGTATTTTTTACCATCCACAACAATTTCCGTTTGGTTCTCATATTCAAATCCCCACACCTCAACCATCAAGGAAGCTTTGTGATTTTTCTGTCCTGCTGCCGCAAATTCATCACGTCCAACTGGCTGAATTTCTCCAAACACTTTCTTTTCCAGGTTTTCCGTTTGGTTCTTTTTAATCAACAGAGTTACTAATGCTTCTATGGTAGCCACCGCCTTTAATTTTTGTGCATATCATGTCATAAGATGCCATTAACTCTGCGTGATTTTCTGGGTTTCCAAAATTTGCTTTAGCATAAAGCAATGCCGCTTCGATAATTAATGGATCTTTTATATTTTTACTATCTAGATATGACGAATGCACACCTATTCTTTTTAAATCTGCAAGGGCAACTTCTACAAGCTGCCCTACATCCTGATCTAAATCATCTGTTGATGTTTTTCTAATTCTTAACTTGGCTTTGGCAATCAACTCTTCCTTGGTCATGCTCTTCCGCCTTTCCTGCTACTTATGATGATTTTGCCGGGTTTTTCACACGGATAAAACCATTTTTCGCAACAACATTACCGCCCATAAATACATCCGCACGATAAGCGATCTGTCCCTGCTTGAATTTGTAATGTTCTGATTTCCTTGCATCAATGTCAGAGAAAATTGCTACTTCATAGTTGCTTAATGGACCATATGCCATCGCATATGTGTTTGCTGCACCGCCGATTTCGTTACATGCTGAATTGATAATATAAGGCACTTCATCAATGGTTCCAGTGTTTCCATGATTCTTGATTGTATAAACTTTACGCCCTTGCTTATCACGTAGCTTCGCAAACTTTTTGAGGTCTTTCTTACTTAGAATAAGCACTGCAACATCTTCAACATCCTCATCTCCACCGTATGAATAAATAATTTCATCCAGTGTTCCGTCATCAATGGCAGTAATTGTAGTAATATCTGTTTCCGGGTCAATAATCTGCTTACTCTCTTCTGTAGGATTATGAAAAATACCACGGAATCTTCCAGTTCCGCCGGAACCAATTAAAATCTGACGTGATGCATATCGCTTAATTGCGCGTGTAACACTATCTTCCACAACAACGTCATAATCCGCATCCGGCAATTTCGTCATTTCTTCCGGCTCTTCCGCATATGCTGTGATTTTTTCACGCACAATTTCTGAATAGCCAAACTCTGGCTCTGATTCGTTATAATCTGCCCCTTCTGCTGTACTTCCTGCACCATCACCGTATGATTTTACATAAGGTCGTTTGTATGTTTCGCCACCTGGAAGTGGTACAGTTTTTACACGATCAATTAATGATGATACATTGTTGAATGTTGGGGCAATGTCTGTGCTGCTATGCTGTGGCATTACAATTCCATTTTCTGTCGATAACGCATTGTTTACAGTAAGTGTTTTGGCTTTGTAAGTGGTACTTGCACCAGCTTTTAAAGCTTTACCACTTTTTGCCCTTGCCTGATTTTTCGGTTCTTCTCCACTTTCTCCAGGCTTTCCACCATCATCCAGTGGAGCATCTGCCCCGGCTGCTCTTGCTGCTGCCATTAACTCTTCACGCCCCTTGATTTCATCTAAAATCTCACCAATCATTTTTGCTTCGTCCATAGCATCTGTTAATTCCTGACCACTTAATGCAGTAGCATTCTTGCCCAATTCTGTAAGTCTGTTTTTGAGGTCCTTTTTTGACATATTCAGCAACTCTTCTCTTGTTTTTTTTCCCATCGCGGTACTCTCCTTTCACTTATGTTACTGGCCTATGTGTGCCATAACAATTTCGACAATTTTGTTTTTTACTTCCTTGTTTGATTCCTGGTTCTTTGGTTCATCTTTTGTTTCCATAAGAGTTTCGGGCGTATTATGACAATACATTTTCGTATAATCTTGTACTGCTGCCGCCACCTGGTTTTCTTCTCCAACCTTAATATCAAAATACTGAGCCGCAAGATTCCCATTCAACCAGGATTCTTTTTCCATCAACTCTTTGATGGTTTCAATACTGACCCCCTCGGCCAAATGTTCTTCGTATATATTCCAAATTCCACTTTCAATGGAATCCAAGGTATCTGCCATTTTTCGCATCTCCGTTGCGTTTCCCTCACATCCTGCCCATGGCTTATGTATCATCAAATAAGCATTGGACGGGATTGTTGGCTTGTCACTATCCACGAATGCAATTACTGATGCGATGGATCCGGCTAATGCATCTACATGTACAGTCTTTTTACCTTCATAACGTTTTAGCATGTTATAAATGGCAATTCCTGCAAATACGGAACCACCACCAGAATTGATATAAATGTTCAAATCCCTACCGTTTGCTTCTGCAAGGAAATTCTTGATAGCTTCCGGGTACTGATCTTCTTCTTGCCATGCTCCCCACCAATCACTAACAATATCCCCATAAAAATATAGGTCCACGCTTGTTTCAGTGGCATTTTTAAATTCATAAAACTTTTCTACTGTTGCATGCTTTCCGTCTTTGCAAGCTACAAATTTTTTTCTTTCCTTTGGCATTATTTACCCCCCTTTCATGGTTTCGATATACGCATGAGTGGCTGCAACTATTGCCCTACGTTGCCTATCCTGCGCTGCTTGGTTCTGCTGCCCATCTTTCCCAACTTGATAAAGACTTTGGTCTCCTGCTTTGACATAATTAAGTGATACCATTCGCACGTCCCCATCTTCAACCGGAGCATAATACATCAATGCTCTATATTCATTTACTGTCATTGCTCCACGGTCAAACATATTCCCACCTATCGTGTCCCTGGTCTGCAATGTGGCATACTGTAAAAGATTTGATGTAAATTCAATCTTGTTCCCATATCCGATTTCTCTTGGTGTGAGAAGCTTGTATGTAAACTCATATCCCAATTGGATTGCCACTGGTTCAATGACATTTTCATAAAACGAAATCCATTCCTGGTCATTCAGCGTTGATGTAAGTACCTTTTCATTTACGCCATAGTAACGATACACATTGTCACGTAAAAACGTGATTTGATTTGTAGGCACATTCGGTGTTCTTTGGCTGATTTCTTTAAAATCTACCGTGCTGTCAATAGCTGCCACACCCCCGGCATTATCAGCATTCATATAGGCTTCCTGGAATTTCTTTGCAATCTCTTGTAATTCTGTATCATCTGCCAGGTTGTTATATTTCAAATATCCTGAAAGTGAATTTGAACGATTTACGATGTTCTTTACCGTTTCGCCGGATGTTTCTATGAGGTCGAGACTTCGTTTCAACTCAATATCTGGGGAAGTTCCCAGGAACCTTTTTTTGTTATATCTTGCCTTTATATGAATAACGCATTGATAGGGTACAGTATATGTTTCTCCGTCATAATCCCAACGAAAACGAAATAGAATATTGTGGTTATTATCTTCAAAAATCCGATAACTCTTTGTTGTGATTGGTTGAATGCTTGTCACTCTTGTAAAGTCCTCATTCCAAAAAATCACAGAAAAGGAATTGGAAGTGTAAACCAAATCCGATGCAATCCTATACAAGAAGTCATATGTTGACATTTCCGGGCAAGGTCTTAATTTAAGCAGCCTCGCCAGGTAATCATTTTTTATTGTCATTCCTTTTTCATCCTTTCGGATTACTTGCGGCGTTAACTTTCCCACATTCTTTGAAATGGCATCTGCAATGGCTCCGACAATATCATTATCCCTAAGTGTGCCAGTTGGCACATACTCTCCACGGCTCAACAATATTGGTCTGTATTTTGCTCTAAATGCTCCCATAACATTTGCAACAATTCCCATGACATTACCCCCTTTCCTCAAAAAAATAAGTCCATGGAATACATCCATGAACCTATTGTAAATATCTTAATGTTAAAATTCTGACCCTCTTTGAATTGGCATATTCAAAAGTTTCTTTCCTATCTCGTTATGATATTTAGAAACCATCGTCATTGCATCAAATACAGATACAGCACCATCTATTCGCATACGTTTTTCAATCTTAACGGGCTTCATTCTGCTATCATTCATGTTGATTTCAACCGCCACATTAAGAAAATGAGATGCTAAAAGTGTATTATCTCCCATGTCATATTTTCCATCTTTTAAATCGCCCTCAAACTGATTCAAAATAGGTGTAAGATTAGTACCCTGGTATACATCATCTGTTTGAAACCCTGCCATTTGCAATTCGTCGATTAAATACCCCGCCGAGTATCTATCATAACCTATTTTCAGCGGTCTGATTTTATATACTTTTACTAATTCAATAAACCAATTATATACATCTTTATAATTCACCTGGTTTTCCCCGGATATTTGTAAAAATCCCTTTTCTTTGTAAATGTTATATGGCACATTATCTTCATTCACTGCAACTTCATAACGTTTTTGGGGCATATAGAATTTTGTAAATATATGATTTTTTCCGTCTTTATAAATAACGATGGATGCTGCTGTAAGGTCTGTTGTTCTTGAAAGGTCAATTCCCCCAACACAATAACATCCTTTAAAATCTTCTAATAAAAGTGTTTTATCATCACTTACAGATTTCATAACATCACTATAATCAAGCCATGCCACACTTGAATTTTGTTTAATATTACAATATTTGGTTAAGAATTCCGCTTTTTTCGGTAATGATTTTTTTGCAACTTCTATCTGTTCCACATAAAATTCTTCTGATACAGATACACCTAAGTTTGGATTACTCTTTTTCAATTCTTCCAAATTATCCCACTTCTCCAAATCATCAATAATATAGAGAAATGGTAAAATTCTTCTTTCTTTAGATGTTCCTTTCAGGAAAGAAGTAGCACGGCACATGAGTTCATCATAAATTCCATCGTTAACATATCCTGCTGTTGATATAGACAAAATAAGGGGCTGTTTTCTTGCTCCTAATGCTGATGCCATAACTTCATATTGCTTCAATCCCTGGTCTCCCGGCCAAGCTTCCATTTCGTCATTAATAACCATCTGTGGGTTGAATCCATCTGATTTTTTGGAATTAAACGCAATCTTCCTTACACTGGTATTAAATTCCTTTATGTAAATATCACTTCGCCGTTTCTTTGTTATACTATCAAGCTCATCATCTGCCTGAACAATCTGATAAAACGCATCGTAAACAAGTTCTGCCTGGTCCAACTTCGGTGCTAGGAAATAAAGCTTTGCTCCATATTCTCCATCAATATATGTCATATAAGCAGCTATTGCGGCGGCAAAAAGTGATTTTCCATTTTTACGAGCAACAACAATAAATACTTCTCTAAATTGTCTGTACCCCGTATTTTTATCCATAATACCAAAAATAGCACTTACTATAGCCTTTTGCCACAATTCCAACTTCAATAAATCATTTCGTCCCTCTGAATGGTGACAAAAATTCTCTATAAAATCAATTGCTTTATTTGCCTTTCCTTCATCGAACTCCCATGTACCCTTATTTAATTCATCTACCAGTATTTTATAGATGGCTTTTATCCATTTACCTACCGTTACCGTTCCATTTTGGATTGCTTCCCAATATTGAAAAATATAATTTCTCATGCGTTTATCCCTCTCTCATTGCTGCCAATCTGCTTATATTTTTCTTCTCTTTTGGTGGCAAATATTCAATCAAAGTGTGAATAATGGCCGTATATTGACGTGAATATTTTTCATAAATTGCTGCTGACGGATGGGCTTTTACAAACTTTTGTGAAGCGTTAACTGTTTCCGTTGTAAGCCCCTCTTTTTTCAATTCTTCCTTTGCCTGGATGCAAGCCACTTTTAAAAATGCCGCTTCCTCAACCAGTGAATTTACAAGACTTTTCTTATCCTTGTCATCAATCCCGACAAACATTGGTTGTAAAAATTCTACCTCTTTCTTTATCCTGGCATTTGTCAGTTTATTTGCTCTTTTTGTTTCTTTCTTTTCATTACCTTTTTCTTTTTCCGGCATTTTTATCCCCCCTCATATGCGCGCGACCCTGCAGAGTTTTTTTGAGGTATCTCCCTCGGTTCTTTCAACACCAATTTTTTTGCCCCCACCGGGGGGTGGGTCTACTTCATTGGTGGTAATAGATTTCCATTACTGTCAAAGCGATATCGTCCGTTCTGCTTACTCTTGTGTTCTTTATTGTGACAATCATCACACAAATATTCTAGGTTGTCCAAGTTTAGCGTAACACTTGTGTCATGTATATTGTTCGGCGTTATGTATGTCTTATGATGTACTATTACACCAGGCACATATTGACCTGCTGCCATACACCTCTCACATAAACCATTCGCCCTATGTATTACTATGTTTCTTGTTTTCTTCCATGCTGATGATCTATAAAAATCCTTTGCATATTCTTTCAATTGCCAATATCCTTTCTTTTATTGCATACGGATTACAAGTAACCTTAATCATAAACCTATGCTAATATAAAACACTCCAATATTCTGACCCATTTGTTTTGATGTACTGCTGCCAAGCTGTCAACACAGCCCTGTTTTTATGTTCCATATTCAATTTTCTATACTCAGCTAGATTCCTAATCCATGTTATATCTTGCCAACTCTTTTTTAACTATTAGCTCTTTTAATTTTTTAATTTCCACTTCTGCCATTTCAAGGTTGTAATCATATTCAGATAATAGCCCGGTTAATGTTTTAAAATCCGCTACTGCACCCTTTTTCTCATCTTCGAGAATTTTCTTATATTCTTCAGCTAATCTTGTTCTCCTCGAATACATTTTCATTCCTCCAAATTTCTATTTAACGATTTGGCATATCTGCAAATTTATCTATAAATCTATCAGCCATCTCTTTTCTAATGTCAATTTGCTCATCTATTGCTGGCTTTGTATTATACGAACATACATCAACATAATAATTTGCTAATTCTGTATCTGTCATCTTTCTAAAAACTTCCACTTTCTTACTCGCCATATTTCCTAACATTCCTTATTCTCCTTCTTATTTTCCTTTCTTCTAGTAAACTTCGCCTACTAATATCTTGTAATTTCTCAATTCATACTCAACAACCGCTCTAACGTCTTTCAAAAGATTTTCAACGGAACTGCTATCAGCTTTATTTAACAATTCATCCTCATGCAAATGATTTACGATATTATCTATTAGTATTTTTCTATGCATATACCATATCTCCCTTCGTATAAACCATATTTCATGCGCCTAATATTACGTTTCATGCGTATTCTATTTTCTTCTCTGCCTTTCCCTATCCTCAAACATACTAAAAATCAGCATATATCCTGTTTCACTTTCCTCGAAGAATATCGGGGCTACCGGATGCAAGTCCACCTTCCGCCCTTTTGCAAAATCTACAATCTCCTGCAATTCCTTCAAGAAATTTTCTGTATAATCATTCTTGTAAATGTCAATCGGAAACGTCATGCGATAACCCAAATGTGGTACATGCTCCCATATCAACAGAAAACGTGAGAATCTGTTTTCTGTTCCTCTGATTCATTAAGAAAGGCAAACAAATTTAATTGACCCTGCATCTATCTCACTCCTGCTTTTCGAACGTCATGGCAACTATAGATAGTAAAAATATAATTGCCACACCTAAGACCTTCCATTTAATCATATATATATTCCTCCAAGCTCTTCATTTTTTATTTTCCACTTATGCACTCTCTTCTGGTATCATTTCCATTTCTGCTGCCACAAGTGTTATAAATTCGGTGCGGTAATCATAGAATTGACGGCGTCCACAAACCGCATCTGCTATATATTCATAAGGTGTGTTATAAACAATGCTCCTATATATCTTATCTTGCATCTGCTGCCGTGCCGCTTTTGCTTGAATATTCTTACACGAATATCTCAAAGCATGCTCCACAATCGCCGCTGCTTTAATATCAAAAGCACTAGCCGTATTTGTATTTATTCTCTTTTTTCTCTTCTCATTGCCCTGTATTATGCTTTTCGCAATAGTCTTAACATCTGCTTCCAATTTGTAACCCATTTATACCGCCCCTAATGTGCTATTCTTCAAATATCTTCTTTGAAGTTTCTGAACGTTCAACCTTAATGCTTTCTTTTGCCATTTTATATACCTTGGCTTTTACTCCCTGACCGATATCAAGAGATATTCCTTTCAATTCCTTAGCTTCAATGGCATCTACCGCTAGAAGCATAATATCAACGGTTCTCTCATCCACCGCTTTTTCAGAACCACTACCAAATAACTCCATTATGCGGTTCTTGGTTTTCTGTACCCTTTCTTTGCTTTCTGCGTATTTCTTGGATTCCTCGCATTTACATTGACATGTTACTGCTTCGTTCACTTGCCCTTGACTCCATCCGACAAGTGTGTGAACAATTCCTGCTTGACCACAAAACTTACAATAACCCGTTTGGCTTTCCAACCCATCCGGCATCTCTCTTGGTTCATTCTGCATTTCTTCGCTTCCTTTTTTCTTCATCGTTTATTGCTCTCCTTTCTCTTTCTTGGACATTCCCTGCATTGTATGTTTATTGTTCTCTGCCCTGGTATCTGCACACCCTCACATTTCCCATTTATCCATGGTGCATTAATACACTCTTCCAAAGGCACCTTCCCTAACACTTGTAAATAGCCCAATATTTCTGTTTTTGCTTCCTCAAATCCATAACACACTGCTGTTTTATAACCCTGCTGCCGTAGCAACGCCATATAATCTTCCTGTTCCGCTGTTGCGGTATTCTTGCCATATTTCATTTCTATGTAAAGACCGTGATAACCTTTTCTTGATACTGGTAAACACACATCTGGCACTCCTGCTTTCATCCCGGCTGCTTTTAAAATATCACCATTGGTTCTTTTTCCCTCATTTGGCACATGATACATAAGCTCTAGGCAAGGCAAAACGTGCAAACTCTTTCTTGCCCAATCAAAAAGTCTTATTTGCTCTGTAGTTTCCCCACGCTTCATGTATTTTAAGTTCAATTGTCTTTCTCCTCTCCGTAAAATCAAAATCCTATTCTTCGTCTAATGCATATTCCCGTTTACGCCGCTTACAATCTTCCAACATACGTTCCAAAATGCCTACTTCCTCGTCATTGAGGTATATATAATATTTTTCAATCATTTTTACGGCGTGAAGTTTTTTTGCATTTGCCTTTTCTTCTTCTGCGGTGTCAGTATCTGACACATTTTGTGCCTTAGCTTCTTCTTCCCGGCGGTTCTTCTTTTCTTCCACTCTGGCTTTTATTTCATCACATTTCACATCTTGTCCTGCTGCCGCTTGCTCTGCTATTTCCTTTTGCTCTTCCGGCGGTAACTGACTAGCACTGTAAGCGGCTGTGATTCCCATTCTTCCTTTCTCAAATTCTGCCTTTACTTCCGGCACGGCTTTGTTATTAATTGCTTCAAGAGTAGCAACCTTTCCGTCACTCTCTCCCAGGATAGCCACAACATAATCACGAATGCGTTGTCCCTTTTCAAGAACGATAAGCCCCTCTTTTCTTGCCTGGTTTAAAACCTCTTTCCATTCCCTCGCCTGGTTCATTAGATCATAATCTGTCATTTTACGGTTGAATGTATTACCCACCAGTAAAGCAATTCTAAATTCTAATTCCGTCATGTCTTTATAACGGCAAGGTACATTTTCAAATCTGCTTTTTCCCTCTTTCACTAAAATATCCGTACCACTGTATCTTCTATGGCCAGAAGCAAGCCACCATTCACCATTCACACGTCCCAATATGAGCGGCTCTTGGATTCCGTCCATTTCAATGGACATAGCCATTTCTTCTAGATCTTCCATACTGTAGTTATTATGTTTCGTAATTACTATATCTTTGTAATTCAACACTATATCTTTATATTCTTTGTTTTCCCCCACTGCCGCTTTCGTGGTACCGTTCACAATATCTAAAATATTAAATGCCATTACTTTTTCCCCTTTCTTTCAAATCGTGTCCGTAATAACCCACATATTCATCCACAAAACGCTTATAATCCTGCGCTACACTGCTTCGGTTGCTATAATGACAAGGTGTCATTTTGTAAATGGTTGCATCTTTTGCTTTTTTAGAATGTCTGATTTTCTGTTCAAATACCAAGCAACCGCTTTTTTCTCGCAACCATATTTCCGCCGCTTCGCTTGTGTCTGTTTTCTCATAGTCTGTGATAAGAACGCCCGCAATCTTCGCTTTTGGATTCAATGCTCTTATTTGGTTTATCTGCTCCACCATTTCTTCCAAACCATCTAGGGAATAGGAATCAAGATTTACTGGTATGATGATTTCATCCGTTGCCACCAATGTATTAATAACATTCATTCCCAAATCCGGCGGATTATCAATAACGCAAAAGTCATAATGCTCGCTTACTTCTTCCAAAGCTGTTTTGTATCGGTCATGCTGTGCGTGTTCCTGGTCTGCTTTCACTTCAAGTTCTGCCAATTCCATGTAGTAGTTGCAAGGGATAATATCCAAATTGGGTTCTTTTGTACTTCTAATGTTTCCGGCAATTCTTCCCGTCTTTAAAATCTTACATGCCGGAGCTTCATTCTCTCGCTCATACACCTCAAAAAGCTTGGAAGCGTTACCCTGCTTGTCATTATCAAATAATAAAACTCTGCTGCCAGGTCTTTTTCTCTTCTTATCCCCTTCTGCTAACAACTCCGCAAGCGTTACGGCTGTTGTAGTCTTTCCTGTACCACCTTTAAGCTCTACAATTGAAATAATTTTCATTTCCCTTTCTCCCTTCCTAATTTCGCACCATCCGGGCGTATATATAAAATGCTGCATTCACCCCATTGTATTTCACTTCGGCATCTAAAAATTTATATCCTGGATATGCCTTTTCCATCTGCTTCTTTAGTTCTTCATGGTCTTTTACCATCATTTCAACCTTAGTCTTCTTAAATTTCGAATAACTACGCTTTGGCATATCCGGCTTTTTTAAATTCTTACTAGAACACCATCTTTTTGTACCATGTGGATTGTTTGATATATAGGTTGCTAATCCTGTTATAATAAAATCATCATCGGGTTTAATTCGTCTTGTATTTGGTCTTTCACACTTCCCCCACATTTCTTCTAACTCGTCACGATCTACCCCATCACCCGTCATAAGAATGTGAAAGTGTGGTCTGGTATTCCCATCTGCTGCAATTATGTAAATATATTTAATATTTTCCATTCCTGCTTTCTTTCTTTTGCGATTGATACGACGAATGAAATTTTGCACATCCTTTTGCGCTTTCTTCATATCTTCCGGGTAATGTGCTTCATCCCATCCAAAGGTTGCCCATATATCTCCTTTACCAAAATTTATATTTGCAAGGCGTATCAGATAACGTCTTGCATTCTTGTCATTCAGATTCCTTTGTGATGGTTTGGTTTCCCTTCTCTTTTCCGTCACTGGCATATTCTTTTTATCTTTAAATGACGGGTACACCTGAGCTTCCAATAACACCGTACCACTCTTGATGTTTTTAGACTTGGTTGTAGTAGTTCTATATAGGCAATCTACCTTTCCCTCTTTCAGTAGACGTTCCAATTCCCATTCATCTAAGTTCTCACATATCTTTCTATATGCTTCCTCATAATCGTAATCATCATAATATTTTCTTCTCATGCGCCCCTACCTTATGTCACACCCCATTCCTACTTCCTAACCAAATCCATTATGTATATATAATTTTATATATGGTTGGTTTGTTAATACCCATTACAAGGACGGGAAAGAGGTATGTTTTTTCTCTAAATCCATTAAAAATGCGGCTCTATTCCTTGCTTACAGCTATGATTCCACACGTAAACAAGAATAGTAAACCGCTCATTAGCAAAGTAATACTGCTAAGCACTATATATAGTAAAATTATACTTTCCATTTCCTATGTATTGTGCTATAATGGATTTATTAAGTTGCTTCCAGGTTGTTTTAGGCCCCTACCTTTACAACCTGGTTTTCTTTTTTACTGTAGTATGTACTTGTCCACAATATCCACAATCTATCCCACTTTTCCCGGTACTGCTGCCATTGCCGCCATAAGTGAAACATCAAGCGTAACGTGCTTCATTGCTTCTCTCAAATCCTTAGTATCATATATTCCTAATTTCTCTAACTCTTTCTTTAGTCCTTCTGTTTTACTCATCACATATACCTCACTTTCATCTGTATATCTTAACCGTAAAATGATATAACGGTGGCTCGCTCACAACCGCTTCACGATTCTTATAGATCATAAGGGTAAAACAATCCTGCCCCTCGTCATCCAGGTCGCGACGAGCAATCGCTTCAAATCCATAACGTGAATTTAACTTTGCACCCATAACACGTTCCTGCAATTTTGCAATCTCCCTGGTGCCCGTGGTTACTCTTTCTTCAAAATTCTGCTGCCACTTTTGAAATGTCTTTTTCAAATATTCCAAAAAATCAGGCTCCACAACTCCGTTAATTGGCTGATATTCTTTTATATTCGCCATCCTTAGTTCCTCGCTTTCTTCTGTTTAAATATGCCTTTCTCCGAGCTGCTGCTTTCAATTCCGCATCCACTCTCTCGGTTGTACTGGATATATACCAATAATGATTATTCCTATCTTTATAGTAGTGGAACACAACACCTTTTACTCTTTCAGTTCCTATATATATTCCATCCGGCTTGCTTCCCGGTGTAATGCTCCATGCATTTTCACGGGCAATTTTTATTTCTTCTATTTGTGTCATAGTTATACATACTAAATTCCTCTCTTTTATTTGCATGGGTGGTCTACTGCCATCCACCACATGATGTTATTGTTTTCTCTGTTTGATTAGTAAAATATTTCGTTTGTGTGATATAATCCCTTTGCAAGGTGACTAGACCACAATAATTTGAAAAGGAATGCTATTATGGATAATGCAGTTATTTACAAAACGTTAAAACACTTCAAAAATAAGGATGTAGTTACATCAGATGAACTAATTCGCAAACGCTACTTTCATAAAAATGGCTCTGAAAGCCTTAGTTCTCGTCTAAACGAATTGCATATGTTAGGTTATATTGCAGCCAATAAAAAGAATGGTGTTATCACTGCCAAAATTACTCCTGTCGGAAAAAACTTTATTACAGATTATAAATATCAACGCCATCTAACAAACCTTGAAAAATGGATTGAACGATTTATAGGTTTTGTTATGGGTGTTATTACCTCTGTAGCAGCCGGTATTATTCTTCATCTTTTGAATATCTAATATAATCCCATTACTTTTACAATCATGATTCCAACAATCAGACCCAATATGTAAAAGACAATTGCTATTGGGTCTGTACCTTTATTGTTATTCATTGCTTTTCCCTCTTCACGTTTCACATTATCCATCCATATTCCGTAATGTATATACATGCACAAACAAATGCATATATCATAACTACGCCCCATATTCCCATAAGGACACGATGTGGCAGATAACATTTTTTAGTTCCAAAGGCACGTATGATAGCAACACACGCAATCCCCATGTATGTAAGGCATCCGCCAAGGAATACCAAAGCTAATATTCCTAATATCAAAACCTCTTTCATGCTTCATGCTCCTTTCTACCCCACTGCTGCCATGGGGCGCATTGATTTTTCTCCCTTCCACTCATATAATGTTCTTACCAGGTGTTGCAGCACCTTAGTACATAAGAAAGGAGAATAAAATGAAACTTGAACCCAATTGTGTTCGTGACATTTTGCTATTTTGCGAAAAATCTCTAGGAATAAATGCCGACTTATCCTGGGAAACTTTACATTTACCCAATTTCTGCCAATCTCTTCCTTCATACACAAAAGAAACTATCGCATATACATTAATTTTGTTAGATGAAGCTGGTTATATAAATTGCCATGTCATTGAAGCTGACAACGGAATTGTTGACATTTATGTATTTCGCTTAACTTATTTTGGTCACGAATTTATTGAAACAATTCGTTCTAATTCTGTTTGGGAAAAACTAACTTCTTGTGTAGCCAAAATTGGTTCGGCTTCCTTGCCAGTTATTCAACAATTAGGCAGTTCTATTCTGTTAGACACTTTAAAGTCGATTTAATCCTATCTACCTGCGAGTCTATGAAAAAATTTATTTCTCTTTTCATTTGACTCGCTTTTACATCTACAATATTTTTTAAAACATCCTGCTCCATTAATGGATCTGATAAGCGGTTGTTTCTTAATTCGGCTTCTAATCTAATAAATGCTTCTGATATTTTTATCCTTACATCTGTTAGCACTATTAAATTAAATTCTTCATCTGTCTTTTTTTTCATGCTCGCTCCTTTCTACCCCATCGCTACCATGGGGCGCATTATTTCTTCCCTCCCGAACAATTCTTCAAATGTACAATTGTAAAATGACATAAGTTTAAGAATCTCTGGCAATTCAAATTCAACCTCGCCCCTTAATCTACGGCGCACACTATCTTCACTAATGCCCAATAACTCCGCAAATGTACTTGTAGTATGACCATTGAATGCTCTTTTTGCTTCCAGTCTTGGAAAAACTACTATTAATTGCTTTGCCATATTATTATCTCCTTTCTTAATCGCATTTTGCGTTTCTTTGTACTTTAAAGTCTAATCGCATTATGCGATATTGTCAAGCACATTCTGCAATTATTTATTTCATTTTGCGTTTATCCTATTTACAAACCGCACTTTTGCGTTTATAATGAAGTCACATCATATAGAAAGGGGGGAGTAAAATGGGAAAAGAAAGAACCGCTGAATCACGCGGCGAAGAATACGTTGCGTTTGGTCGCAACCTTGCCACTGCACGTGTCTCTCTTGGACTTTCACAAGCTGACATTGCAGCTCGCTTAGATATGCCCCAAAGTACATATGCAGGATATGAAAGCGGTACAAGAAAAGTTCCACTATCAGTAATTCTTCAGTTTTCAAATTTCTTTGGTAAAACACCAGATGAATTAATTGGTATAAAAGAAATGGTTATATCTTCACCCAAATCTGTTCAAAGTACTTTTACAGATGAAGAATACAAACTTTTAAAATACTTTAATGACTTAAATAAAGATGGAAAGAAAAAACTTATAGAACGTGCTAGTGAATTGTTAGAACTCGGTTATATCGAAAAAGGGAAAGCAGAAAAAATGGCATAACATATCATGCCAAGAAAAACAGTAATGTTGTTAAAATTGATTTTAGATAATAGAAAGGAAGATTATATGCCGCAACTACAAGGAAATCATTACACAGCGCAAGACTATTGGAACTTACCAGAAGGAACACGGGCTGAATTAATTGATGGTCAGCTTTATGCCATGGCTCCACCAAGCCGCATACATCAAGAACTGAGTTTCTCCATAGCAAGGAAAATTGCTGATTATATTGATTCTCATAATGGTGACTGTAAAGTATACCCTGCTCCATTTGCTGTAAATCTGAATGCAGATGATGAAACGTATGTGGAACCAGATATCAGTGTTATATGTGATAAATCCAAATTAACAGACAAAGGTTGCAATGGCGCACCTGATCTAGTTGTTGAAATCGTTTCACCAAGCAGCCGCAAGATGGATTATAGTACAAAAAATACACTTTATTCCAACGCCGGGGTTCGTGAGTATTGGATTGTTGACCCGGTAAAAGAACGCACTACTACTTACCGTTATGAAGAAGATGCTGCACCAACTATTATTCCTTTCAGTCAGCCTATATCTGTAGGAATTTATGATGATTTGATGATTAACATATCTGAATTAATGAAATAAAAAATAAAAGGCCCCAGGCGGCAACCTGAAACCTTTTACATAGATTGTAACCCGTAAACCAAATGGCTTATGGATAGTTCAACCCTCGACAAGTTGAATTATACCATAAGCCCCCAAATTTATAAAGGGCTTATTTTTTTATGCCCTTTTTTAAGAAAGAGGTCTTATATATGGCTAGAACTGTATCATTTCACACACTGAATGACCCAATCGTGGCTTTATATGTCCGCGTATCTACCGGGTACCAGGTAGACAAGGACAGCTTACCACATCAGAAAAAGGAATTAATGGCATATTGTAAACATATCTTACATATCCCGGAGAACCGCATCGAAATATTCGAGGATGCCGGGAAATCTGCAAAGAATACCAAACGCCCTGCATATGAACGCATGATGCAAAAGGTGCGCTCCGGGGAAATCTCCCATGTACTGGTCTACAAAATTGACCGTGTAAGCCGTAACCTGGTTGACTTCTCCCTTATGTATGATGATTTTAAATCTAACCGTGTAACATTCATATCCTTGAATGAACAATTTGACACATCTAGTGCCATCGGAGAAGCGATTTTAAAAATCATCCTAGTATTTGCCGAACTGGAACGAAAAATGACATCAGAACGTGTTACAGACATTATGCTAGGACGTGCAAAGGATGGCTTATGGAATGGTGCCAATGTTCCCTTTGGCTACCAATGGGATTCGGTTATTGAATTTCCTGTTGTCGATGAAAAAGAAGGTCCTATTGTAAAAATGATGTATGATATGTACGAAAGAATAAAATCTTCTACTAAAATACGTGATTACCTTAATCATAACGATATTCCTACCAAACGTGGTGGCGAATGGACAAGCAAGACAGTCGCGGATATTATTAGAAATCCTATCTATAAAGGAACCTACCGTTATAATTACCGTGAAAGTGCCCGTGGACGTATCAAGCCCCAGGATGAATGGATTGTGCTTGATGATGTATTTACACCAATCGTTACCAAGGAACAATGGGAATACTGTAATAAAACTATGGATTCCAACGCAATTGCCCGTAACAACATGGGCAGTCAATCCAAGAAAAAATATGACCATGTATTTGGTGGCTTGCTTCATTGCGGCGTTTGTGGCTCTAATATGATTTGTGATAAAGACCGCGCCAGGTCTAACGGCTTTGCACCATCAATATATCGTTGTGGTAATCGATGGAGAAAGAACACTTGCCGCCCAAAGAGCATATCAGATGTAACTCTTGGTCCTTTTGTATTCAACTATATAAAAAATGTTATCCAGGCAACAAAACAAACTGCTGCCATACAAAACATTGAAACCTTGGAAAGTATTCTTTTAGCCGGGGCTGAATTTAACAATGTAATTGGTATTGATCGCGCAGGGCTTACTGCCACATTTGAAGCACTTAAAAATTCAGTATCAACGGCAACTTATAAACCAATCCCCCTGGACACATCCGCCCCCGTGATTAGCAAGGAAGATATCCTAACCGCCGAGCTTGACAAAAATAACAAAGCCCTGGAAAGGCTTAGAAAATTATACTTATTTGATGAGAACGCTATGAGCGAAAAGGAATACTTAGAAACCAAGCAATCTTTGGAAGTAAGAAATGCCCAAATCAATAATGAGCTTGCAGAACTACGCCAGGATGAAGCCGACCCAGGAACCGCCATTGGTTTTATAAATTCCGCTTCCTCTTTCCTGGTAGCCCACAAACTGAACCAAGCGGAACATATAAAATATAGTGAGTTTGCCCCACTTGTGGATGATGCAGTATTGAAAGATTTTGTTGCTTCTGTGATTGACCATATTATTATCCTTGATGGAATGGTGGACACTATTGTTTTTAAGAACGGATTAACTCACAAATTCATTAGAAAAGAGAAATAGGCGGCTTATGACCGCTTATTCCTCTTAATCATTGAATCTATAAAACTCTTAATTTCCTCATATTCCTTGCTATTTTTCTCATAACCTTTTAATACATTGGCTTTATAGAACCTAATTCCCACATATCGCTTGCCTTTTTTAGATAATTCTCCTTTTTCTTCTCCCTTTCTTTTCTTACGTTTTTTTAAAATACATTTCATAGACTCATCACCTCATGTTAAAACAAAGCACAAATTAACATACATAATATATACAATAGTAAAAATATGATTGCATTTTGTAAATTGTGTGCTTTTTTAGTATTCAGTTTTTTATATTCACTCACTATTGTTTTATAACTATTCCAAATAACTTCTGAAGCATATATTTTTCTTAAATGTTTTTTTGGTATTTCTTCAAAGCTAAAATTATTGTAATCTTTTATCATAAAAACTACGCATGTATTATACATCGATATTGTGTAAGTCAATAAAAAAAGCAAAACAAAACATAAATTAGCAACTGATTTTATTGTAAGTTCCCCAGTTAGAAATTCGCTACAATTCAACATATCAATTTTATCGACAAGCCACAACACTGTTACACCATGAAATGCCATTAAATAACTTGCACGATTTTCTATATTCTCTTTTACCCCAATTTCAATATCATATTCTTTAGCTGCTGCTACAATATACTCCTGGGCAATTTTCACTTACTCACCCCTTTCAAATCCTATTTACAAATCTCATATATTATATCGGTATAACTTGAGAATTAATTTATAAAAATGACTGTATTATTTATGGTATTTTACCATTTCTATAACACAGTCATTTTTTGAAATTTTCTATTTATGCGGTTTTTACTAATCAAGGTAGTGAAGTTCATCTGACAACCGAAGGTCTGTGCACAAGCCGTCAGCTTTCGTCCCTTTTTCTCTTCCTGCTCTGCCAAAATCCCCTGCATTTTCTTTATATAATAATACTGTCTTTCAGGCTCCTTTGTTGGAGCTTCTTTTGTAAGGTCAATTTCTTCTAAAATCTTTTCTAATTCCATATCTAACATTTTGCCAATTCCTTCCCACCTAATGCCTTATAACATCACAGCGCTTAATCTATAAAATCCTAAACCGTTACACATTATATCTAATTTTCCTGTAATATGCAAGAACTGTTGCTGTTCACTCCGTTCCAATAACATACAAAAACCCTACGGTATCACTCCATAGGGTCTATGATTATATATTACTTTATTTGCATAATATCCTTAAGAATACCATACATTCCGTTTCTAGTACCATCATCATTTACATAAGCATGAGGAACTGCTACAGCATCTTTCTTATAAAGAGAAGCATCCGTTGAGAAGCATTTAATCTGTCCCCAATTAAACAAAGAAGTATCTTTAAAATATACTTCCCATATTTCATTTTTATTCCATGTGTATTTGCCTAGCAATACATTATGCTTTTTGGAATAATAAAAGGTCAGAGGGTATTCAGAATAATATATCATAACCGCTCTTCCATCATGATAGGTATAAATCTCTTTACCACTCAAATCAAATAATTCCGGAATCCCATCACCTGTCACATCTAATAAACCAAATGAAGTACTATAACTCTGCATTTGCTCTAACTGAATACGATATGCCTCGGCAAACTTTTCTAGATTTTCCAAAACCTTCTGTTTCTCTGTTTTGACCGGTTCTATCTGCCCTACTAAATATGGACCAGGAATATAATAATTTCCATTTAAATCCACTTGATAAAAACCGTTATCTGTAATTCCTGTTACAGTTACATTCACAAATCGCTCTATATATACAACAACACCTGAATATAAATCCGGTGTTGCAAAAACAGGCGTCCCAGATGTTGTATACATTTTTACATTCACCGGAGTAACTGCTAATGCATATGTCGTAATAGGTTTGTAAGAACCTACTATACAGAAAACTAATACCATACTAAACGCAACACATCTTAATATGCGTTTCCATATTTTTTTCATACCCATTCCCCTTTTCTTGGTTAAAATAATATATAAACATAATTGACCACTTTAGTCATTCTACAATATTATTATACCGAGTTGTCAGAAGAATTGTCAATGCATGGTACTATTTTTCTAAATTTTTAAAATGAAACTCTTTTTTACCAGTTGCATAATCATCCACAATCTGTCCTGTTCCAAACAGTTTATACTTATAGGTCACAAGTCCTTCTAACCCAACCGGACCTCTTGCATGAATCTTACCGGTACTAATTCCAACCTCAGCACCAAATCCATAACGAAAACCATCTGCAAAACGTGTGGAGCAATTTTGGTACACACCAGCGGAATCTACCATTCTCATAAAATATTCAGCAGCTTCTTTGTCCTCTGTTAAAATACAATCCGTATGGTGAGAACCATATTTATTAATATGATATACTGCTTCTTCTATATCAGAAACTGTTTTTGCTGAAATGATTAAATCAAGATACTCTGTTTCAAAATCCTCATCTGTTGCATGAAGGGTATTATACTTACCAGCAATATCATTTGTTGCACGAAGCTCAATCTGTTTCTCTTCAAATGCATTCTGTAACGCAGGAATCAACTTATCTACAGCATCTTTATGTACAAGCAAAGTTTCTACCGCATTGCAAGCCGCTGTATACTGTGTCTTAGCATCAACAATAACAGGAATTGCTTTTTCTAAATCAAAATCCTTATCTACATAAATGTGACAAATACCATCAGCATGTCCCATAACAGGAATCTTGGTGTTATTCATAATATACTGTACAAAAGCATTGGAACCTCTTGGTATCAATAAGTCTACAGACTCATGACAAGCCAACAATTCCGCAATCTCATCACGAAGCTCGGCTTGGAATAAACATCCTTCTGGCAATCCATTTTCAAGTGCAGTCTTATATATTACATCAAACAACAACTTATTGGTGTATTTTGTTTCGCTACCTCCTTTAAGAATCGCACAATTACCACTCTTAATACACAAGGATGCAATCTGCACCAATGCATCGGGTCTTGCCTCAAAAATAACACCGATAACGCCAATCGGACAGCTTTCTCTTACCAACACTAAATTCTCATCAAGTTCACGTTTTAACTGAACCTGAGACAATGGATCGGAAAGTGTAATCAGATTCTGGATACCCTTCACCGAATCCTGTAACTTCTGTTCTGTGAATTTTAATCTTTTTACAACTGCTGCCGGGATCTGATTCTTCTCTGCTTCTTCTAAATCTTTTGCATTTTCTGCAAAAATCTGTTCCTTATTTGCAAGCAATGCTTCTGCAATTGCTGACAAAGCCTGATTTCTTGTCTCAATTGATGTAGCTGCCATCTGTGGGCTGTCTATTTTCATAGCCGCAGCTTTTTCTTTCACTGTCATTACACTCACCTTTTCCTTTTCTATACTCTAAGAAATGAATACTGAATCTCTTCTGTTATTATTTTGTCCATTTTTATGTCGTGTTCATCATGTGGAATTTCTTCCACAACCTGATTGGAAAAACATAATCCTATCACCGTCATTTGACGTTTATCTTTCAAGAATCTGTCATAAAATCCTTTTCCATATCCTACACGATAACCCTTTGCATCAAAAGCAACTCCTGGAACAATAATTAAAGTATCTTCGCTACATTTAAAACGATACAAATAGTGCTCATCCACAACAGGTTCTTTTATTCCCTTATATCCACTCTCTAATTGTTTTACCGATACCACCTGATAAAACTCCATCGTTCCATCCTCATTCGACTTTGGGAAAAAGACTTTTTTCTTACGCAAAACAGCATCTTCAAAAATCTCTCTAGTCATAACTTCATGACGATAGTCTGCATAGAGCAAAACGTTATCTGCTTCTTCATATTCCGGCGTTTTAATCACCTTTTGTGCAATCAGACTACTTTTTTGCAAAACATCTTCACTTACCATCTGATTTCTAACCTGTATGATTCGTTTTCTTATCTGCTCTTTTGTCTCCATGACTGAATCTCCCACAAAACATTAATGTGTTTTTTTATTTCCGAACTTTTCTCCCAAATTCACCAATGTTCCATCCGGATTCTGAATAGTCACACTATCAAGTTGCGCCCGCAAATTCCCACGTACACTTGCAATATATTCCGCTCTGAGCTTTGCCTGTTCAGTCTTTTCTTCTTCTGTCAGTCCTTCTGCCTGTGATTTATGATATAGTTCATTAATTCTGGCAATTCTTTCATCCATATTCATACTGTATTTACCTCACTAATTCTATTATTTCATATATGAGAGCAGGCTCTAAAATCCTTCAGATTTTAGAGCTCATTGAACTCGTTCAATGTCAATATTTAATAATACTCTTTAGAATACAAGCATTCACAGAGTATTATTAAATATTTCCGCTGCTCTCATTATTTATGTAGGTTGTCAACAAACTCCGCAAAATCAAACGCTTCATTCTTATTTTCTTTAAAAAGAGTACCGTAATTTCTTCCTTCTAAAATTCTATGAATTACACGTACATCTTTACCATTTGCGATTACCATATCTGCACCTGAATAAGTTGCAATCTTGGCAGCAGTTAATTTTGTCTCCATACCACCTGTACCACTATCACTACCTGTTGTTCCTTTTCCCATACTTATCAGTTCATCTGTAAGACATTCCACCATATCGATAAACTCTGCATCAGGATTCTTTCTAGGATCATCAGTATACAAACCGTTAATGTCTGATAACAAAATCAACAAATCAGCGCCTGTTAAAGCTGTAACAATTGCCGAAAGAGTATCATTATCACCAATAACCTCATCCAACTCAAAGGTAGAAATGGTGTCATTCTCATTTACAATCGGAATAACTCCCATCTCTAATAAAGTATTAAATGTATTCTGTGCATTATTACGATTCAAATCATCTACAATTGTATTTCTTGTCATAAGAATCTGTGCCGCCTGATGACTATACTCTGAAAAAATTCTCTGATAAATCATCATTAATCTCGCTTGACCTATAGCCGCACAAGCTTGTTTTTCTGAAATGGTATTTGTCTTTTTTAAATTTACAGCTTTTCTACCACAGGCAACAGCACCTGAGGTTACCAGAATAACATCCTTACCCATATTTCTGATATTACATAACTCTCTGACAAGAATATCCATCTTTATATAATCAAGATCTCCTGTTTCGGGATGTTGAAGAGAAGAAGACCCAATCTTTACTACTATTCGTTTCTTATTTTTTAGTTTCTTACGTAACTCATTCACTGTTCCTGCCTCCAAAAGGTTCAATAATAACTTTTCACATTGTAAAACATTTTCGTTTTCTTGTCTAGTATTACGTTTCTAACGCAGTAACGCATTACTCCTGTAAAGCGTTAAAATGGTTCGTATTTTTCTGCAATTTTTTCAGCAACATAGATTCCATCCATGGCAGCAGACGTAATTCCACCTGCATAACCCGCACCCTCACCACATGGATACAATCCCTTCACTGTCGGACTTTGTAAATTTTCATCTCTATGAATTCGAATAGGAGAAGAAGTCCTACTTTCCACTCCTGCAAGTATAGCATCCTTTGCAGCAAATCCCGGAATCACCTTATCAAAATGATTCATCCCTTCAATAAATGCCTGTTCACACTCTTGCGGAAGTATTCCACGCAAATTAGTATAAGTATACTCTCCTTTGATGCAAGAAGTATTCCATTTTTCATTCTTTTCAGACGTGTTATTTGTTACATAATCCTGGAAATATTGAACAGGAACTTTTCCATTTCCAACTCTATAAGCATTTTCTTCTAATCGTCGCTGGAATTCCACACCAGCAAGCGGTCCGTCACAAGGATAATCTTCTGGCGTTACTTGTACAATAATAGCGCTATTTGCATTTTGACTATTTCGGTCAGAATAGCTCATGCCATTTACAGCAATGCGTCCTTCCTCGCTGGATGCATTTACCACATATCCGCCCGGACACATACAGAAGGAATAAACACCTCGTCCCACGCTCGTTTTGGCCGTCAATTTGTATGGTGCTGCTGGCAATTCTTCTCCATGTTCTTTTCCATACATCATTTCGTTAATCAAGCTCTGTGGATGTTCCACACGCATTCCAACCGCAAATGCTTTTGACTCCATTGGTAAATTTATTTCATTAAGATATGCAAATGTATCTCTTGCACTATGACCAATCGCAAGCACCACATGATTCGTTCTTATCTTTTCTTCTCCAATGACTACTCCGGTCACTTCATTATTTTCTACACATAAGCCTGTTACCTTGCTACCAAAACGAACTTCGCCCCCATGTCGAATTATTTCCTCACGCATAGTAACTACAACCTTTTTCAAAACATCCGTACCGATGTGAGGCTTACTTTCATATAAAATCTCTTCTGGTGCGCCTGCTTCTACAAAAATTCGAAGTACTTCCTTGTTACGTCCATACTTATCCTTAACTAAAGTATTTAGTTTCCCATCTGAAAAAGTTCCAGCACCACCCTCGCCAAACTGTACATTTGATTCTGGTTTTAGAACTCCACCATTCCAATACTCTTCCACATCCTTAGTTCTAGTTTCCACATCATAACCACGTTCCAGAATAATTGGCTTGTATCCATGTATTGCCAGCATATATCCACAAAACAAACCTGCTGGTCCCATGCCTATAATAACAGGATGTTCCGTAAGCTTTTGTGCCCCACCTTGAGGAAAATGATAATTTACTGGCTCAGAGAGCATAACATTTGTATTTTTACTTTTTTTTACTACTACTTGTTCAGAAAGTTTATTCAACTTTACACCAATGGAATATACTTGAAAAATCTGCGGTTTCTTTCTTGCATCAATAGAATGCTTTAAAATTTGAACCGAAGCAATATCTGTTTCCTTTATTTTCAATTGTTTGGCAACCTTCTGTTTTAGAATATGCGGTTCATCCAACATATCTCGTACTGTCAATCGTTTGCCTTTCCATTTCATTTCTGATTTTAATTGATTAATAATAATCATATGTAACCATCCTACTCTACTTTTATAAGTTATCGTCAATAGAAACCATAACTTTATTCGTAATTATTCAGTACCTTCATAATTACCTTTATTTATTGCTGCATATTCTCCAGCAATTTTACCTGTTGTCCAGGCCCATTGTAAATTATAGCCACCACATATACCATCACAATCAAGGATCTCACCAGCAAAAAATATATGAGGACATTTTCGCGATTCCATTGTATCCCCAATCTCTTCCAATGGAATTCCACCACTACATACCTGTGCACTATCATAAGAATTTGTTCCAGATACTACAACCTTAAAATTCTTAAGCAACTTAAAGCATGCCATAAATTCTTCATCTGACAAGTTACCCATAATAGTATCTACATTCCATTTATATATATGACAGACTAACATCGCAAGCTTCTTATTCACCAAACCTCCAAAAAACTCTTCCACCGTCTTGTGTGCAAAACTTTCCCTTGTTTTCACTAATTCATCGATATCCGTTTGTGATAAATACGTTAAATAATCTATCACTACAACAACTGAATCTGTTTTTATCGTTCGAAGCCCTACTTGTTGTTCATATATTGCTCTTGATACAATTCTGCTAAATTGAAAAACAGGAATACCAGAAATCCCATAATCTGTAAGCTGAAGTTCTCCTTCTTCCTTTGCTTCCTCTTTTCCATCCACAAATAAAGTAAGACTTGCTTGTGCACGAACTCCTGCTACGATTCTAAAATAATCTCCTTCACATTTTAGTTGCACAAGAGCCGGCAAAGGCTTAATTATACTATGCCCTAATTTCTTGGCCAATCGATAACCAGAACCATCAGACCCAGAAACTGCTGCTGCCTGACCACCTGTTGCTATAATCAGGCTATCATAGTTCAATTTGTTTTTTTTCGTTCCAATTGCAACCATTTTCGGTCCAGACTTTTTATTAGCATTTCCTTTTTTACCTTTTGTTTCTGACACTTTTTCCTTAATTGTGGTCTCTAGTAAAACCGTTCCGCCATTACTTTCCGGTATTACGTCAAGCACCTCTGTGTCTGTAAGAATCTGTACTCCACAATATTTTGCTTCTGTTACAAGAGCATCAAGTACACTTACTGCTTGCTCCGAAACCGGATAAACTCCTCCATCTCTTTTTTCTTTCGTATATAATCCTATATGCCGAAAAAAGGCTCTCGTATCCTCTGCTGTAAATTTTTCTAATATTTCATATATCCTCTTGCTATCATTACCATAATATTTACCACGCAAATCACTCATATTGGTGAGATTACATCGCCCGTTTCCTGTCATTAATATCTTCTTACCAACCCTATCCTTGTGTTCGACTAAGGTTACGCAAGCACCCTGGCACGCTGCCATAATAGCAGCCATCAACCCGCTTGCGCCACCTCCTATAATTACTACTTTTTTTGACATATTTGATAACCATGCCTTTCTCTTCACTTACTTCTCTAACTACTGTAGGATTCTAAAAAATGATATACCTTTAGTTCAGAATCTATATATTTTCCCTTTAAAACTTCCCGCTGTACTACTTCTGGCAGATCATATAACATCAAATCTGTTTCAAAAAATATGGTTTCCTTATCTTGCTTATATACACAGATTTTACCCTCTACTGCCATGATATAATAACCCACTTCTTCTACTGTTGTATCATATATTCTAACAATTTTTACCTTTTCTCGCGAAAAAAGTTCCAAATGTTGCGACCTAAAACCTCTTTCTTTATCTGTAAGGCTTAATTGCTTACTATCATCATACAACGCCCTTTCAAAATCTGCTCGTGTCATATCAATATATTTCCCCGGTATCCTTTCCTCTGAAATCACCACAGTTCCATCCTTTTGATCAATATCCTCATAAATACAAATGGTATCACAAGTAGTTCGGATATTTTGAGAAGAAACGGATGCTTTATCCGCTGAATCGGGGATCTCTGTTGCTATTTCTGAATTTTCTTCTAACAATCTATCCGGTAACTGTTCCCTCCATGTATAACGTTTCCATATTATTAGAACAATCAACAGCACAATCATTAACAATGTAAAAAATAAACCAATCTTATATCCTTTTTTCATCTCTGCCTCCGTCTTTTAAGCATGATATCTTAGGATATAGTATCGGCTTATTTTCTGCTATTTATTCTTTTTCGGTAATATTCAACACTCTCATAATTCCCTTTTATTTACATCAATTTACATTTCTTGGCTATTGCCAACACCGTCCTACCACCTGGCATACTCTTTAAATCACTTTCATTAATACCCTTAAGTAAAATCATAGCCACAAAATATGCAGTTACTCCCAAAGCAATACCAAGAATCAATACCACAAAATCACCGACAATCTTCTGAAGAGTCATATTAATCACTACAATTACTACTCCCATAATAACAGATGAAAGCATCGGAATCACAAATGTTCTGACAATCTCCTGACTGTATTTGAGATATTTTTGAATTGCAAACCAGTTCAAAATACATACAATCAGCGCAAATAGAATATTGGCATAAACCATTGCATGAATTCCCATATTCATCTGTAATGCTACATATAAGAATATAATATGAATCACTAATGCAATAACTGCATGCACAACAGGAACACGCATTTTATTGATTCCTTGTAATACTCCATTCGTCAAAGTTGACATAGAATAAAAAATAACGGAAATTGAACCAACTTGGAGAAGATTTACCGCAAGGTCTATTTCACCTCTAAATAAAATGGTTATGATAGGTCTTGCCAAAACAGCTAGACCAACAGCACTTGGTATAGCAATTATCATGGTAAAACGCATGGTTTGATTAATCTTTTCTCTTGCCTGTCTAAATTCCTCTCGCATAACCAGTCCCGTAAGCACTGGAACAATTGAAGAACACATTGCATTTGCAAGAGCAATTGGTACATTTACCAGTACTCGGTATTTACCTGAATAAACACCTAAATTATAAGCCTTAACATCTTCTAAGCCCTTCTGAATCATAATATCATTATAAATTCTAATATCAAGAATATTACTAATATTGTAAACTGTTGAACTCAAAAGTACTGGAAGAATCGTCAATAAAATTAAACGGAATATCTGCCCATAGCTATCAGGTCTTCCACTCTTGTCCCTACTCACATTACGCTTTGCACTCGGGCGATACAATACATATACAAATATCAAAAACAGCAGTCCAACAAAAGCACCGGCAACCGGTCCTATAGAAGCACCGGCAGCACCATAAGCAGGCGCATAATCTTCGTTATGAAGCAATGCACCCACCTTTTCTCCTCGTGCAAACAAAATATAAGAACCAATAATACTTGCAATAAGAACAAAAATCTGCTCTAAAACCTGCGAAATTGCTGTAGGCATCATAGTCCCCAAGCCTTGAAAGTAACCTCTTAAAACTCCCATCATCGCAACCATGAGTAACGCAGGTCCTAACACTCTCAATGCAAGAGCACTCATAGGCTCTAACATAAATTTTGTAGCAATAAAATCGCCAAAAATTTCAGCTATCAAAAAGCATAATCCACCTGCTACAATAGCAAAAAACATGGCGCATTGAAAAACTCTTTCAGCATTTTTGTACTGACGTTTTGTAACCTTAGCCGAAACCACCTTAGACACTGCCAAAGGCAAACTATAACACGATATCAAAAGCATAAATGCATATACTTCATACGCAGAAGAATAGTATCCATTTCCCACATCTCCAATGATATGCTCTATAGGAATTCTGCGAACCATACCCAAAAGCTTTGATATAATTCCAGCCATGGCAAGAATACTACCCTGCACAATAAAATTGGTCTTCTTTTTCATACTCCACCTCTACATTTTGACCACTTATCTGGTAATACCAAGGCTAGTCAATATTTTCTCCTGTTTGGCTTCCATAACCTTTGCTTCTTCCTCTTCCATATGGTCATAGCCAAGTAAATGTAACATACTATGGGCTACCAAAAAAGCAAACTCTCTCAATGGAGCATGTCCATACTCTTTGGCTTGTTCATATACCTTGTCTATCGAAATGACAATATCTCCTAAAATCAACTCTCCTGTTTCAGGATCAAAATAATCTTCAACATAATCCTCGATTCCTGTAAAGTCTGCAGGTGCTTCATAATCCACATTTGGAAAAGACAACACATCTGTAGGTCTATCTATCTGTCGAAATTCCTTATTCATTGCATGTATTCCTTCATTATCCGTAAGTAATACTGCAATATTTGCTTCATACGGACACTCCTCCTGCTCCAGTGCTCTCTCTATTACTTTTTCAAGGATATCTTCCACATCAAATGGTAATTCCTGATTTGTCTCATTCTCTACGCAAAAAGTCATAATATAATTTTTCTCCTGTAAAAATTTTCTCCATTCCACCTAATTCAGAAAGTGAAATATCACTTTGATTCAAAATTCCGCTATCAATCTTCCTATGAATAATTGCTGTTGCAATCTTTCCATAGTCAATCTCATTTTTCTGCTCTTTTTCTAATAAATACATAATAGATGATACAACAGAATCTGCAAGATATACAACAACTGTTTCTTTCATCTTTAAAGTCAATGATTTATAATTATATTCTTGTAAAAGTTGAACCGACTTTGGCGGGAACTTATACATCTGACAAATTTCCTCTAACGTCTTCTCTTCTTTTCGGCACTCAGCTACTATAATCTTATGATAATAACCACCACATTTTGCTATGTTTACATCCATATGAAGCATTCTAGCTGCCTTTTCAGCAAAATATGCCGTATGTATAGCATTGTAGTACAGTGCTTCATTTTCTTCCTTATATTTTGCAAGTAACGGAAATTCTTGATCATTAATTACGAGATATTTACCCTTTTCCTTATCTATTACTACAGCACAATATAATCTCAATACTGCCATCATTAACAATATTGTGATAAAAACATTAATAATCGGAATGATATATTTTTCCAAATCCGGTATACCTTGATTTTCGAACATAATCTTTGCAGTCATCACTACGGTATATAAAATAACTGCCACCAGCATAGGTGCTCCTGTCCTATAATCCTCATCCAATCCTTCAAATAAAACAGAAATAATTCCTCCTACAAGAAAGTAAATCAAAAAAATAAGAATACTTGCATCCGAAAAATAAACGCATATACCCAATATTCCTGCATACGCCATTAATCCTGTCGTTGTATTAGAAAACAAAGTCATTGCCAATGCAATTGCCGGAACTGCCCAACCTCCACTTGGAAGTAAAGGTAACAGACATCCTACAATAATGCTTATAATAAACATAAACACAAATCTTGCATAGTAATTGCCATTATCATAATGCAATCGCTGATATATATTAGACTGTTCATAAGAAAAAATCACGCTACCAAAAGAAGCTGCTGATACAATCAATAGCATGAAGATTTCCCGAAAAGATTTTCCATAATAATATGCTGCAATTCCCGTTGCAAACATGGAAAACAGGAACATAATAACAAGCAAAATGACATTCTGCCATTTCGTCTTTCCCTCTTTCATATTTACAACTCCTTACCTTTGCTTTTTACCACGAAGCACACCGGGATTAGCGTTATTTCGTGTTTGTTTCTTATGTTCATTATTTTCATATTCATCATATGCTTTTACTATCTTCTGAACCAATGGGTGCCTTACAACATCGCGATTCGTCATTTTTATAAATGCAATATCATTAATTTTGCCTAATACTCTTTCTGCCACATCCAAACCGGACTGTGTTCCAGGTGCTAGATCTTTCTGAGATGCATCACCTGTTATGATTACTTTAGATCCAAAACCAATTCTCGTTAAAAACATCTTCATTTGAGCAGGTGTTGTATTTTGTGCTTCATCTAATATGATATACGCATTATCTAAGGTTCTACCTCGCATATACGCAAGTGGTGCAACCTCAATTAGTCCTTTTTCCATATTTTTCAAAAAGCTGTCTGCCCCCATAATCTGATACAATGCATCATATAATGGACGCAAATATGGATCTACCTTACTCTGCAAATCACCTGGCAAAAATCCTAACTTTTCACCCGCCTCTATAGCTGGTCTTGTTAAAATAATTCTCTCAACCTCATGATTTTTAAACGCTGTTATAGCTAAAGCCATCGCTAAATATGTCTTTCCTGTTCCCGCAGGCCCCAATCCAAACACAATCATTTTCTCTCTAATTGCTTCTATATAACGCTTCTGTCCCAAAGTCTTTGGTTTAATCGGCTTTCCTGTTATCGTATGACAGATACAGTCTTCATCCATCTCTAACAAAGAATCCTCTTCTCCATCCTTAGATAACTCAATCGCATACGAAACACTCTGTTCCTGTATCTGATTTCCTCTTGTTGATAATTCCACCAATTCTTCCATTAATTTTAATGCCTTATCCACATTCTCCTGTGTCCCCGATATGCGCACTTCTCCATTTCTATCTGTAATCACTACCTGCAATTCATCTTCAATTTTTCGAATATACGCATCCTGACTCCCAAATATATTCTGCATATGTTCTGCAGGTATCTGCATTCCAACTTGAACTTTTTCCAATTTGCTACTCCTTCTCGCCAGTTCCTGATATGATTTCTGTTATTTCCACCTCTTCTCCTGTCGGTTTTATAACAGATAAATTAGCATTTAATTCCATACCCTTATTATACTTTTTTATTTTAACATTTTTTTCAATAATTTGTACCCCTTTTTCTTGTAAACATAAAATAAATTTTTCAAAGTTATCATTTAATAGATTCTTTATCTCTTCTTCTGAATATTCAAGGCATTTTAAATGATACTCTTTTTTACAAATGTTACCATAATATATGGGTAAATACAAATTATCCAATAAGCACACTTGATGCTTCTGGGTTATTTTCTCACATTCTTGGAAATTTCTTCCCCATATCGGACTCTCCATATGATATCCAAAAACATCCAAAAATATACCCTTATGCTCACTACCTGTATAAGAAATAAATGGATATGTCTTTTCCAACTTTTCACTATATGTCATTCGTGTTTGAATCATCACATCTGCATCCGAATTGTATATTTGATATGCGATAATATTCTGTGCCTCATCATAAATTGGAACGTTTCCTTCAACCAACACCTGACCTACTTCAACGATATCGCCTATTTTTACTTTCGGGACTCCATTTCTTACTATGATAGAAGTAATTGTTCCAGCCTCTGTAGCTATTAAATTCGTTCCTTCCACTTTCTCCATGACAGGTTCCTTTTTTTCATTTTCCTTTACCTCAACATATAGCTTTGTTCCTTCAAAATAAATTGACGTCCACGTAACATTTGGAAAAAATGCCCTTAATCGCTTTTCCATTTCTTCACAGTCAAGTTTCTCTTTTTTCATCCCATAATATACCTGCTCCTCATCCAGAAAATCCTCTAATTCTTCGTTACTAATCTGAAAATTTCCAACAAACTCAATTGCCCAAATATAATCTGTAACTACATATAACATTCCAAGACACAAAAAAAGACTTATAAAAAAAAGAACCCTTTTTTTCATAAAAGGTACATAAAAAGGAATTCCGTTTTTCTTAATAACACTTGCTCTTGTACCTGTTTTTTTTAATAAAGGAATCGTATCAAAATAATCCGCTGCGGAAATACTACAATAAAAATCCTTCTCTTCTTTTCTTATATCCCAAAGAAAAATATCATGCATTCTACACATATTAAAAAAACGTTCCACATAATCACCATACAATCGAATTGTAAGATATCCCTTTACATACCACGTCCACCTATTTCGCAAAGCTGCCTCCTTCTATCGAATTATACTTTTTTCGTAATTATTCAGTACCTTCATAATTACGATTCGCAAATCCATTGTAAATCAGCTTTGCTGATGGGATTTGCTCACTCCCGAATCATGTTCTTACAGTCTCAGCAGCAAGTGCTTCGACCTGTACTGAATAGTTACCTTTTTTCTTAAAACAACACACTTCCTATCTAATAATCCGCACTTCCTGAATCTCACCGGATATTTTCATATCCTCATTTGAATAATAGGCTATCATAAGGCAATTCCCGCTAATACAGTATTTACAATCATATCCCTTTATAAGAATTTCATGACAAGTATAAGAAATAATTCCTTTAAAATTTTCCAAGAAAATTTCCGACTTTCCTATCACATGAAGAAGTGTTGCATTCGCAATTACATCCTTTGGAATCGAATATGCTTCTGCAAAGCGTTCTCCTATTCCATGTATTTCCTCTTTCCACATATAAATCTCTCCAATAAAAAATGAAGTATAGTAAACTATACTTCATTTTATGCCTTCTATTGTGTTACAATTCCTTTAATTAGCTTTTTCTTTGCTACCAATTCCTCACTAAAGGTATATGCACCCAAAAACCGCTCTGTTGCACTTCTTAGTTTTTCAGAATCATTTGCATGTATAACAGCTAATGTTTCGCCTTTTTTAACAAAATCTCCTACCTTTTTCTTCAGAACAAGTCCAACAGAAAGGTCTATTTCACTTTCCTTGGTTTCTCGTCCACCACCAAGAATAAGAGAACAAATTCCTATCTCATCGCATTCAATATGCTTGATATATCCTTCTACTGGTGATGGAATTTCTTCTATCATAGAAGCAAGCGGAAGTTTTTCCGGATGATACACCATTTCTTTGTCTCCGCCCTGTGCTTCAATAAATGCCGCAAGTTTATCTAATGCACTTCCATCTTCTATCACCTTCTCAAGCATACCTCTCGCTTCCTCTATACTTTGTGCTTTTTGTGCCGCTACAACCATATAGGAACCAAGCGTCAAGCAGAGCTCTACAAAATCCTTCGGTCCTTTCCCTTTTAAAGTGTCAATCGCTTCCTTAACTTCCAAAGCATTACCTACTGCAAAACCAAGAGGCTCATCCATGTCAGATATGACTGCTGATGTCTTTCTTCCTGCACCATGTCCTATCTTAACCATTTCTTTTGCTAGCTCAAAGGCATCTTCTTCTGCTTTCATAAAAGCTCCACTTCCAGTCTTTACATCAAGCACAATCGCATCTGCCCCTGCCGCAAGCTTTTTACTCATAATCGAAGAAGCAATCAAGGACATATTATCTACCGTTGCTGTTACGTCACGCAAAGCATAAAGCTTCTTATCTGCTGGCGCAAGATCGGCTGTCTGTCCCATAATAGATATTCCTATCGAATTTACATTATCTTTAAATTGCTTTTCAGTTATTGCTGTCGAAAATCCAATAAAACTCTCTAATTTATCAATCGTACCACCCGTATGCCCAAGACCTCTTCCGCTCATTTTGGCAACAGGAACACCAAGAGCTGCAACCATCGGAGTTAATGCCAAAGATGTCTTATCTCCCACTCCACCAGTAGAATGCTTATCAACTTTAATACCATTAATCCCACTTAAATCCAGCATATCCCCACTATGTGCCATAGCCATTGTCAGAGCTAACGTTTCCTGTTCGTTCATTCCTTGAAAAAAAATTGCCATTGTCATAGCCGACATCTGATAATCTGGAATCTCTCCTTTGGTATATCCTTCTACCATAAACTCAATTTCTTTTTCACTTAGCGCATTGCCATTTCGCTTCTTCATAATCAAATCATACATTCTCATACCAATTATCGCCCCTTTACCCCAAAATATATACTATAATAATTATTCTGCATACTAATTTTTATGTTATAAAAATCCATACCAAACATTTGCTATAATAAAGTATATGCTATTTAATGACTATCATAGTAAAAGCATTTATCTTGTTAATAGTTATATTATACCACGTTTTCTACTTGTTACATCTATAAATACAATACTTTTTCTTTCTATACTCTACTATTTTTCCTTTAAAAAAGTGTTTGCTCAGCAGCAAACACTAGCAAGAATTTCTGTCGAAATTCTTGTCTAATACTCACTACATTACAGCAATTTCCTATTACCTGAATCCGTGAAACTCAGTTATTTTTTTACAGGAACTGATTAGAATGGATGTAATCCATTGTTTTACACCGAGTTCAAGTACACAATTCCTGTTTGTGGCGTAATTTATATCTGTTTTCAGCCTATAAAGCGCAAAA
>JAFSCH010000068.1 GCA_017436865.1 Lachnospiraceae bacterium
CCAATTTGGTGAATATTATAGCAAAATAACCTATTCATTTGGACATTTAAGCTATTGTTAGTGTATCTATGTCCAAAACATGTATTATGTTAAGTATTTAAATCTATAAATTCATCAACTTTTCATCCTAATGAAGTGTAGTAGGGGAGTCCGAGTGTTGGGCACAATTCTGTAAAGCAAAGTCTTAGAGTTTCTTAATGTTCTCTGATGACAGCAAGCACTCTCTGGAGTCTTGTCTGAGCACTGCGAAGCAGGGCGAGTTTGCGCAAGAGAGTTCTAATCAAAGCTGTCAGAAGAGGACATTTAGTAACTCTTAGGCTTTGCGTCCCAGAATTGTGACCAACACTCTGACTCCCCATACTCCACTAAACTTGAATTTAACCATTTACCCTACATCCGGTACATATCGGTTATAAATCTCAACTTGATCATAGATACATTGCCAACTGCTTGATGAACCTGCCGTAACACAGATATAAGGAGTTCCTCCTGCAAATGTTCCATAGCTTACGGCACAGCTCTTGGATTGTACAACATATCCCGTCTTTCCTCCAATTACTTCTCCCCCTGTTTCTTTATCCTCTATCCTTCTTAAAAACCAATTGGATATCGTAATACCTTTCGGATGCTCTGTCGTTGGAGCTGTTGTATAACTATGTGCTGACAAAAACTCTCTACACATATCATTGTGCATGGCTGCTTTCATTATGACAGCCATGTCATAAACTGTGCAATAATGATTTTCATCATACAAACCTACACAATTTGTAAAATGAGCACTACCAGACAATCCAAGCTCATCAAGCTTCTCATTCATCAAATCTACAAATGCTTCATGCGAACCTGCAATATACGTCGCAAGACCAACTGCCGCATCTCCTCCAGAAGGTAATACCGTTCCATAGAATAAATCTCGAACCGTTACCTTTTCTCCATCCAAAAAGCCAACAGAACTACAGTCATTTACGTAAGCATAATCTGTAATTTCTAAGGTCATAGTAAACATATCATCTAACTGAGCCTCTGTAATCTGTTCTGCTGCCACCAATACCGTTAAGACTTTTGTCATAGATGCTGGTGAGATACGTTCCTTATCTCCCTTAGATGCCACTATCGTATCTGTACTCTCATCTACCAAAATTGCATGAGAACTAATTACTTCTTCACTATAAATGGTTGCTGTCTCAGAAGTTGATACAAATTCATAATTTATTGGAACTTCTTCCGCTGTACTAATCTCTTCCTCTGATGCTTCCTCTTCTGTTATCACCTCAACTGACTGTTCTACAGGAGTCTCTATCTGTGCCTGCATCTGCGTCTCATTTGCCTCTGGCTTCCGTAACAAAGACACAATTGCCACAACAAGTATAATTACCAATGCCACAGCTCCTGTGCCTAAAGGCAAAAGTCTTTTTATCATTCTTCTCTTTTCTTCCTGACGCTGCTTCTCACGTCTCATCCGTTCTAATCTTTGTAAGCGACGTTCTAATCGCTCTGTATCTTCATCTCTATTATCAAAAATTGGTTCCATTTCTATTTCCTTATATGTAATTATTCTGTACTTGAATAATTACCCCTATATCATATATTGCAAATGTGCTTCCTAACATAGCTTTTACCATTTTCTATAAAATAATACTATGACTGGATATTACTACTTACTTCTTCCCAATAACCTGCAAAGCACTTTTACTATCATACAATAAATGATGACATAACTGCAAGCAAACATAAGAAACCATTTTTATATCGTACATATTACACAAAAACCACTTACACATTTTATTGGATAAGTGGTTTACATAACTGTACTTAACCTAATGATTTTAGTCCTTTTCTATAGGTTCGCATCTCCTCTTCTGTAAAGGTATTTATAACCTGTTCTAATTCATCCAATACTTTAGCTCGCTCTTTTGGCAAATAGGCGCTTACCGGATAAAAATTAGATACTGTGTTAGCAAATAAATGTGTTCTAATCTGTAAGTTCTCAATGAAATGTTGCATTTCCTTAACCCGCTCCTGCTCTCCTGCTTCAATAAATTCTCCTTTTTGAGCCATTTGATATAGCTTTGTATCCCTAAAAAGAGTTAACGAATCTACATGAATAAAATATGGGTTTAACTTGCTAAACAGCTTTGCACTATTTATAGCATTTCGATATCCGTTTCCTTTACCTGCAAGCCCTGTCATATAAACAAAATAGTATTCTATTCCAGCCTCATCCAGTTTCTGGCACTGCTCTAAAATGTCTTGCGAAGTATATCCCTTATTTGCAAGTAATAACGTTTCATCATCTCCGCTTTCCACTCCTATACTAAGCCCATTTACCCCCATGGCACGAAGCTTTCGTAATTGCCAGACCTCTTTATTTTTAATGTCACGAATACTAGAAAACATAGCGATTGTCTGACATTTTATTAGATAATCTCGAACGGTAAGCACATAAGGTTTTATCTTCTCGTAGCTTAAAGCAAATGGATTGGCTCCTGTAAAAAAAATGCGTCTTGCATTCGGCTGATACTTTTTAATTTCCGCCAAGTCCTCTTCAAATTCAGATAACGGCGATAAACAAAATGGCTCATTTTTATACAAATTGCAAAAATTACATTTATTGTAAGTACATCCTGATGTTAGTTGAATAATATACGAATTGGCCTCATACGGTGGCCTCCATGTTCTTCCTGTAAAATGCATGTGTTTTCTCCTCCTAATGATAACAGCAGAATATCCTAACTGTGCTTTCTCAACAAGTACTGTCTTTTTTTAAGGATAGTATGTTTTTTAATACTATTGTATTTTGCATTTTTCTATGTTAAGGTCACATTATATTACTACATCATAGTAAGCTTTTGTACTTTATAGAAATACCATGTAACACTGTTTTTAGAAAGGACTCCTCACTAATATGGCGGAAAATAAATTTACACAAGAAAATACCTTAGCTCGCTGTGTACCAATGAGTAAACTACAATCCGTAATTGGCGGAAAATGGAAAATCTTGATATTATGGTATATAAGTGTCTATAGAACGCAACGTTTTGGAGAGTTATTGCGCCGTTTAGACGGAATCACACAATCTACACTAACAAAACAATTACGCGAATTAGAAAAAGACGGGTTTCTTCATAGAGAAATATACAAAGAAATTCCCCCAAAGGTCGAATACACACGGACCGAATTGGGGGAAAGCTTTATTCCTGTATTACAAACAATGATGATTTGGAGCGAACAATACCTCCGCAGCTTCAGCCCATAAGGCGTTTTGAGTATAAAACTTCAGTCTACTTCACCCACACCATGCCTTCTCTACACATTCCGACACTTTGAGCATACTTTAGTGATTTCCACAGCTATGTTCACCACAACCCTGGCTTCCACAGTTACCGTGATGCTCCTCTCCATGATGATTACACATTACATTAGGATTGTAAGCAAGCTCATTCTTCAAAAATGCCTCTACTGCTGCATCGGCTTCACCTGCCACTCCACCGTAAAGCTTGATTCCAGCCTGTGCTAATGCCATCTGTGCACCGCCACCAATTCCACCGCAAATCAATACTTCAACCTGCCCATTAAATAAGAAGCCTGCCAGTGCTCCATGACCACTTCCATTAGTATCAACAATCTCACTTGCTACTACCTTACCATCCTCTACATCATATACCTTGAACTGCTGGGTATGTCCAAAGTGCTGAAAAATCTGTCCATCTTCGTATGTTACTGCAATTCTCATTTGTTCATTTCCTCCTGTATAGTTATTACATATTTACCACTATTATGCCACTTAATCTCCAATGGTTGCAAGTCATATTCTGTAATCTGATAACCGTCCTGCGTTAATCCTATGGTAAATTTCGCCATGCCACCCTTAGTACATGTCTTCTCTGACTGAGCACTGATGTAATTTCCTAACGAATAGTACACTAACATTCTATGACCACTATCATCGACCAGAACCTCATAAGGCTGCAACACATGTGGATGTGTCCCAATCACAACATCTACCTTATTTTCCTGAAAAATCTTTACCCATTTCTGTTGGAATTCATCTATTTCTTTAGAATTCTCCGTTCCCCAGTGAACAAAGACTATAGTAAAATCCGCTTCTGACTTCGCCATTTCTATGTCATGACAAATCCTGTCTTCATTTGATAGCAGATGAACCATATTCGAATTAGACGCTGGAATTTCCATTCCATTCAAACCATATGTATAATTTAGTAGTGCGAACCGTACCCCATTTCTTACAATAATCTTATATGGCTGATACTCTGTTTCGTTCTGACATTGAATTCCAAGGCAGGTTATGTCTTTCTTTTCAAAGAAACTTTTGGTAAAATCAACTCCTTCGATACCCCTATCCAAAGCATGATTAGTTGCACAGGTTACCACATCAAATCCAGCTAAGGCAATCTCCTCTCCAACCTCTACCGGTGTTCCAAAACGTGGATAACCTCCATACATAGCTGGATTATCTGTCAAAGGTGTTTCTTGGTTGATAATACTGACATCTGTGTCACTTATTATCTCTTTTATATTCTGATATAAAAACGAAAAGCCCTCTTCCTGCTGTAAACCATATCGGTATATTGGCTCATGAATGATATTATCACCAAAAGCCATAAAAGAAATCTCACTCTCTTCCTTGACAAATCCCCATGAATCCCACATCCAACTACTCGTTTTTCCATCGGAATCGGTCAGCCACAACCGTATATAAGGTGCTTCTTTCCCGTTGTCTTGTATTGTGGTTACATCCTGACCAATATATGAGGACATCCATTTTGGACGCATTTCTTTCTCGTTGTATTGATATACAAAAAGGTGTTGCGACCATGTTCTTTCATTCTCTTCTACCCAAAAGGGCATACGCTTTCCATAACGGCCTATCTTCCAACAAAGTACAATCAATTCTTTCTGCATATCATGGTCTATATCGCATAATAAGGCATCTTGTACTTTTATGTTTTCGGGCGACTCCCAAACTATTTCATTATCGCGAATCACCCGAATCTTTTTTCTTGCAAGAACCACCTCATATGCTCGTGAATAATCAAAAATTGTCTTGTTTTCCCATGAAATCCACCGTGGAAGAAACGCCCCATTTTTCCATAATGAGAGCGCCATAGCGCAAACAAGCACTATGCCTGCCACCAGCGCCACAACTATTTTTTTTACTCTCTTATTCCCATTCATGCTGATACCGATAACTCTTTGTCCATTCTGGTTTTTCAATCTCCTTATCTTGATTGTAGTTTCCATTTTCGTCTGCCTGCCATCCCATCATTTGACGCCATTTAGAATCTGTGAGTCTGTCATCCATTGGCCATTCGAACTGATAGAAAGAATAAACACTGCCTGATGCCAGTTTTATCTTACCATCCACCTGTACCACTACACAAATTCTTGATGGTTGTCCCGTTCCTACTTCAAGTACCGTACCATTTGGGTCTGTTGCAATATCTGCAACAATCGGTGCCGGGAATTCTTGGGAATAGACATACTCTGTATCACTATTATCTTTTACCGCTTCATACCAAAAATGCTCAATATCACCACCATAACATTCGATAAAAGTATACTCTTCCTCTGTCAATACTTCATTCTGAAGCTCCTTTATAGAAATGTTTAACAATTGATCGGCCATTTGTGATAAGCGATTCAAATTCTCCTCATCAGGAGCATTCAACATACCATATTCCTTTAATCCTTGGGCTGTCATATCCGCAAGTGCAACAAATCGTTCATATACCATTGGCTCAGGCTGTACATAGCCTCTAAAATCAGGTTCTTCATCATAACCGCCACCCATTTCTGCCATGACTTGTTTCGAATATAGTATGGTATCATGCTTCAACTCAGCATAGCTTCCTGCAAAACATTCTAAATCCTTCTTTACCCATTCTTCGTTTTGCATGAACATCGGATATCCTTCGCCCTTAACCGTAAGTAATGGTCTTAAAGTATTCAACCAACCTGCATAAAGAGATGCTGACCATAAAGTCTCATTCTCTTGAGATAATCCCGCTCTTAAAAGTTCCATATTTTCAGAATAACCTTCATAATCCGTTGCACCATCTTCCTCTAATATATAAAGTGCCATATCACTTCCAAGCGCAGCAGGAACATCTAAAACATTAGGAAGCATACGCTTTTCACCTTGACTATTTGCTCCTGTATTACTATATACCAATTTCTGCATCACCGCTGCATCCATACTAAAACGCTGTCCCATAAAACGAAATCCTGGAATGACATTGTTTTCTCCATCTGCAATCGGAATCGAATTAATCTGAGGTGCTACAAGTGTTGCTGTCATCTTATGGAATTGCTGAAATTCTTTCTCACTTCCCGGTAAATCTGCCGTTGTCACCTTTTCTCCATACGTTTCCTTTACCACTGATGCATACTCACATACTCCATTATCATCGCTTGCTCCTGCAAAGAAAGAGGTTACTGCATAGATTCCTTCCCATAACTGGTATGCATCTTTATTTTCCGAAAGCGCTTTTGTAATTAGAAATGCACTTCTATCCAAATCCTCATTAGATTGTATAAAATGAATTCTTCCATACCACATCATTGTTCTAAAATACTGTTCCAGTCTTTGATCACCTTCATAATAACCTCTTGGAATGTATTGTGTATAATCTTCATTAGCATTGGTAATTCCAGACGGATACATACCGTCTGCATTCTCAATTCTGTCCAGCTCCGTTGAAACAATGTCCTGCACATCCTTACTCACCGTTAGCTTGTCATCCATCAGCTTTGCACCTATGGTAAAAAAGGCAACATTACGTTTTGCTGCACTCTCCCATTCACTTCCCTTTAACTCTTCATACTGAGCATTCGCATCTTCTAACATATATGCACTTAACTGTGTAAGATTATCCGCTAAATAGTTTTTCTCAACATTCTTGAGCAAATGACTAAAATACAAATGATAGGTATGCATAAGCGAATCTACTGTAATGAAATTTGGAATCAACCCATAACGGTTCTGTTCGTAAATTTCAAAGAACTCACTTCCTGCACTTCCAGACACTACAAAACCATTTTTCTCTATTTTTTCCTTTTCTTCATCTGTGAAATAAAATTGCCATGTATTTTCTACATTACTAAGACCTGCATCTACCGTATATGACGTTACACATGGAGTAATATCTACCAATTTGGTCTCCTTTACACTCTTTATGAGCCTTGGCTTCGTCCCAATTGCCGCTTCTTCTGATACCTGTGTTGTTTTTCCAATTCTATCTGCAATCTGTTCATGGATGCTTTTCTTTCCCTCGGAGACATTTTCCTCTTCCGTACTTGGTAAGGTTTCTTCTGTTTCTACCGCTGTTTTTGCTTCCTCTGTCTTAATCTCCTCTGTATTGCTTTCTTCCTTTGTTACCTTCACAAACTCCTGCATCGCACATCCACTCAACATACTTACTACAAGAGTCATGGCTAATACCTTTTTCCACTTTTTCATTTTCTTACCTCTCCCTCTTTTCATTTTTCATATACTACTTTTTATTTTAGTCTTATTCACTTTTCATTTCAACTATAAGCCTATATAAAAAAGTGATTGCCCAGCGGCAATCACTCAAAGAATTTACTTCGTAAATTCTTTATTAACTACCACTATGTTACAGCAATTTCCTATCACACAAAAAACGGAGAGCCGTTTCTTTTCATGCTCTCCGCTTCTTATCATCGTTTTTATTCAAATAACTTAAATCTTCTTACAAGGCTGTCAAGCTCTGTTGCCTTAGCTGCCAACTCTTCTGCAACGGCTGAACTTTCCTCGGAAGCAGCTGCATTCATTTGTGTGACACCGGAAATCTGCTCGATACCATTTTCAATTTCCTTCATGGCTCCAGCTGCACCCATAGAGCTTTCCTTTACTACATTTGTCATTTCCGCAAAATCAGTCAGTTCGTCAATAATTTTTTCAAATGCCTGTACTGTAGTGAGAGTAATCTCATTACCATTATCAATTTCCCTAACCGTAGCATCAATTAATTCTTTTGTATTAACTGTTGCCTGAGCACTATCCTGCGCCAGCTTACCAATCTGTTCTGCTACAACTGCAAATCCTCGGCCTGCCTCACCTGCTCTTGCTGCCTCAATCGAAGCATTTAGAGAAAGGAGACTCGTCTGCGAAGCGATGTCCTCAATGGTTACAATAATATTTTCAATTTCGCCTGAAATATCTTTAATTTTCTGCATTTCTGTCTGGAGTAAACGAACCTGCTCTCTATCCTTTTCTGCGTCCTCTACAGATTTCATTACTGCATTATATGCATCATCAGTCTGTCTTGCACTTTCTTTTGCTGCTTCTGCAACCGTTTCAATGGTTGCTGTCAGCTCTTGTACTGCACTTGCCTGCTCTGTCGTTCCATTTGCTAATTCTGTTGATGACCTTGCTATCTCATCGGAACCTACATCTACCTGCTGTACAGACTCTAAAATCGTCGTTAATGTCTCATTAAAGTTCTTTAGAATCAAGACAAAGGATTCCTTAATACTCATAAAATCTCCACGGAAATCCGAAATTTCTGTAAATGGTTTTGTCAAATCTCCATGCGCAATCTCTGACAATGTCTGTGAAATCTCCTGAACCCAGTCATTCAAAGTATCCATACTGCCTCTTAAACTATCTGCCAGTACACCAAGCTCGTCCTCTGAGTGATAAGTAATATTTTTAGATGCTGACATATCTCCTGCATATAAACTCTTAGATGCTTCTTCCAACTGTTTTACAGGGTCTACAATACCAGTAGTTGCCTTTCTCGTAATATTGACAGCATAGGAAGTTACAACTCCTAACATGATAACCCCCATAATCAGCATGATTGTCGCAACCGTTTCTGACGTCTTAGCATACGCCTCTCCTTCGGCATATATTTCTTCATCCAAGCGATCTGCAAGAACTCCTATTTCTTCCAATAAAGGAGTGTAATAGCTCTCATCATAATCGTTAACGCCTTCGTAATCTTTTGCATTCATCATTGCAACCAACTCTGCACGATAAACCTGTTCCTGCTCTAAAGCAGTCCAAATCTCATCCAAAGTCGCTTTCGTCTTTTCTGTCATCAATGATTTCATAATAATATCATGTGCTTCCTGCATCATCGTAAAATTAGCCTCTAGCTTTTCTTCTTCTTCTGCAATCACACTTTCTCCTACAGCAATTACACGGTTAACACATCTTTGATTATCAGCTAAACCTAAACGAATATCCCCAACATAATAGGAACTAGTTGTAGGACCTTCAAGCAAAGCTGATACATTCCCCGCAATTACTTTTATACTAATCAATAAAATTACAATCAACACAAAAGTCATAACGATAATACTGCCATGAGATACGGTTAGTTTTTTCTTAATAGGCCAATTTTTGAAATCTTCATTAAACTTTTTTCCCATGAGATATTCTCCTTTATATAATAAAATTAGTGGTATAAATTTATTTTATTATATCGCAAGACAAACTGTCAATTTATTTACATGCCATTTGCACAGTAACTGTAAATTTTATTTTTTATGTTGATTATTCCTATTTTATAGCAACTATTCTACTTATTGTACAATTAATACTGTTACTTCTTGCTTTCTCTTTAGCATTCACTATACTTCCTTAGAATCTCTTGTCCAAACTGTTCCTGTCAATCCTATTTCATCCTCATAAAAAATCATATTCTCTCCCTGCTTTTTCTTCAGCTCATAATGTTTCAACGCTTTAAACGCCACATTGCCCAACAGGAAAATAGCTATCATACAAGTGATGCGAAATACTGTTAACACAACCTTATTGTTCTTAATGAATAAAATATTCGACTCTGCATAAAAATAATTTCCAATTAAGCTACTAAATGCAAACGCAAAAATAGAAAATGTGATAAAATGAATTCCCCATTCTCCCACATTACTTCTAATCGCCGCCTGCACATAAGGAATTCCATCAAGCACTACCTACAAAGCCTCCTGCCATCGCCTGAAAATCAAAAGCACTCTCCATAATCACTGCTAATACCTTCGGCAAATCTGCAATATTCATTATCATTGTTACCAATCCCATTAAGATGTAACCAACTGCCATAATCGGAACAATAACTGACGAAATAAAACCAATTGTTATTTCTATTTAACATAGAATGAGCAATATATTACAATGTTTTTCATTTCATTTATGGTATAATTATATTTCATTAGGAAAAGAATTAGGAGATATACGGTGAAGAATTTCATTACAATGATTGAAAAAGATTCCATTGAAATACTAAAAGCAGAAAGTAATCATACTTTTCCTTTGCATTCACATGAAAGTTTTTGTTTTGGTATCGTTCATCAGGGAAGAGTTATTTTTGAAATTAGTAATCACAAAAAGATATTGTCAAAAGGTATGTGTTACATTATTCCTTCCAATGTCGGTGTAATCATAACCCCTTTGGAACGATATGCCTATACTACTATCTGTTTTAAAAATGATAAAAAAGACTCTCTCATGAACTATCAATATGAAGAATATTTCCCTTGCATTTCTGTTGAGGACCAAATTTTGCAGTTATGCAATCGTTATCTTAACGGTGAATCTGCTACCTCTTTCATGAGTCAGATACATTCTCTATTAGAACCTTATAGAGTACCTCTAACATGCAATAAGAAATCGGATGACTACCTCATTTTACAAGGAAAAGAATACATCAGACAACATCTATATGAGCCATTTAATTTGGAACAAGTAGCTGATTTTCTTCATATTTCTAAATATCACTTTATAAGGAAATTTAAACAGAACGTAGGAGTTACTCCGAATCAATACTATCTTCAAGCCAAAATTTATGCTGCTAAACAAGCATTAAAACAAAATGAAAAAGAAACGGATGTCGCTGCTAATCTCAATTTTTCAGACCAGAGTTATCTATGTAATGTTTTCAAAAAACAAATGGGAATTAGTATGAAAGATTTTAAACAAAATTTTGTACAGTTATAATACCGCAATATTATACAAGTTTTTTTCTTTCTTCTTTGCTATGATTCTCTTAGAAACAAAAAAAGGAGAGAATATAGTATGAAAGTAAATGCAGCTTTTATTTTTGTAGCACCAGAAACCGATAAGGAGATTCACAAATCAGTAATTGAAACACCTGCTCTCATATTAAATGTAATTGGTGTAAAGAATTATGAGGAAGGCGTTAGCGTTGCTAAGGAAATGGCAGACCAAGGTGTCAAAGCTATTGAACTTTGCGCTGGCTTTGGAAATGAAGGAACTGCTATGGTAGCCAAAGCAGTAAAAGGAAAGGCTTGTGTCGGAACTGTCAGATTTGATCATCATCCGGGATTTGATTTCAAAAGTGGTGACGAACTTTTTAACTAATTAACCACATGTTTCCTTGAAATGCCTTTAGGCAAGTGCTATAATTTCAAACGTTATAAGTATAGAACAAGTATGAATTCACTTCATGCTTGTTTTCTTTTATTTTAATAGAAAGGTGTTTTTTCCCTATTATGTACAAGAATAACGATGTATTTGAAGGACTATCCGTTCCTCGTGCGATTGCTAAATTTGCAATTCCTACTATTTTGAGTCAGCTTGTAACTCTTCTCTATAATCTGGCTGATACATTTTTTGTTGGTCATACCAATGACCCTTCACAGGTTGCTGCATTAACCTTAAGTTTTCCATTGTTCATGACATTAACCATGGTTGGAAATCTGTTCGGTATTGGTGCAAACAGCTTTATTTCCCGTTCTCTCGGTCAAGGTGAACACAAAAGAGCTTCCAAAGCTTCAACCTTTTCCTTTTATGGTGCACTTGTAGGTGTTCTGATTATTATTGTTGCCTTGTCCGTTTATATGACTCCGATATTGACACTAATCGGTGCCGTTACACCTGAATCCTTCCAAGCTACCAAGGCATATCTTAGCTGGACTGTTATTTATGGTGGCATTCCTTCTGTTAGTGCCTTAATGCTTGGACACTTAATACGTGCAGAAGGCAATACCAAACAGGCAAGTATCGGTATGGCTCTTGGCGGTATCTTAAATATTGCTCTTGATTATGTATTTGTTTCTCTATTCAGTTTAGGGGCACAAGGAGCCGGTATTGCTACTTGTATTTCCAATATCATTGCATTCCTATACTTGCTTCAGGTAATTCTTCGAACGAAAGGAACTGTGATTGTATTAAATCCAAAAAAGCTCCGTTTCGAAGCACAAATCATACAACAGGTCATCTTAGTCGGTATTCCTGCAGCAGCAATTATCGTACTTGGAAGTTCCGCTAACATTGTGCTAACGCACTTTATGTCTCAATATGGAGATGTCTCCATTGCTGCTTTTGGCCTTGTTCAGAAGATTGGTTCTATTGCCATTCAAATTACCGTTGGCTTGACTCAGGGCATTATGCCACTGTTAGGATATTGTTATGGCGCTATGGATACAAAACGCTTAAAAGAAATCAACCGATACTCCTTTATCATTTTAGGTTGCTATGCAGCATTTTGTGTTATTTTTGTCATGGCTCTTGCCGAGCCTTTGATTAAGCTATTTATTTCTGAACCGAATACCGTAGCAAAAGGAGTACAATTTCTTCGTATCTGGTTCTTCTGTTCACCAGGTATGTGTTTTACAAACCTGTTTAGCAGTATTTTTCAGGCGATGGGAAAATGGGCGCACTCGCTTGCTTTGTCTGTTATTCGTCAGGCAGGACTGCTGTTCCCGCTTTTAGTGATTATGAACTTCTTTGTAGGAGAAATAGGACTTGTGTATGCACAACCAATCTCTGATACCATTTCACTTATTGTTGGTATAATCTTCTATGCACTATTGATTAAGAAATTATAGAAAAAAGGCAGAATTATCTGCCTTTTTTCTTATTCTTTTTTATATACAATGTGTTTTAACCGTTCTTGTGACAGACCATACCTCTCTTCAAGTTGTTCAAAGGAACTTCCTTGTTGATATTCTTCTTTGATTCTGGCATTTCGTTCTTTATAGTATGTTCTGGCGCCGGAGCCTTCTCCCCATTTTCGCTTCTCCTCTAATCCAGGGATGTAAATTGCTTCTCCTGCAACATATTTTTGAACTTCTTTTAGCAATTCGTCAGGAAGAACGTGACTCGCATTTTTATAACGCATTCCTTCCTCCTAATTATCTGCTAAAAATTCCTCTAAATTGCCATACATATGACCTGTTAATCCATGTTCTTTTAAAACTGCCAGTAAATATGCCTCTATTTCTCTTGCTTTGCTTGCAAAATCAGCTAATTGCTTGCTATTAAAATGTCCCATCAAATCCATTTCTTCTAAACCGAAATCCTCTTGAATGGCATCAAACTCTATTTGCAAATAACAACCCAATAAGTAACTGTCCTCTGCTGCCCCAATAGAAGTATAATATTCTATTCTTCGGAAGGTATAGCGTGCCTCATGATACCAAAATGCTAATTCTTCCAAATCGTCTGTGACTTTTTCCTGCTTTATGCTTTGGCTAGGATGATTCTGAGTAATAAGCATTCTCGTAGCTTTTATCATTTCATATACTAATGTGCGTATCTCTTCTGCTGTTTTCGCATCCAAAAGCTTTGTAAACAATTCCTTGAAACGCTTTGGCTGCAATGTCATTCCGGATAAATCCTTTGTCAGATTCATATAACCACTTTCCAGATAAGTTCCATTTAATGATGCTATCGCACTCATCAGAAAACAGCACACACCGCCTGCTGCCTTTCGAAGCTTACCAAACTTTTCTTCAAACAGCATGGTTTGATAGATTTCCTGCGCTGTTTCCAACTGCTCCAATGCCTTTCCATACATGAGCACCTTATCATGCAACCGCTCAAACATCTGCGCTTTTATCTTCTCAAAACGCTCTTTATCCTCTTTCGTTCTTGCATAGATTACTTCACCCTTTACAAAAGCAAATATCATTCTTGGCTCTTCAATATTGGCTATTCCCTCAAGTCTATCCCATCCAATCGGAAACAGGTCATATCCCATTTCTTCAATCATAAAGGTATTTGCCATCTGAAATCCACGCTCTGTTGCCGGAACAAAAAAGTCAAAAATCATATTCTGTTCATCAGTCGGAATCTTGCAACCTCCAACCTGTCCTATCAGTAGCGCTACATCATCCTTGTATTCTGTTTCTATCTTCTGTATTGCCCAGTCTACTAATTCTTTATCGATGTTTTTCATACGAATAATCATACCTTTCTCAGATTTGCCCTTTAACTCATGACACTCGTGTCATTTATATCAACTCACTATATTTCTTATCTGCCGATTCTTGTTCCCAAGAAATAATAATCTCTGCTTCCCAATGATATTTATCAATCTCTGCAATCTTTTCATACCCGATACTTGTATAAAACGTCTGGTCTCCGCCTTCCATGCCCTTACAGCTTGGATACATCTCTTTTACACGATTAGATAACTCATGCATAAGAGCTGTTGCAATTCCCTTTCTGCGTTCCCACCAGCATACAGCAAGCGGTTCTAATTCACAATATTCCATAGCCTCATCATACCATATATTCGCAAAGGCAACAGGTCTTTTTTCCGTATCTAGCACACATAATTCCAGCTTCGGATTATAGTGCTTTTCTTGTCTCATTTTTTCAAACGCCACATCAGCATATTCTGCTGCTGTACCAGCCCCGTATCCAAAGGAATGACGATGTACCATTGCCAGATATACTGCCGGAATCTGTGTTCCATCTGCAAAGGTATATCCTTCCGGAAGTTTTACCTCAAACGGTTCTTCTTCAAACTTAAGAACATTAATATTCTCTTTCCACTCTATGATTCCAAAGTCCTTCTTCTCTAACAGCTTCTGCAATACGTGATTCCACTGAGGAACTAGAAGTGTTACTTCTCTTGTCTTTCCGTCCTCCCTGATTCCTGCACCATAGGTCTTTACATGCTTTATCATTTCTAAAAGCAATTCTTCATCCTGTGCACGTTCTTTCGAATCAAACATAAGCATGTTCTCGCCATCATAACAGGCTTCGTTCCATGTACAGGCTACCATGTTGTCGTCTTCAAAATAGCAACCGACGGTTTTCTCCCATGCAGAATGAGAATCATTGAAATACTTATTAACCGTATTGGCAAACTCTACTCTGCTGACAGGTACTGCCGGTACTTCCCATTCATAAGACTTTCTTGCCAGCTCTATCATGGCATTGTAATACTCTTTTTTATAAAAACGCAATTCATACTTCATTACACAAAACACCCTTCTGTTACTGTTTGCTCCGTTTTAGTAACTGCCTTTCTTCTTGTTGAAACTTCATAATGCTTGGCTACTCTTTCTTTTTACCACACAGCGATAGCAAAAAATATGTCAAGTTTCTGTGTAATTGTTATTAACTCATTTTGAATCATCCTCTAACATATATGCCTCCACCTCACGTTATAAATGATAGTTTTCTCATAAGGTTAGTATAATGCAAGAAAAAAAGAATGGTATTTTTTGTCATCAAACCACTCTTTTTTCCAAATCGGATATGTACTCCTTTTATAATGAATTGCTCATTAAATTGCAACCTCCTACACATACTGAAAAAGTACTGCCTTTAGTTGCTTCTCTTTTGTCTTACTAACAGAAAGTACCGTACCCTCCTCCATCTGTACCTCATGATGTCTCAATCTTGTAAACTTTACTTTATAGTTGCACTGCAAATATGTTCACTTCGTCAATTCTTGAATATGTTTTTCTATTGTACTCTATACTCGAAATATACTTCGCATCGCAGATGGGCGTGTAGTAGTATTTCTTAACTTTAAGAAAAATAAACTGGTAGCCCCTTTGAATTATTTAACTGTAAACACAGAAATTTCTTTATTGAGTTGAGATGCCGCTTCCTTACATCTATCTGCTTCCAGTGATACCATATCTGCATACTCTTTCATTTCAGAAGCTCTCTCTGCAATATTAGCTGTTCCCTCTGCGCCTTCATTTGTTGCAGTTGCAATTTCATTCATTGAGTCAAGAATGCCATCTATAGAAACAAGCAGTCTTTGTGAAGTAGCACTAAAATCATCAATAATAGTACTAATATTTTCCGCATCCTGATTATATTCTCCTGCCACTCTTCCGAACATGTCATAACCTTCCATAATATCCTTACTCATAAATTCCAAAAGCTTTTCTGCATCAGAAGAAAGGTTCACTACAGCAACTGTCACCTTTTCTGTTACTTCCTGTATCTTGGAAACAGTCTGCTTCGACTGCTCTGCCAAACTTCCTATCTCTGATGCAACAACCGCAAAGCCTCTTCCTACCTCTCCTGCTCTTGCCGCCTCTATGGAAGCATTAAGTGCAAGAAGATTAGTCTGATTCGTTATATCCATAATTGCAGCAGACAACACATCTATTTGTTGTACAATTTTTGCTTCTTCCAAGGCTTTCGTCAGTCTTTCCTGTATCTGTCCATGCATTAAAGTTGTGCTGTCTCTACGTTCTTTTGTTTCTTCCTGAGTCTTTGATGCACGAATATGGATATCTTCTGCTTGTTCTGCCCCCTCTTGTGAGTGTGTCGCAATACTTCTTGCTGCCTCTTCTATTTCATGGGACATATTTTTTACGGTTTCAGAAGATGCTGCTGTCTCTTCCATACCTGCTGCTAGTTCCTGCGTTGTTGCAGATACTTCTTCCACACTGCCTCCAAGCGTAAATATCTTTTCTTTTACACTATTAACAACTTCGCCCAGTATTTCTCCTTGCTTCTTCACCACACTAATCAATTCACTTACTTGATTTCTCATTTCATCAAGATTCTGCCCTAATTTACCAAAATCATCCTTTCTGTTTGCAAGCTTAGACGGCAACTCTTGCGAAAAATCACCTTTAGCAATATATCCGATGTAGTGAAGTAACTCTTTAAACATTCCTACCATGGAAACAGCCATATAAATGCAATATGCCATAATAACCAACGTCAGAATACTATTCATCAAAAAGATAGCAATACGAGCTGCCTCAATCTGTTTATCAAGCTCATGTGTTTCTTCCTCAACAGTAGCATCAATATAGTCAATATAGTTCCCAGTTCCGATCACCCACTCAAAAGGCTCAAATGCCTTACTATAGGATCGTTTTGGTAATGGTTCGGTTCCACCTTCTTTAGGAAATACATAATCTGTATATCCGCCTTCTGGTTCCTTTCCAACAGCAATAATCTGCTTTACCATTTGGTAACCGTCTGCATCTTTTGTCTCCATACGGTTCGTTCCTTCTGTATCACCACCTAGCAAAACAACACAATCACCTTCATAAGTATCTGCCCAGAAATAGCCCCCTTCTCCGTAACGCAGTTCTCTAAGTAAATCCGCCCCTCTTTTCTCGGCTTCATCAAACGTATATTCTCCTGCTTCATAACCTGCATAAACAGCATTCAGAAGGGAAATCGCATTCTCCACCTGATTTCTAATATTTTCATCATAATCCTCTACTATACTATCATGTAAAGACTTCTCAGCACTCTTCTGCATCTGTGATATTTGGGTCATGGTAAAAATACCAATAAGCACCATACCCATTATCGTTATTAATGCAAGTGACAACATTTTTACTTTTATACTGACATTTTTCATATACGACCCTCCATTATATATAGACTACATATATTTATTTTCTAATATTTATATTTATTTGTCAATACTGAGCGTCACTTTGCCTTATTTGTGTATCTTTTTCAGTCATTTGTACCATTTCAAAAATAACAAAAACTGCCGAACACGTATCTCACAAATTTCGTTCAGCAGTTTTTTCAATTATGTATTCCCTAAGTTCTATTTCATTGCTTCTGCAACTTCGCTACGATAAGGAATCGAAGGAACAGCCCCCTTTCTCGTCACTGCAATAGAAGAAGCTTTTGCACTCATTTTGAGAATGTCTGCAATTTCCATGCCTTCAAATCGTAAAACCGTTCATCAATTATTGTTCCATCCGGAAAAAATTCTTTCTGCATCACTAGTCTCCTCATTGGTCTGTCCTTATTATCTGTAACATTATTTACCCATACTATTATCCACCAGCGGCATTATCCGAGCAACATCCGTTACTTATTATCGTTGTCTTGCACGATATCCAATACATAATTAATAATTTCTGTCTCATGCTTCCGCATGGTTTCTAAATATCCTTGCTGTTCCTCAGATATCGGCGTCTCTAGCATCAATTCCGTATTTCCACGAATCACAGTTAGGGCTGTTTTAATTCTGTGAGCCAGTTCAATATTTTTTTCACATCTTACCTTATCAGCACGCCACATTTCTTCTAACGTTTCTTTTGTTTTATTTTTCATAATTTCAAAAGACTCAATGGCATCTTCCATTTCCTTTATGTTACTATGTTCAATTTGAAAATCCAGATTTTGATTCCCGATTTCTACAGATGCAAGGGTTAATTTCTGCAACTCTCGCCTTATTTTTCTTGCATGTAAGCCTGTTGCAATAACAAGCCACAAAATTTCCGCAACTACTAACGCGATTCCGAAAAACAATATAATTTTCTTTTCCACTCCCATAACATCATAGGTTGCTTCCATTTGATACTTTACCATAATTCGTCGGCCTAACATAGCGTATTGCCGATACACATTACTGCCGTCTATTGCCTGAATGTAACTGTTATTAGGAATCATTGCCGCCGCGTCCAAATGTTCTTGAAATTCCTTCCACTCCTCGGCAGTAAGATTGTTAAAAATCTCTTCCTCGTTAAAAATATAGACCTTCACATTCTCCGGCAATTTCTCCGTTAAAATCTCACCAGCTTCCAAAGAATTCTGTATCCACATTTCTACATCCGCTTCTGCTAAACGCGGTTGTTTTTGCACATGTCCAAGTAAAACTGAAAATCCAAACACCCCGATTACTACTGCCAGCAAAAGTGCTCCGATTATCTCAAACAAAAGATATTGTATAAAAATACTTCGTAATTTTCGTTGTCCTCTTATTTTTTCCATCGGTAGCCTATCCCCCAAACCGTATCAATGCATTGCAAATTCTTTTCTGATAATTTCCTTCGAATATTTTTTACATGCTCTGCAATGGCTGAATCATTTCCGTCTTTTTCGTAACCATAAATATTTTCATAATCTCTTCCTTGGAAAAAACCTGACCCGGATACTTCGCAAGAAGTAACAAAATATCATACTCACTAGATGTTAGCGAAATCGGTACATCTCCATAATACACGTCTCTCTTTTTCAAATAAAAACGTACCTCATCCCGCACTAAAACGCTTTGATGCTCACGCTTCTCCCGACGCAAATGTGCTCTCACACGGGCACGTAACTCATTTACGGAAAATGGTTTTCTCAAATAATCGTCTGCACCTACCGACAAACCATAATCCACATCCTCTTCCATTGTCCGAGCCGTCAAAAAAATAATAGGGCTATCTACCAAATCTCTGATTTTTATACAAATTCCAAAGCCATCATTTTCTTTCAGCATAACGTCTAACAAAATCAAATCATACCGTTTCAATGAATCCAGATCAGTGTCCTTTATATTTTCACAATCGGTTACATCATATTCTTTTTTTAAGGAATTTTTAATCAACTCCCGCACATCCTGCTCATCGTCAACAACTAATATTTTTTCCATATTTTTTACCTATAAATTAGTAATGAAATTCCGTACAACACGTAAATGTGTAGCGGATAAAAAATGTAAAACAACCATTTGTTGCCTGTGCCTCGTTTTCCATTATAACATAACAGTGGTACAATGGCGAACACCTCCACCCACTCATATGCATGAAATATCAAATCTGAGATTGAATATCCCTTGGCTAACGGCAAAAGGACATCCCACAAAATAACCGTAATTCCAAATGCGCACAACTGTCTGATTCGATTTTTGCGAAAAAATAAATAGATTACAATACCCATTATTAGCGTTGCAGTTCCTCCATCCGAAAGAAAGGAATGTACCGGAAGCACTGTAAAATTAACCAAATTGAGTGTAAATAAAAACAGTTCATTCTGAATTGCATACAACGGTATTATTAAAAATGGCATTATAATCGGAATCACAGTTAATAACGTGCCCCTCACATACTTTTTCTGTCTAAAATTTTGTAATCCAAACAGTACAACTAAAAGCGGTACAAAAGATGACAACATTGCATTTTGCGGGCAAAAACCATCACTTCTAACCGCAAAATGCAATACATTATAAAATCCAAATCGAATGGCTCCCATAACAATGGAAATCAAATAAATAGTCTTAAAATATTTTTTCTGGTTCCTTGTCTTTTCAAACCCTTCAATCAAACAAAACAAAAAAATCGGTGCTGCAAGTCTTCCAACAACCGAAAACCATGCCGGCACTTTTCCCGTATACTCAAACATATAATGTATGTGGTCTAACACCATAGCAAACATTGCTATATACTTTAATTGAAAATTTGTGATACCTTTGCTTCTTTCTAACATAAAAAAGTTCTCCTAAATCATTTGTTAAAAACGTAAGCGCAAAGTATTAAGGTGGATTTTTTCATTACAATGTTTCTGTCATAATGATAGTAAATAACTCAAACATTTCACTATGAGATGTTTTGAGAACACAAGCATTTTACTACGAGTTATGAAAGGAGTCTTTATGAGTTATTCACCTTATTCTATTGAAGAGCGATTTTCCATGATTACTGACTGCCTTAAAAGTGGGCTTTCTATCAGTATGTGGTGTCGTGAGCATGATATTCCTGTTGGTACTTTTTACAGTTGGATCAGTCAGGTAAAAAAATCAGGCTACCAGGTTGATTTGCCAAAAAGAAATAAAACCACTATTCCAACAAATACCGTACAGGAAGTAGTCAAAGTCGATGTCATCAACGATGCTACTGAAATATGTGATTGTTCTGTTTTTCCCAAAGATAA
>JAFSCH010000141.1 GCA_017436865.1 Lachnospiraceae bacterium
ACGTTTTATTTGGTGTACCCATTATTACTATATATCTGCCCTGTATGAGGTAAAGATCACTCCATAACCTTAGTTCCATTCAAAGACGGGTATCAAAAAGTATTGAATATATTGAAAAAAACACTTGATTATATGGAGAGAGATGAAATAATATATTAAATAACATAATCAAATGTTGAACATTAGTTCGAGTTGTGCTAATATACTTAATGTATAATTTTATATAGAAAGTTGGATGCGAAATCCGAAGTTATTTGCCCTCTAGTTTACGAAAGAGAGGGTGATGCCCTATGAATACAATGGAAGTGTTGACTTTATTGTTAGTAATATTTGCGGCTCTGTCATTTATAGACAATCATAATAACAAAAAGAAATAGCATCCCGACCGCCTAAAGTTTGGATGCTATCTCAAAAATAGTTATCAGCTGAGGGCAATCGGAAACTTCAATTCCGACCGCTTTCTAAGTAGATTATACACCAGACCGTTTGCTTAAGCAAGCGGTCTTTATTGTTTTCTAAGTCTCCACTTGACATTTTAAGTTTAGATAAGTATGATTGGTATAACTAATCATACTTATGCAATATAAGGAGAGATTTCTATGAGTATACCAAAAGGAAAAAATGCATGGACAGTGAAAATTGGTGAAAAGGGACAATTTGTAATTCCAAAGGAAGCTAGAGATATGCTTGGAATTAAGCCAGGAGATACGATTATTGTTTTGGGTGATGAAGAAAAAGGAATTGCAATTCCTCCAAAGGAAATGATGAACAAGTATATTTCTATGATTTTTGGAGAAATTGCAATGGGGGAAGAGGTGGAAAAGCATGGGTAAAATCGTATTTTTCTGTATTCCGGCACATGGACATACGAATCCAACTTTGGGAGTAGTGCGTGAATTAATCGAACGAGGTCATGAGGTCTGGTATTATTCCTACAATATGTTGAAGGAAAAGATAGAAGCAACAGGTGCAAAATTCGTTCCCTGTGATGAGTATGATACAGAGTTGAAGTTAGAACCAAAGGACACTGCAAGAGTGGGAAAAGACTTGGCTTTTTCAACAAAGCTTTTAGTGGATACAACGTTGGCGCTGGATGATATGGTATGTAAGGATATGGAGCGGTTACAGCCAGACTGTATTGTGGCAGATTCAATGGCTGTTTGGGGAAAGGCAGTTGCACTTAAGCTAGGTATTCCTTTTGTATCTTCCACGACCACTTTTGCTTTTAATAAATATTCGGCAAAAATTATGAAACAGAGCATTGGTGAGCTGTTTGGGATGATTTTTTCCATGTCAAAGATACAGAAGGATATCAAACGTTTACAGGATAAGGGCTATCCTGTTAAGAATGTCTTAGATATTATTCAAAACGATGAGAAAACAGATACTGTAGTATATACATCACCTCAATTTCAGCCATGTGCAGATACTTTTTCTGATAAATATGCTTTTGTAGGTCCATCGGTAAGAACTGTTACAGAACAGATAGAAAAAACGAAAGAAAAGCTCATTTACATTTCTATGGGTACAGTTAATAATGATATGTTACAGCTGTATAAGAATTGTATTGCTGCGTTTAAGGAGACGGAATACCAGGTTATTATGTCGGTTGGAAATTTGGTTGATATAGAGAGTTTTGAAGAATTGCCGGAGAATATTTCTGTGTATACTCAAGTAGACCAAATTGCAGTGCTTTCACAGGCAGATGTATTTTTATCACATTGTGGTATGAACAGTGTAAATGAGAGTTTATACTATGAAGTACCATTGGTTATGTATCCGCAAACTTCAGAGCAGGGTGGTGTGGCGAATAGAGTATTGCAGCTTGGTGCCGGAATTCAATTAAAAAAGACTACGCCTTCTGCTATTTTAGAGGCAATTGAAGAGGTGATGGATAATTTTTCTTATCAGGAAAATGCAGTAAAGATTGCAGATGGTTTTCGGAAGTGTACGGGAGCAAAAGCTGCGGCGGATAAAATATTGAGTGTATGCATGAAGTAAGATAGACCGTAATAGGTTCGTAAAAAACGAATTCTATTACGGTTTTTAGCGCTATATAGATTAAAATGGGACAAAAAATAAAAATTGTCCCAAAAATAGTTAGGTTATTTTATTGAGAGCAAAAGCATTTGGTGATATACTTTTGCAAAATCTTTGTTTTAATGAGGTGTATCATTTGGCGAGTTCTAAGATAACGAAAAAAGCACTTGCAAATGCTTTGAAAGAGGTAATGGTCGAAAAGCCGTTTGAAAAGATTAGTGTGAGTGATATATGTAATAAATGCAATAGGAATCGAAAAAGTTTTTACTATCATTTTAAGGATAAATATGATTTGGTAAACTGGATTTTTGATATGGAGTTTCTAGAAGAGGCAAGTAAGAAAAATTACGATGGAGTATGGGAGTTGCTGACGGATACTTGTGATTTTTTCTATAATAATAGAGAATTTTACTGTAAGGCGTTGCGAATCAACGGACAGAATTCATTTTTAGATTACTTCAGAGAATTGCTTCTTTATATCATAGATAAAACACTTCCTGATGTGACGGGAGAAGAAAATATATCAGATTTTCAAAGGAATTTTATGGCTGATGCATTTGGTATTACCTTTTTAAGATGGGTTCTTGAATATCCGACTATGCCACCAGAGGAGTTTATGGAACAGCTGAGAATCTGTATTAAATATATGGCAGTAGGATATGAAAAATTAGATTAGAGGAGAAAAGATGATGAAGTTGACAAATCTTTTTGCGCTTTGTATGGTGATGATTATTGTTTCTATGCTTGGTTTTTTGGTTGAGAATATATGGCTGGCCATGACGAAGGGCTATATGGATAATCGGAATATGTGTTTTCCATTTTTGATTGGTTATGGAATAGCTATGTTATTGATATTACTTATAATAGGAACGCCAAAGAAAATGTGGATTTTTGGAAAATTATTGAGGATTCAAAATAGAATGCTCAGAATACTAGTTTATTTTCTGGTTGTTATGATGTGTATCAGTGTGGGTGAAGTGATGATGGGAGTTTTTGTGGAAAAAGTATGTCATTTTAGCTGGTGGGATTATTCAAGGTTGCCGTTGCATATTACACAATATACATCTATCCCAACAAGTATGATGTTTGCCAGTATGGTTACGTTGTTCATGCAGCACTGCTTAGAGCCATTGTTTCATTTCTTTGTAAAGTGGGATTATGATGTGTTAAGAACCATTACGATTGTATTGATGGGAATTATGATAGGTGATTTTCTATATAGTGCCCATTTGATGTACAAAACAGGAGGGATGATAAGAAGATGGCAAGTTGATATGACGGGAAACAGGTTATATAAGAGATTACATACATAAGTGATAGAAAAAGACAGATGCAATGAAAGTATCTGTTTTTTTCTATCTGTTTTTTGAAGTTTTCTTTGAAAAAAAGGTTAGATTTGTGATATTATATAGAATAATCTTGACAAAAGGTTTGTGAATTAGAAAGCATAGGGGAAACAAAAAATTGACAAGTAAAAGAGGTATCATATGTATCTATTATTATTAGCAGTTATCTATTTGGCTTTTATAGGCCTTGGTTTACCGGACTCTTTATTAGGATCTGCATGGCCAACAATACGTGTAGAATTTGGTGTTCCGTTATCCTATATGGGTATGGTTTCTATGATTATTTCTGGCGGAACAATTTTTTCGGGACTGATGTCCGAAAGAATAACGAAAAAATTTGGAACAAGAATCGTTACAACGGTAAGTACATTACTTACGGCAGTTGCGTTATTGGGCTTTTCTACAACAACGGATTTTTACCAGATGTGTTTATGGGCAATTCCTTATGGACTTGGTGCAGGAGCTATTGATGCAGCATTGAATAATTATGTGGCGTTGTATTACAATTCAAGACATATGAGCTGGCTACACTGCTTTTGGGGTGTAGGAACGATAATAAGTCCATATATTATGAGCTATGCATTGACTCGTACAGTCTGGACGAATGGATATCGTATGGTTTCTTATTTACAATTTAGTATCGTAGTTGTATTGCTATTGACATTTCCTCTGTGGAAGATTAATAAAGGAAATAAAGAAATAGAGGAAAATACAGAAGTTCTCGGACTAAAGGGTGCGTTAAAGATAAAGGGAGTTCCGTATCTTTTAACAGGATTTTTTGCTTATTGTGCGGCAGAAGCGACTACCATGCTTTGGGCGAGTAGTTATTTAGAGGGAACAAGAGGTGTATCGAAGGACAAAGCGGCTGCTCTTGGTGCACTATTTTTCATTGGCATAACAGTAGGAAGATTTTTAGCAGGTTTTATTACGGATAAGCTGGGAGATAATCGAAGTATACGCATAGGCACAGCAATTGCGTTATTTGGAGTGATTTGCACAGCGATTCCAATAGAAATCGTAACAATGATGGGATTTATCATCATAGGTCTTGGTTGTGCACCAGTGTACCCATGTATTATTCATTCAACACCAGCGAATTTTGGAGCTGAGAATTCGCAGGGAATTATCGGTATTCAGATGGCGAGTGCCTATGTTGGGTCTACCTTTATGCCACCATTTTTTGGATTAATTGCAAATTATGTAGACTTGAAGTTGATGCCATTGTATCTAGCATTTTTCTTGATTTTGTTATTTATTATGATTGCTAAGACAGAAAAGGTTTGTAAACATTAAGTAATAAAAATTATGTATTGACATAGCCAAATTATGGGTATATGATTGTACCGTAGCGAAATGAACACAGAATTGAGAGAAAAAGGAGGTAATTGCGATGTTAAGAAGAAAAGAGAACAAAAACTTAAGATTGTATATGATTACCTCGGATGATATGTAGCGCTTTGTAAACTTTTATAATGGAAAATAGAAAGGATTCGTTACATAAAGAAGTGTTTTTTGTAATATTTACCGTGGTATTCTTTTGAATTACCACGGTTTTTTTGAGTGATAGGAAATTGCTGTTATATAGTGGTAGTTAGACAAGAATTTCGTAAGAAATTCTTGCCAAAGTGTGTGCGCTGGCACACACTATTTTTGCATTTATTTTTTGAAGAGTAATCATATACATTTTTATCCAAAAACAAAACAGTAACAAACAGATACACGGCTTAGTATTTTTTACTAAGTACAAAAGAAACCGTATATGATTAGGAGAAAACAAATGAATTACGAAATGAATACAAAAATAGCAACAGTAATGGCAGTACATAGAGAGCGTTATGAGCTTTATACAGAGAATGAGACCTTTTATGGAAGGCTAAAAACAGTAAATTTCTATAATACAAAGGAGCTTGTAGAGTTTCCCACAGTGGGCGATGAGGTACGGGTAATATATAACGAGCTTGGAGATAGCCAGATTATGGAGATATTGCCTAGAAAGTCAGTATTTATGCGATTGAATGCTACACAAGGATTGCCGGATCAGGCTGTAGCAGCGAATTTTGATTATGTTTTTATTACCATGTCACTGAACCGTGATTTTCACATAGCTAAGTTAGAACGATATCTGACTGTTTCATGGCAGAGTGGTGGAACACCGGTTATTATTCTTACAAAAGCGGATTTATGCGATGATAGAGAGTTTTATTTGTCGCAGGTTAGAGATGTTGCATTTGGTGTTGATGCATATTGTGTAAGCTCCGTAACAGGAGAGGGATTTACAGAACTGGAAGACTATTTTCAAAAAGGAAAAACGGTAGTATTGCTTGGATCATCGGGTGTTGGAAAGTCTTCTTTTGTGAATACTTTATTGGGAAGAACCGAAATGCTCACAGGTGGAATTCGTGAAGCAGATGCACAGGGGAGACATACAACGACTTATAAACAGTGTTTTTATGTGCCTGAAAAGATACAGCTGTTAAATGGAGAAATAATTACGGGAGGCGGACGGATTATTGATACGCCGGGAATGAGAAAGTTGATTATTTCAGAAATGGAAGAAGGAAAAGAAAAATCTTTTGAGGATATCGAAAGTTTGATTTCCGGTTGCAGGTTTTCTGACTGTCAGCATAGGACGGAGCCGGGCTGTGCAATAAGAGCAGCGTTGGAAAGTGGTGATTTAGCAGAAAAACATTGGAAAACGTATTTAAATTTGCAAAAAGAAGAGGCATATGCGAAGGCACGTAGACAGGTATTAGAGAGGAGAATGGAAAAGGCACAAAGAGATATGTCAAGAAGACAGAGAAGATAAGTTGAGAAAGGGAGAGATATTATTATGAAAAAGAAATGTGTTATGAGCTTATTGCTAGTTGTTTTGACCGATTTAGTCATAACTGGATGTGGAAAGCAGGAAGTAATGCCAACAGAGGAGTTTAATGCAGGAGTTGTAATGAAAGAATCCACTGAAACAGAAGAGAATACAACGGTAATACAAACAGATTTTGTTTTAGCGGAGGATGAATTTATCATGCCAATTGATGAGAGAAGTGTGTATCATCAATTGGAGAATCCGAGCTGGGATTATTATCATGAAAATGCTACACAAGAGTTAACTCAGCAAACTGTATTTTTAGAGAAGCTTAGTGAAACTGCCAATGGAATTAGTGATGTAAATCAATGGGCAAGTACCTATAATCTGGATTTTCAAGGTATGTCGTATGCAGATGAGAATTATTTTTATGATACATATGGTGATAATGCGTGGGATGCATATGAACTTTTTTTAGTCGAGTGTAATGGAGAAGGTAGAGAGATAACGTTAGATTTTTCTAATTACAGTTATGCCAATGATTTTGCAGAAGCAGATAAAGATTATGTTTTTCAAAGAATTATCTGGGCGAAGGCAGATAACGGAGTTTTGTATGTTGCTACAGGACATTATACTTATGCGGAATCTTCACCACATACCGGATATATTACGGCAATTGATTTAGCAGATTTTCATGTAATCTGGAAGACAGCACCGCTAACCTGTAATTCCCTCAGCTTTGAGGTGATAGGCGATGCCATTGTATGCGGATACGGATTTACGGCTGAGGATGATTTCCTTTATATTTTGGATAAAAAGACAGGAATGATTCAGGAAAGCATACCTCTAAAAACAGCGGCAGATTACATTTATCCAGCTCTGACAGGTAAAAATAATTCGCAATAAATGTGCTTAATTTTAGCCATTTTCATTGTGATAAGGTAAAATAAAAGAAAAACTTTATCGCAGAGGAAAAAAATGAGCAGAGAACAAGACAGAATTAAAAAGAAA